>NZ_JBAQXC010000269.1:0-8740 GCF_049299235.1 Rhodococcus sp. (in: high G+C Gram-positive bacteria) | reverse complement strand
GTCGCGGATCGCCCGGCCCGCGCTTCGCCCATCGAATTCTGGAGTTCCCCAGTGGATCTGTTGAACAAGTATGGCAGTCAACTGATCGAGGCGTTCTGGATCACCATCCAGCTCACCGCACTGTCCGCGGTCGGCGCCCTGATCCTCGGCACGATCCTCGCTGCGATGCGCGTCTCGCCCGTCCCGATCGCACGGGCGGTCGGGTCCACGTACGTGACGATCTTCCGTAACACGCCGCTGACATTGATCATCCTGTTCTGCCTGTTCGGTCTCTCGCAGACTCTCGGAGTCAACCTCGCGCCGACCGATTCGCCGACCTTCCTGGTGGACAACAACTTCCGGCTCGCTGTGCTGGGGCTCAGCATCTACACGGCCGCGTTCGTCTGTGAATCACTCCGCTCCGGTATCAACACCGTTCACGTCGGACAGTCGGAAGCGGGCCGTTCACTGGGCCTCACCTTCGCCCAGAATCTGCGGCTGATCGTGCTTCCCCAAGCCTTTCGCGCCGTCATCGCTCCGCTCGGCAGCGTGCTCATCGCGTTGACGAAGAACTCGACGATCGCCTCGGTGATCGGTGTGGCCGAAGCGTCGCTGCTCATGAAATCCATGATCGAGACCGAAGCCGCAATTTTCCTGGTCGGTGGCATCTTCGCACTCGGCTTCGTGATCCTCACCCTTCCGATGGGCCTGCTGTTCGGCTGGCTCGGAAAGCGCTACGAGGTGGCCCGATGAGCGCCCGCGCAACCGTCCTCTACGACGCACCGGGCCCCCGTGCCCGCGCCATCTACCACGCGATCTCCGCGCTCGTCGTCGTCTTGCTCATCGCCGCCGGGTACGTGGTGTATCGCGCACTCGACAGCAAAGGGCAGCTGACCGCCGCCAAGTGGGACCCGTTCACCGAATCCACGTCGTGGACCACCTATCTGCTTCCTGGCATCCGCGGCACCCTGATCGCCGCTGCCCTGTCGATCGTGCTGGCACTGATCCTCGGATTCGTGCTCGGTATCGGCCGTTTGTCCGATCACCGCTGGGTGCGGGCCGTGTCCGGAACGATCGTCGAATTGTTCCGGGCGGTGCCCGTACTGATCCTGATGATCTTCCTGTACCAGATCTTCGCCGAGTACCGGGTGTTCAAATCGTCGTATCTCGCGCTCGCCGCGGTGGTCACCGGACTGACCCTCTACAACGGCTCGGTGATCGCGGAGTTGGTGCGTGCCGGCATCCGGTCACTGCCGCGCGGACAATCCGAAGCGGCGGCTGCGCTCGGCATGCGCAAGAACCAGATCATGCGTTTGATCCTGCTGCCCCAGGCCGTCACGGTCATGCTTCCGGCGATCATCTCGCAGATGGTTGTGGCTCTGAAAGACTCGGCGCTCGGCTATCTCATCGGCTACGTCGAAGTCGTGCGGTCCGGTCAGCAGCTCGGTGCGGCATTCGGCAACTATCTGCCGTCGCTGCTGGTGGTCGCCGCGATCATGATCGTGTTGAACAGTTCGCTGACGGCCCTGGCGACCTGGGTCGAGAAGTGGCTTCGGTCCGGTCGCCGCAAGAAGGGCGCCGTGGCACCCGAAGAGCCGCAGACCGTCCCGGTGATGGCGGTTCCCGGCATGGACATCACCGGCGACGAAAAGAAGCCGTGACGTGAACGGTGGCGGTGCGCTCGTCGTCTGCGGTGGAAGTGCGCCGAGTAACTCGGGGTCGCAGTCGATCCGGTCGATCTCGTCGCGTTGACCACCTTGCATCGCAGGCGTCCGAACAGGTCAAGCTGTCGGCATTCGCGAGCGCACAGGAGGCAACCATGGCCGACGAATTCGCAGCCCACCGCCGCACCGCAGGCGACATCAGCTACACCGATATCGGGCAAGGACCGGTCACGCTGTTCGTACACGGTGTTTTCACCAACGGCAGACTGTGGCGCAATTGCGTCCGACTGCTCTCCGACCATCGTCGCTGCATCAGTATCGATCTGCCCGGCCACGGACACACCCCGCCGATCGGCAAGCCCTCGGTGTGGGGGCTTGCGGACGCGGTCGATACGGTCATCCGCGAGCTGGACGTGCGCGACATCCATCTCGTCGGCAACGACACCGGCGGCGCCGTCGTCCAAGTTGTGCTGACTCGTGATCCCACACGGTTCGCGTCGGTCGCTCTGACCAACTGCGACACCGAAGGCAACTTTCCTCCGCCGGCGTTCAAGCCCGCCGTGTGGGCGGCCAAAGCGAGATTGTTGTATGCGGCTCGTCCGCTGGACCGGATACCGAAGGTCGCCAAGCACATCTACCGCACCGGCTACCAGAACGTCTCCGCGGTGCCCGACGACGTGATCGTCGACTACCTGGCACCGACACTCGGCAGCGCCGAGGGCGCTCGTTTCATGACAGCGCTACTCTCGTCGATGACACCGACTCTGCTTGCCCCGATACGTCCGGCTCTCAGCACGTGTGAGGTGCCGACCGCTGTCGTGTGGGGCACCGGCGACTTCTTCTTTCGTCGTTCCTGGGCAGATTGGCTCGTCGATCTGATCCCTGGAGCGACCGGGGTCGTCGAAGTTCCCGGGGCCCGGTTGTTCTTTCCGGACGAACGTGCACGTGAGCTCGTGGATGTGCTGGAATCCCACTGGCGATGACATTCTGCCGGGTCGGGCGCCGCCAGTACCACATCGGAGATCGGTTCTCAGTGCAGTTCACAGACCATCGTCTGCGAAACCGCCCGATTCCGAACCTGATTCGTCGAGCGCGCTGCGCACCACATCGAATGCCATGCCCTGTGAATAGCCTCGGCGCGCCAGCATTCCGACCAGGCGGCGCACCAACTTGTCCCGCTCGGCCGCGATCTCACGTCGATCACCCTCGGTCGGTAGCGGCGGCTGGGTGCGCAGCTTCTTGCGGACCAACTCGACAGCACGGTCGCGTTCGTCGTCGCTGTCGATCTGATCCAACGCATCCGTAGCTTCCTGCTGCCCGATTCCTTTGCGGCGCAGTTCGAGTGCGATCGCGCGTTTGCCTTTTCCCGCATACAGGTGCCGGGACCGCACCCATTGCTGAGCGAAATCTGCGTCGTCGATCAGACCCACAGCCGTGAGACGGTCCAGGGTCCGCTCGGCGATCTCCGCGGTGAACCCCTTCTCGTCGAGCTTCGTGGCGAGTTCGGCACGGCTGCGCGCCCGGTCGGTGAGCAGACGCAGGCACACGTCCTTGGCCTGCGCTTCGGTACCACCCACCGGCTCCGGACGCGGGCGCCGGCGACCCCGCCCGGCAGCGGAGGTCGAATGCGGGTCGGGAATCGCGGCGTCGTCCATAGCCGGCACGTTAGCGTCCCTCACCGACAACGACGGCCGAGCCGATCCACGTGCTCCATGCGTCGAGCACGATGTTCGCAAGGTCGCGGTACCCCTGCGCGGCCGGGTGCGCCCCGTCTCCCGCCGCTGCTTCCCTCATCCACGCGGTGTCGCCGTCGAGTGGCCCGAAAACCGAGCGGTACGGCACGTTCCGATGCGCACACACTGCAGCGAACAGGCCGTCGAGGTGTGCGGTGCGTGCGTTCTGCTCGCCGTCGGCGATCGGCGGCGGGCCGACGACGAGAACCGGCCAGCTGTTGGCGCGAGCCTCGTCGAGGATTTCGGCAAGATTGGCGACCGAGTCCTCGGGCCGCACACGTGTCGAATCTGCTTGCCGCGTCGTGTCGTTGACGCCGAAGGAGAAAACGAGGCGATTGTCGCATCCGTCCGGAAAGCGGTGGCGGACCTCGTCGAACCAGCGAGCCCGGACGTCGGCGGTCGTGTCGCGGCGAACACCGAGGTTGTAGACGGTGAAATCGGTCTCACCGAGTGCCTGCCCGGCTCGTTCGGCGAGCAGACCCACCCAGCCGCGGTGGGTGGGGTCGCCGACCCCCGCGACGAACGAATCACCGAAGAAGCACAATCGAATCGGCCGTGGGGTCATGGCGGTCATGGCGGTCATGATGCCAGGGTGGTGGGTTGCGGCCGTCGAGGCCGCACCCACCACCCGACGCGGTCGTGCGTCAGAAGTCGGCGTCTTCGGATTCGTCGGTGACGACGGCGCCGATGCCGAGCTTCTCCTTGATCTTCTTCTCGATCTCGTCGCGGATGTCGGTGTTCTCGAGCAGGAACTTGCGGGCGTTCTCCTTGCCCTGGCCGAGCTGGTCGCCCTCGTAGGTGTACCAAGAGCCGGACTTGCGGACGATGCCCTGCTCGACACCCATGTCGATGAGCGAGCCCTCCTTGGAGATGCCCTGGCCGTAGAGGATGTCGAACTCGGCCTGCTTGAACGGCGGCGACACCTTGTTCTTGACGACCTTGACGCGAGTGCGGTTGCCGACGGCGTCGCCGCCGTCCTTGAGCGTCTCGATCCGCCGCACATCCAGCCGGACGGAGGCGTAGAACTTCAACGCCTTACCACCCGTGGTGGTTTCGGGCGAATTGTGCACCATCACACCGTCGACGAAGTAGTTGTGGTTCCCCTCCACCTCGATGTCGAATCGGTGCATTGATCGAGTCTGCGGCTTGACATGCACGTCGAGTACGCGTGCGGGCACCAGGCGCTGTTCCGGATCGATGAACACCGGTGTGACGGTGGACTGTCCACGGAAGCGCGGCAGCAACTTGTACTCCATCGACGGCGCCATGTACGGCGCGACAATCTCCTGGAATGCGGCGCTGGCGGCAGTGCCGAAAGTCAGGTACGTCATCTTGCCCGCGCCCGCGAGCCGCAGTTTCACGTCGAGCCCGTGGGTGTCGCGCAGGTAGTCCCGCAGCCGGACCCGCGAGCCCTCACTCAGCGCCTCCACGCAGAACTCGATCCGCCCGCTACCGCCGGCGGTGCGCTCCTGCAGCCCCTCCGAACGAACGGAGAGGGACCCGTCGTCCATGTACCACACCGCCAGTGCGAGGGGCGTGAGCGCTTTGAGGTACTCCTCGGACAGGAACTTCTTGCCGTCGCCGAGATAGACCGCCCGCTGCAGTTCGGCCAACTCGGGCAGCGGAGTGAAGTCGGCGAACTTCGCTCCCTTCTCGTTCACTCGGGTCGAGCAACCGATGTTTCCGAGCAGTTCGATCTTCCAGTCGAGGTAGTCGTGCGGTGCGGTGTCGTGCCCCATCCGGAACCGAACTCCGTTGCGGTCCCACCGATTCGGCGACAGGTTGCCGTCGCCCATGAGCGCCCCGAGCACGACCTGGAACTGCTGATCGCTCAGACGATGCGGTTCCGCCGCCAGCACCCGGTCGCCCGCAATGATCTCACCGGCGTGGTTCCATCCACCGGGGGTGCGGATGAGGTGATTAGGGGTTGCAGCGAACTGCGAACGGCCGTTGCCGCCGGACTTCTCGACCGTGAACTGCAAGAAGTGATCAGCCGGGCCGTTGTCGAACCAGTTCACGATCCGGCGGGGAACGACCCGGTCGGTGTCGGGATCGTACGACATCACTTCGACGTCCATCTTCTGGTTGACGATCTTGCCGATCTTCTCGGTGGTGCCGTCGGCGAGTTGTACCCGGGTGCCGTAGGAGAAGCAGCCGAACATCACCCCGATCTTCTCGCGCAACTGGTTGATGAAGATCGCGGTGGTGCCGGAGTTGTTGAGCGCGCCGGTCATCTTGCGCAGCGCCTGGCTCATGAGCCGGGCCTGCAGGCCGACGTGGCTGTCGCCCATCTCGCCCTCGATCTCGGCACGCGGCACGAGCGCCGCGACCGAGTCGATGACGATGATGTCGAGCGCCCCGGAGCGGATCAGCATGTCCGCGATCTCGAGCGCCTGCTCACCGGTGTCCGGCTGCGACACCAGCAGCGCGTCGGTGTCCACACCGAGCTTGCGGGCGTACTCCGGGTCGAGCGCGTGCTCGGCGTCAATGAACGCGGCGATGCCGCCGTTGGCCTGCGCGTTGGCGACCGCGTGCAACGCGACCGTGGTCTTGCCCGAGGATTCCGGGCCGTAGATTTCGACGACCCTGCCCCGCGGCAGACCGCCGATGCCGAGTGCGACGTCGAGCGCGATCGATCCGGTCGGGATCACCGCGATCGGCTGGTGGGCTTCCTCCCCCAGTCTCATCACCGAGCCCTTGCCGAAGTTCTTGTCGATCTGCGCGAGGGCGAGCTCGAGCGCCTTGTCGCGGTCGTGTGCCTGTGCTGCCATCGTGGGTCCCCTTCATCGGATCTCGTCCTGCTTGTCGATGACGCTAGAGGCCGGCACCGACAAGTTCGTCGCTGCGACCGGTGAGCCGGCGGATCTGTGGATGAATCCGGCGGCTGTGGACAACTACGTCACCGCACACTCCACCCAGCATAGGCGAACATGCGTTCGAACGGATAGCGGTGCGGGATCGGTCGGCGCAGGTGCCACCGTGCCGACGGAACTCGGTACCGGCCTCGCTACTGCCGCGTCGGCGGCACGTCGAACTCGGCGCACAGGGCCCGCCATACCTCCCGCGGCTCCTGACCCGACTCGATCGCCTCGGCCGGGGTGAGACCCCCGAGCGAGAGAATCACGTGGTCACGAAGCAACGCGTCACCGTGAAGCTGACCGAACTCGACCCGGACGAGCTCGTGGAATTCCGTCAATCGCACCCCGCCCACCGTAGTGGGCACCGGCTGCGATCGCCGAAACGGTCGCGTCGGCGTTCAGCCCGCCACGGCGCGGCAGATCGCGATCGGATCCTCGACCCGGGTCGCGGACTCCGCGGCGCTGCGGGCCGCGGCAGCGAATCGCTTCTCGGTCAGGATCGTTTCGACCGCGGTGAGCACCGCAACCGGATCGAGCGGGCGCACCACGACCGCGCTGCCCTGCCGGGCGGCCCGGTTGGCCAGTTCCCACTGGTCGCCGCCGCCCGGCACGATGACCGCGGGCACGCCCGCCGTCAATGCCTTCGCGAGCATGCCGTGACCGCCGCCGCACACGACGACGTCGGCCTGCCCGAGCAGAACATCCTGACGCCCCTTCCCCGCGACCGCCCAGTCCGGGAGTTCCCCGTCGGCGCCGTCGAGCATGGTCGCCGCGACCCGCATCCCGGTTCCGTCCAGCGCGGCGCACACAGCGTCGAGCATGCCGACGACACCGGTGGTCGCGGTGGACGGGGCGACCATCACCAGCGGTCCCGCACCGGGTGGCGGGGTGAGCACCGTCTCCGTCGGTTCCCACAACAGCGGACCCACCAGGTGTGCATTGCCGGGCCAATCCGGTCTCGGTACCTCGAGGGCGGGCAGGGTCGCGATCAGGCGGGCGGCCGGCCCCGGGTCCGGCCCGGGGAGGCCGATACCCAGCCGCGCGGCGCTGCGTTCCCGGTCGCCCTGCCGCACCGACCGGGCGGTCATGCGGCGCAGCACGGCGTCCCTGATCCGGCCACCGATCCCGTGTCCGGGTGCGAGACCGCTGCCGATCGGCGGCAGACCCCGCGACGGCAGGTACAGCGGGTGCGGGGACAGTTCGATCCAGGGGATACCGAGCCATTCGGCGGCCATTCCCCCGCCTGCGGTGATGACGTCGGACACGACGAGATCCGGGAGCAGCGCACTCAGGTTCGGCAGGAGGCTGGTTGCGATGTGCGCGGCGCGGGCGTGGAGCTTGGCGCCTGCGTCGCGGTCGTCGTCGCCGGGCCTCGGATCGAGTCCCTCGAGCAGTGTGAAGGTGACACCGGGAATCTCGGTCGTGAGCCAACGCTCGCCGGTGAACAGGATCGGATCGTCGCCAGCATCCGCCAACCGCCTGCACAGTTCGATCGCCGGAATCGCGTGCCCGGCATCCGGTCCGGCCACCACTGCAACTCGCATCGGCACAGCCTGCCATATCGGCATTGCCTGCCCGACCACCGCTGGTCAGGCAAGTCCATGGTCGGCCAACACGGACAATGCCGCCTCGTACGCGGCGTCCCGGTCTGCGGGGACGAGTCCGATGCGGGTGCGCCGGTCGAGAATGTCGCCTGCGTCGAGGGCCCCTTCGTGGGTGACCGCGAAGTCGAATTCGGCGCGGCACACATCCAGTCCGGGAGCGACGGGATCGAGTTTCCGGAGATCTGCGGCGAGGAACACCGCGTCGGTCCCGTACCGGCGCACCAGGGCTTCCGGAGCCGCGAGTCGCGCCAGAGTGGCCCGGTCCGCGGCACCGACCAGCGGTATCCGGTGGGTGTTGCAGGGACCGGCGGGCAGTCCGGTGGCGGCGACGGCCGCGTCGACCGCGTCCTGCGCCATCTTCCGGTAGGTGGTCAGCTTTCCACCGACGATGCCGATGGGCCGGCCGTCGGCGCGGACGACGGCGTGCTGCCGGGACAGATCGGCGGTGTTACCACCCCCGGCTTGCCGCAGCAACGGGCGCAGTCCGGAATAGGTGGCGAGCACGTCGGCTCGGGTCAGCGCGGCGGCGAGAGCCGTGTTGACGGTGTCGAGCAGGAAGTCGATCTCGGTGTCGCTCGCGCGCGGGACGTCGGGAATGTCGCCGGGAGCGTCCTCGTCGGTGAGACCGAGATAGATGCGGCCGAGTTCGGCGGGCAGGGCGAAGACGAACCGGTTGGTCGCGCCCGGAATCGGGACGGTGAGCGCCGCGGTCGGATGACCGAGGGCGCCCGCGTCGAGGACCAGGTGCGTGCCGCGGCTGGGGCGCAGCGCGATCGAGGGGTCGACGTGACCGGCCCACACTCCCGCGGCGTTGATTACCGCGCGGGCCCGTACGGTGAGGTCGCCTCCGGTCAGTTCGTCGTGCAGGATTGCGGACTCGGCGGTGGCGGCACGTGCGGAGA
>NZ_JBAQXC010000268.1:0-38527 GCF_049299235.1 Rhodococcus sp. (in: high G+C Gram-positive bacteria) | reverse complement strand
GACCTCCACCATCGCCATCAACGGCGTCACCGAAGACTTCCCACCCGAGATACCCCCAGCTCAACGCGAAATCCTGGCCAGAATCGACCTCGAAACGGGGCACTAAGCGAAATGTCCTAAGTCAGGTACGAGATGCGTGCTCGTGGTGTCGCTCATGGCTGCCTTCCCGGGGCTCGTGGAACACTCGAACTTGAACGAGAACATGTTCCACTATTGGGTTCGGGTGCCGCGAACGCAAGGCCTTACGGTGCGCCGAGATTCATGTCGTCCGGGTGTATGCCGACCCGGGTACCGTCGTCGAGGGTCGCGATCTCGCTCAGATCCAGCTCGGACAGGTCGAAGTCGAATACAGCGATGTTCTGGGCGATCCGATCGTCGTGCACGGACTTCGGGATGACGATCAACCCGTTCTGCAGGTGCCACCGGATCAGAATTTGCGCCGGTGTCTTGCTGTGCCGGTCGGCGATACGGGTGACGATCGGATCGGTGAGCAACGTGTTCGGTTTGGATGCCGGACCCCAACCGGACCCGCTGGTACCGCCGAGTGGACTCCACGACTCGACGGCGACACCCAGCTCGGCGGCAGCGGCACGAATGTGTGTCTGTGCCAGATGCGGATGCAGTTCGACCTGGTCGACGGCGGGCAGCAGGCCACCACGGTCGGCGAGCAACCGCAGGTGGTGCGGCTCGAAATTGCACACGCCGACGGCCTTCGCGCGACCGGACTCGGCGATCTTCTCCAGTGCGTCCCACGTGCGCAGCAGTCGGTCGTTGTCCTGCAGCGGCCAGTGGATCAGATACAGGTCGACGTAGTCGGTGCCGAGCTTCGACAGGCTCGCGTCGAACGCCGTCAGCGCCGGCTCGTATCCCTGGTCGGCGTTCCACAGTTTTGTGGTGACGAAGATGTCCTCGCGCGGAACGGTGGTGCCCGCGAGCGCGCGACCGACGCCTTCCTCGTTGCCGTACGCGGCCGCGGTGTCGATGTGCCGGTAGCCGGCCTCGTCGATCGCGAAGCGTACGGCATGCTCGGTCTCGTCGTTGGTGGCCTGCCACACCCCGAGCCCGAGCTGCGGGATGGTGGTTCCGGAGTTCAGTGTGACGGCGGGAGTACTCATGTATACGAGGCTAGCTACTCCCCGGCCCGCCCGGACCTCGAGCGAACGGTACATCCGATCGATTGCAGAAGACGAATGTACCGTTCGCTCCGAGTTGGGGTGGAGTGGTGACAGTTATCGGTCGCTGCCGGGCCTACTTGCTTGGTGATGTCCCTGCTTCTCGACGAGCGTTGGCCCGACTGATTAGTGCCACAGTCAGCCAGCAGACGCCGATTGCTCCGAAAGCGATACCCGGTCCTGCTGAATCTGTCGCAACGAACCAGGCGCACAGGGTGCCGAAGATCGCCGCCAGGAAGATTCCTGTTCCGAACCCGATCTGACGACCGACCATGAACTTGACGACCGAATTCACTATCCGCACCCCCACAACGATACGCCGGCACCGAGAATTGTAAGGCCCGCGCCGCCGGATGCAATCGCGCCCAGCCATGTCACGCCCAGTGACGCCGCACATTTCTGGGCTGCGAGGCGCTGCGCGGGCGTTGTTTCAGGACCACCGATATAGCGATAATTCCGTCCGTTGAACGTCACGCATCCCACGGATGGTGAACAGTAATTATTTCTGCTGATTTCCTGGTAAAGACGTTGGCCGCAGCCATCATCGGGGTAACAGTAGTTGTTTGTAGTCACGCACTTTCCCGAAGGTGCACACACGCTTCGTGTTTCGGCGCTGGCGATACTTGCGTTGATCGCAGAGCTCACGGCTATTGTGGCGATCAGAGACAGCAGTGTACTTGCGCGCATCATGTGCATGACGTTTGTGTCCCCCGTTTGGTCGATCTATCCCCCAAGATCGAAATTACAATAGCGGTCATATTCAAGATCGACAAGTGATCGCTGACGCCGCGCTTCATCGGGATGAGTGGAAGTCCCCGAGCGAACGGTACCTTCGCGCGATCAGTATCGAACGGCAGTGCCGTTCGCTCAGAGTCGGCCGCTCAGAGTCGGCGTCGGGTCACCGTCGCGTACGACGGACATAGACGACCGGCGATCACCGGTGGTGCAGGCGCGCTGCCCAGTCGTCGACCTCACGACGACTCGTCAACCGTACGACCGGAAGGTCAGGACGCCGATCGAGGGCCTCGCGGATACGCGCCGGAAACAGGCCGTGTGTCGACCACGACCAGCGGATGATGTTCTCGCGACGGGTGAACAGTGTGTACAGTGGCGGCTCGACGTTGCCGTTCCACAGCACCTCGTGGCGAATCCGGCGCCACAGTGTCCGGCGGATCACCTGTCGCATCACGACGGAGCGAGGGAGATCGAGCCACACCATCAGATCGGCCCGGTCTGCCAGCAGAGGCCGCGTCACTGTGTACTGCCACTCCGTCACCCAGTGCGGCTTCGCGGTGAAGTCCTCGACGTCGTCGACGAACGACGGCTGTGGCGTCCAGTTCGGTCCGTGGTGCAGTGCGTCGATCTCGATGTGAGGGATATTGAGCGCTTCTCCGATCCGGGCGGCGAGGGTCGTCTTCCCGGAACCCGACGCCCCCGCCGCGACGATGCGGCAGGGGCGATCGGGCGGGAGCGTCGCGGGACCGAGAAGATGCACCCGAGGGAGGGTACCCGCGGTCAGGCGGTGACCGCGAGGAGATAGTCGCGCGGCTGCCCGAACAGTTGCGCGGTGCCGTGGGCGCGCTTGAAGAACAGCTGCGCGTCGTGTTCCCACGTGATCGCGATACCACCGTGCAGCTGCACGGTCTCCGACGCGACCTGCTCGAACGCCTCGGAGCAGTAGATCTTCGCCGCGTAGGCATCCTGCGGATCCTGCGACAGTGCCGCCGCGTACGACATCGACCGTGCGGTCTCGACCAGTGCGTACATGTCGGCCATGCGGTGCTTGAGCGCCTGGAACGAGCCGATGACGCGACCGAACTGCTTGCGGTTCTTCGCGTATTCGACGGTCAGATCCAGCGCGGCCTGCGCCGCGCCCACCTGCTCGGCCGACAGCGCGATGAGCGCAACTGTCGTCAACCGTGCGAGCAGATCGTCCGGTGCGGACAGGCGACGGCCGGTAACACCGGTGAACGACACCCGCGCCAGCGACCGCGTCGGATCCATGGCGGGCACCCGGCGACGCTCGACGCCGTCGGCGGCCGGGTCCACCTCGAACAGTGCCACGCCCGTGCCGTCGGCAGCGACGACGAGGAGGGTGGTCGCGACATCTCCGCCGAGTACGTAATGCGCTGTGCCGGTGAGTGAGTCGCCAGTGGCAGTCGCACCCGGCGTATTCCAACCGGACTCGGATGCCCAGCAGACCGCGGTGATCTCGCCGGCCGCGATACCCGGCAGCAGCCGGCTACACGCGTCGGTGTCACCCGACAGCAGCAGCGCCTGCGCGGCGAGCACCGCGGAACCGAGCATCGGCGACGGCGTCAGGGTCCGGCCCAGTTCTTCGAGCACCACGTGAGTTTCGGCGAGCGACGCACCGACACCGTCGTACTCCTCGGGGATCGCCAGCGCCGCGACACCGACCTGCTCGACGAGCCGCGACCACAGTTCGGGGTCGTAGCCGTCGGCGGTGTCGATGGCCTTGCGGACGGCCGCGGAATCGGAGTGCTTCGCCAGGAGGCTGCGCACCGATTCGCGCAGTGCGGCGCGGTCTTCCGTCTCGAACGTCATAACGTCACCCCGCTCTCGAGGGCCGCGACGATGCGGGTTCGATGGACATCCGGTGTGCCCCAGGCGGTGACGAGCGCGCGGGTTTTCGTGATCCACAACGACAGGTCGTGTTCCTGGGTGTAGCCGATGGCGCCGTGTACCTGCAGCGCGACCCGTGCGGCGAGGTAGGCGGCGTCGCCGCACGCGACCTTCGCGGCCGACACGTCGCGCGACGCGGTGGGCAGGCCGTCGCGGACGGCGAGAGCCGCTCCGTGCAACAGTGGTCGGGCCATCTCGAGGGCCACCGCGACCTCGGCCAGGTGATGCTTGATCGCCTGGAAGGAGCCGATGACGCGACCGAACTGCTTGCGCTGCTGCGCGTATTCGACGGTGGTGTCGAGCAGGGTTTTCCCGAGTCCCTGCAGTTGGGCGGCGGTGGCGAGGGCGCCGAGATCGAAGGCGGCGTCGAATGCGGTGGTGCCGAGGGCTTCTGCGGCGGTTACCTCGAACAGGTGCCGCGCCAGATCCACCGACTCGTGCTGCTCACCGGCGGTGCCGGTCGAGACGGTACCGCCGGAGACGGTGAGCACGAGGTCGGCGACGTCGGCGTCGACCGCGAACGGGGTGTGTGGCGCCGCCGCGACGGTCGCGAGGGAACCGGCCGCGAGCGCAGCGAGTCGGTCCGGGGCAACCGCACCGAGCAATGCCGGTGCGACGGCGATGGTTTCGACAACCGGGCCGGGCACGGCGTGACGGCCGAGTTGTTCGACGGCGACGACGAGGTCGACGGCGTCGGCGCCGAGACCGTCGTGCTCCTCGGGCACGAGCAGTCCGTTGACGCCCGTCTCGGCGAGGCGCTGCCACACCTTCAGGCCGGCGGCGGTGTCTCCGGTGTTCCAGGCCCGGATGACGGCGGGCATGTCGGACTTGGTGAGGAGCGCGTCGATGCTCGACGCGAAGTCCTCGTGGGACTCATCGAGTGCGAATCTCATCGGTCGCCCTTCGGGAGGCCGAGCAGTCGCTCGGCGATGACGTTCTTCTGGATTTCGTTGGTACCGGCGTAGATCGGTCCCGACAGCGAGAACAGGTAGCCGTCGGTCCAGCCGTCGACGACCTCCGCGTAGGGGCCCTGCAGTTCGAGGGCCGTCTCGTGGGTGGCGATGTCCCACTCGGACCAGAACACCTTGTTGATCGACGATTCGGCGCCGAGTTGCCCGCCGTTCGCGAGGCGGGTGACGGTGCCCCACGTGGACAGTTCGTAGGCGCGCGAGCCGATCCAGGCGTCGGCGACCTTGCCGATCAGCGCGCTGTCGCCGTGCCGCGGCGATTCCTTGTACAGGTCGAGGAGTCGGTCGGTGGCGGCGAGGAAGCGGCCGGGGGAGCGCAGCGACAGCCCACGCTCGTTGGAGGCGGTACTCATCGCGACGCGCCAGCCTGCGTTGACCTCACCGATCACGCCGGACTCGCCGGGGTTCGCCGGATCGTCCGGGACGAACACGTTCTCGAGGAAGATCTCGGCGAAACCGGGCTCACCGTCGAGCTGGTCGATCGGGCGGACCGTCACGCCGTCGGCGCGCAGATCGAACATGTAGTACGTGATTCCCTTGTGCCGCTGCGCTTCCGGGTCGGAGCGGAACAGGCCGAAGCCCATGTCCGCGAACGACGCGCGTGAACTCCACGTCTTCTGGCCGTTGAGCAGCCAGCCGCCGTCGACCTTGGTGGCGGTCGAGCGCAGCGACGCGAGGTCGCTGCCGGACTCCGGTTCGGACCAGGCCTGCGCCCAGATGTCGTCGGAGCGGGACATGCGCGGCATGATGCGGGCGAGTTGCTCGGGCTTCGCGTGCTCGAACAGGGTGGGGGCGAGCAGGAAGATGCCGTTCTGGCTGACCCGTCCGGGTGCGCCCGAGCGGTAGTACTCCTCCTCGAACACCACCCACTGCTCGAGGGTGGCATCGCGGCCACCGAGCGATTCAGGCCAGGAGACGACCGACAGTCGGGCGTCGGCGAGCGTGCGTTCCCACTCGCGATGCTCTTCGAAGCCCTCCGCGGTGTCCATCGACTTCAGCGGGGTCTTCGGGACGTTCTCGGCGAGGAACGCCCGTACCTCGTCGCGGAAGGCGACGGTCCCGGGGTCGAGTTCGAGGTCCACTACTTGCTCCCTTCGACCGGGCGTGCGCTCGCGGCCATCGACTTGGCGTTCATGCCGCCGAGCGAATCGGTACCGACCTCGGCGTTGTAGGAATGCGCGAAGTGGTGCAGGCCGAACACCGAGTCCATACCGTTGCGCATACCCATCTGGTCCTCACACTGGTTGACGGCACGCTTGGTCAGTGCCAGGCCGAAGCGCGGCATCTCGGCGATGCGTCCGGCGAGGGCGAGGGTTTCGGATTCGAGGTCCTCGCGCGGCACCACCCGGCTGACCATGCCGACCTCGTACGCGCGTTGCGCGCCGAATCGGTCACCGGTGTAGAGGATTTCCTTCGCGAACCGGGTCCCGAGAATCCAGGGATGCGCGAAATATTCGACGCCCGGAATGCCCATGCGCACCACGGGATCGGAGAAGAACGCGTCCTCGGATGCGACGATCAGGTCGCACACCCACGCGAGCATCAGGCCACCGGCGATGCAGGCGCCCTGCACCGACGCGATGGTGGGCTTGGGGATCTCCCGCCAGCGGCGGCACATCCCGAGGTAGACCTCCATCTCGCGGGCGTACCGCTGGTCGCCACCCGGCTTGTCGACGTGGTCCCACCACATGACGGCCTTGTTGTCGTAGTGCACGTGATGGTCGCGTCCCGGGGTGCCCAGGTCGTGGCCGGCCGAGAAGTGCTTGCCGTTGCCGGCGAGGACGATCACCTTCACGTCGTCGTCCTGGACGGCCTTCTCGAACGCGGCGTCGAGAGCGTAGGTCATCACCGAGTTCTGCGCGTTCCGGTAGTCCGGGCGGTTGAGAGTGACGATCGCGACACCGTCACGGACTTCGTAGGTGACGACATCGGGCTCGAATGGGACTGTCATGACTGCTCCTCACGCAGCTCGTTCTTCAGGACCTTGCCGGATGCATTGCGGGGCAGGTGATCGACGAACAGTACCGACCGGGGACGTTTGAAGTTGGCGAGGTTTTCCTTGGCGTACGCCAGGACGTCGTCCTCGGTCAGCTCGTGGCCGTCGAGGGTGGCGACGACGGCGTAACCGACCTCGCCGGCGCGTTCGTCGGGTACACCGATCACGGCGACCTCGCTGACGCCAGGAAGACGAAGCAATGCCGCCTCGATCTCGGCGGGGTACACATTGAACCCGTTGCTGATGTACATGTCCTTGAGACGGTCGGTGATGTCGAGGTATCCGCGCTCGTCGAGGGTGCCCACATCGCCGGTGTGCAGCCAGCCGTCGGCGTCGATCGTCTTGGCGGTCGCCTCGGGATCGTCGAGGTAGCCGAGCATCAGGTTGGGGCCGCGCAGCAGAATCTCGCCGTGGTCGCCGATGCGGACCTCGAAGTCTGCGGTCGCGCGTCCGGACGAGGTGGACACGGTGACGGGGTCGTCGTCGGTGCGGCACATCGTTGCGACGACCGCTTCGGTCTGGCCGTACGCGGTGATCACCGCGTCGAAGCTCAGTTCGTTCTGCATGCGTTCGACGAGGGAGACTGGCACCGGGGCGGCACCGGTGACGGCGAGACGCAGATTGCTCAGGTTGTAGTCGCCGCGGCGGGGATGATCGAGGATGTTCTGGTAGATCGTCGGTGCGCCCGGCAGCACACTGATCTGCTCGGTCGAGACCATCGCCATGACCTTCTCCACGTCGAACACGGCCATCGGGATGATGGTCGCGCCTGCCAGCAGGCACGTGACGATGCCGGCCTTGTATCCGAACGTGTGGAAGAACGGGTTGATGATCAGGTAGTTGTCGTTCTCGGTCAGCTCGGCGCACTCGACCCAGCCGTGCGCGACCCCGAGTGTCTGCCGGTGCGCGCTGAGCACGCCCTTGCTGCGGCCGGTGGTGCCCGAGGTGAACAGGATGTCGGAGATGTCGTCGGGTTCCACGGCGGCGGCCCTCGCGTCGGCTTCGACGCGCGCCGGATCGGTCGCGTGGGCGAGGAAATCGTCCCAGTCCTGCATGTCGTCCGTGGGATTGTCGTTGCCGCCCAGCGGAACCCGAACGACGAGTGGGATGTGTAGCTCCGGTGCGGCAGTCCGCAGTTGGGTGTAGCGGTCGGCGCCGAGAAAATCACCGGCGACGACGAGCGCCGCGGCGTGCACGCGTTCGACGATGTCGGCGGCCTCGGCGCCGGTGTAGCGCGTGTTGACGGGGACGAGGACGCCGCCGGCCCAGTGCGTACCGAGGGCGGCGACGATCCAGTGGTATGTGTTCGGGGTCCACAGGACGACGCGGGCTCCCGGTTCGACGCCACTGGCGACGAGCGCGGCGGCGAAGTCCCGGACCTGGTCGCGCAATTGTGCGAAGGTCAGTCGGTGGTCGCCGTCGGCGATGGCGGGCCGGTCGGCGTGGCTGCCGACGGCGCGGTCCAGGGCGGCGGGCGTGGTTCTCGGATGTGCGGTCACTGAGCTCCCTACCTAGCAATTGCTTGGTAGGTTATCGTACAGACGTGGATCAGAGCGAGAGTCCCGAGAACGCAGAGTTCGCGGCCACCGTCCGCGGGTGGCTCG
Organism: Rhodococcus sp. (in: high G+C Gram-positive bacteria); assembly: GCF_049299235.1. GTDB lineage: Bacteria > Actinomycetota > Actinomycetes > Mycobacteriales > Mycobacteriaceae > Rhodococcus. The sequence goes on along the minus strand of NZ_JBAQXC010000268.1, from coordinate 30,144 downwards.
ACGAGAACCTGACCGGCGAATTCGCCGAGCTCAGAGGCAAGGGCGGCCCCGGAAGCGAGCACGAATTCTTCGAGCAGCGGCTCGCCTGGGACAGGCATCTGGCCGCCGCCGGATGGACCTGCATCGGGTGGCAGACCGAGCACGGCGGACGCGGCGCCACCCTCGAACAGCAGGTGATCTTCCATCAGCAGTACGCCGAGGCGAACGCGCCCGCCCGGGTCAATCACCTCGGTGAGGAGTTGCTCGGACCGACGCTCATCGCGTTCGGAACCGACGATCAGAAGAAGCGATTCCTGCCCGGCATCCGCAACGTGACCGAACTGTGGGCCCAGGGCTACTCGGAACCCGGCGCCGGATCCGACCTCGCCAACGTCTCGACCACCGCGCGCCTCGACGGCGACAAGTGGGTGATCAACGGCCAGAAGGTGTGGACGTCCCTCGCGCACGTCGCACAGTGGGCGTTCGTGGTGTGCCGCACCGAGGCGGGCTCGACCCGCCATCAGGGACTGAGCTTCCTGCTCGTACCGCTGGATCAGCCCGGTGTCACCGTCCGGCCCATCCAGCAGCTCACCGGCACCTCCGAATTCAACGAGGTGTTCTTCGACGACGCGGTCACCGCCGCCGACCTCGTGGTCGGCGCGCCCGGCGACGGATGGAAGGTCGCGATGGCACTGCTGACCTTCGAGCGTGGCGTGTCCACCCTCGGCCAGCAGATCGGATTCGCCCGCGAACTGGACGGTGTCGTCGACCTCGCGCAAGCGTCCGGTGCGATGAAGGACCCGCACATCCGTGAACGCATCACTCGAGCCAGGATCGGCCTGCGCGTCATGCGCGCCCATGCCGTCCGCACTCTCGACAACGCAGACCCGGGCCAGGCATCGGTTCAGAAGTTGTTCTGGGCCAACTGGCATCGGGACCTCGGCAAACTCGCGATGGATGTGCAGGGCGCCGCCTCGCTCGTCGGCCCGGACCGCGATCATGCCGGCGTCCCGTCCGTGATCACCGACCCCGAACACCTCGAACTCGCCGAATGGCAGCGGCTGTTCCTGTTCACCCGCGCCGACACCATCTACGGCGGATCCAACGAAATCCAGCGCAACATCATCGCCGAGCGGGTGCTCGGCCTTCCCCGAGAGGCACGCCCGTGACCACCTCACCCCTTGCCGAAGTTCCCGTCGAAACCCCCGGCCACGGCCTGCTCGCAGGCAAGAAGGTCGTCGTGACCGCCGCCGCGGGCACCGGCATCGGCTTCGCGACCGCGCGACGCGCGCTGCTCGAAGGCGGCGACGTGCTCGTGTCCGACTTCCACGAACGGCGTCTCGCGGAGACCGTCGAGAAGCTGGCCGCCGAGTTCCCGGAGCAGCAGGTCACCTCGATCGTGTGCGATGTCTCGTCCACCGAGCAGGTCGACGCCCTGATCGCGGGTGCCGCGGACCAACTCGGCCGTATCGACGTGCTGGTCAACAACGCCGGTCTCGGGGGTGAAACCCCCGTCGTCGACATGACCGACGAGCAGTGGGATCGTGTCCTTGACATCACCCTCACCAGCACGTTCCGAGCCACCCGCGCGGCACTGCGCTACTTCAAGTCGGTCGAGCACAACGGCGTCCTCGTGAACAACGCCTCGGTGCTCGGCTGGCGTGCCCAGCATTCACAGGCGCACTACGCGGCCGCGAAGGCCGGTGTCATGGCATTGACCCGCTGCTCCGCCATCGAAGCCGCCGAATACGGCGTGCGTATCAACGCTGTGGCCCCGTCCATCGCACGGCACGCGTTCCTCGCGAAGGTCACCAGCGAGGAACTGCTCGACCGACTCGCGGCAGGTGAAGCATTCGGGCGGGCCGCGGAGGTGTGGGAAATCGCCGCAACCATCGCCATGCTCGCCAGCGACTACACCACGTACCTCACCGGCGAGGTCGTCTCGATTTCGTCACAGCGGGCGTGAACCGCCCGTGTGCCTTTTGGGCCTCCCCAAGAGCCCAAAAGGCACACGGCCGCGAAAGGATGTGCCTATGACTCCACCCCGTGACGACACCGCTGGAAAGTCCGGACGCCGCACCGAACTGCTCGACATCGCCGCAGGCTTGTTCGCCTCGCGCGGCGTCCGCGCGACCACTGTCCGCGACATCGCCGACGCGGCCGGAATCCTGTCGGGAAGTCTCTATCACCACTTCGATTCGAAGGAGTCGATGGTCGACGAGATCCTCCGGGGATTCCTCGACGACCTGTTCGGCCGCTACCGCAAGATCGTCGCTGCAGGCCTCGGCTCCCGCGCGACCCTCGAGTCGCTCATCACCGCCTCGTACGAGTCGATCGACAAGTCCCACGCCGCGGTCGCGATCTACCAGGACGAGGCGAAGCACCTCGTCGGCAACGAGCGTTTCGCGTACATCGCCGAACTCAACACCGAATTCCGCGACCTGTGGGTCGGTGTCATCGACCGTGGTGTCGAGGACGGAAGTTTCCGCCCCGACGTCGACGTCGAACTCGCCTTCCGGTTCCTGCGCGACACCGTGTGGGTCGCGGTGCGCTGGTACCGACCGGGCGGAACAATCACCGCTGACCACGTGGCACAGCAGTACCTCAGCATCGTCCTCGACGGCCTGTCGGGACCCGAATCCGCATAGGAGCAAACATGACCGAGGCTTACATCGTCGATGCGGTGCGTACTCCGATCGGCAAGAAGAACGGTGGTCTGGCCGGCGTCCACCCGATCGACCTGGGCGCGCACATCATCAAGGCGCTGGTGGAGCGCACCGGCATCGATCCGTCCGACGTCGACGATGTCGTGTTCGGCTGCGTCGACGCCGTCGGCGGGCAGGCGGGCAACATCGCCCGCATGTCGTGGCTGGCAGCGGGACTGCCGCAGCACGTGCCGGGTGTGACGGTCGACCGTCAGTGCGGTTCGAGCCAGCAGGCCATCCAGTTCGGCGCGCAGGCGATCCTCGCCGGCACCGCCGACCTGATCGTCGCGGGCGGCGTCCAGAACATGAGCCAGATCCCGATCTCGGCGGCCATGATCGTCGGCGACCAGTTCGGATTCTCCACCCCCACGGCCGAGTCGAAAGGCTGGACCGAGCGGTACGGCAACCAGGAGGTGTCCCAGTTCAAGGGCGCCGAGATGATCGCCGACAAGTGGGACATCAGCCGCGAGGACCTCGAGAAGTGGGCGTTGCAGAGCCACGAGCGTGCGAAGGCCGCGATCGCGGCAGGTCGCTTCGACAACGAAATCGTTCCGCTCGGGGACGCGACCGTCGACGAGGGTCCGCGTGAGACGAGCCTGGAGAAGATGGCCGGGCTGAACGTGCTCGTCGAGGGCGGCAAGATGACCGCTGCCGTCGCCAGCCAGATCTCCGACGGCGCCAGCGCCCTGCTGCTCGCGTCCGGTGAGGCCGTCGCGAAACACGGGCTGAAGCCTCGTGCCCGCATCCACCACATGAGCGCCCGCGGCGACGACCCGATCTTCATGCTGTCGGCACCGATCCCGGCGACCCAGCACGCGCTCGCGAAGACCGGCCTGACCATCGACGACATCGACCTCGTCGAGATCAACGAGGCGTTCGCGCCCGTCGTGCTCGCGTGGATCAAGGAGATCGGCGCCGATCCGGCGAAGGTCAACGTCAACGGCGGCGCCATCGCCCTCGGTCACCCGCTCGGCGCGACCGGCACCAAGCTGATGGCGACCCTGCTCAACGAACTCGAGCGCACCGGCGGCCGCTACGGCCTGCTCACCATCTGCGAGGGTGGCGGCACCGCCAATGTCACCATCATCGAGCGTCTCGACGCCTGATACGCACGACACGACACGAGCGGTGCCCGTCCTTCCCGGTATCGGGGCAGGGCGGACACCGCTCGTCTCGGCTATCGCAGCGTCGGATCGGTGACCCGGTCGCTGCTGCCCGCGGTGCGGAACACCGTGTCGATGACGTCGGCCACCGGATCGGCCGGCAGGACCTCGACGAATCCGTCGAAGATGACGCCGCCGTCCGGGCACCACACCAGCACGTGCCTCGAACCGGGCGTCACATTGTGCGCGACCATCCGGCCCGACGGTTCCAGCGGCAGGCTCTGGGTGTGGCCGTCCCTGTCGGGATCGACCCGGCAGCTTTCCGGATGGACCGGAACACCGTGCACGGTCACAATCACCCGTGCCCGTCCCGGGACGACGTCCGCGGTCGCGGCGGCACCGGCGACGCCGGGCGTGGTCACGAAGATCGCCGCGGTGGACAACACCGCTGCGGCAACACTCACATATCGGGCTCTCATTCGGATCCTTTCGGAGGGATCGGTCAGAAGGGGGTCTGCCGGAGTGGGACGGTCAGGACCTTACGGCGAATTCGGGCCGTCCACCCATATCGCGCGAGGCGGTGTCGGCGCGGCCGAACGGGACTACCCTCGGAGGCATGTGCCGGAACATCACCGAGTTGCGCGGCCTCGAGCCTGCCGCGACCGAAGCGGAGATCGAAGCCGCCGCACGACAGTACGTTCGCAAGGTCAGTGGCGTTCACAAGCTGTCCGATGCCACCCGCGACCAATTCGAGCAGGCGGTCGTCGAGGTTGCCGCGACCACCGCACGACTTCTCGCGGTCCTGCCGGATCGGCGGCAGCCCCCGGCGACCGTTCCGCCGTTACGCAGGCCCGAGGTGCAGGCGCGTATCGCGGCGCGCAGTTGACGTTTCGGACGGTCAGCGGACGCGCGGCGACACCGTGGGGCACAGGCCCTGCGGCATCAGGGTGAGACGTTCGGCGATCCGCAGTCGGTAGCCCGGATCGAGATCGAAATCGTAGCGGCGCACCAGACTTCCCAGAACGAGGGTGGCCTCGTGCAGCGCGAACTGTCGTCCGATGCAGGCGCGTTCGCCGGTGCCGAACGGCTTGTACACGTGCGCTGCCCGCGACCGAACCCGTTCCGGTAGAAAGCGATCCGGGTCGAACGTCTCGGCGTCGGGGCCCCATACCTGCGGGTCGCGGTGCACCGCGGGGAGCAGCACGAGCACCCAGTCGCCGCGCCGCAGTCGGTATCGCCCGCCGAGCAGGGTGTCCGCCCGGGCCTCGCGGGCGTAGGCGGGCGCAGTCGGCCACAGCCGGAGCGCTTCGTCGAGCACGCGTCGCACGTAGCGTAGTTTCGCGACCCGCTCGAACGCCGGGATGTCGTCGCCCCACACCGCGTCGACCTCGGCCCGTGCGCGGGCGAACACCTCGGGATTGCGCATCAAATAGTAGAGCGCGAAAGACAGTGCACCGGACGTTGTTTCGTGCCCAGCTACCAGGAAGGTCAGTACCTGGTTGCGAATGTTCTCGTCGTCGATGCGGTTCGGATCGTTCTCCCGCGCCGCTCGGAGCATCAGCTCGAGCAGATCGTCGTGCCCGGTAGGACCGGCGGCCTGCCGGGTCCGTACCACGTCGTCGACGACGCCGTGCAGGTGAGCGCGGTCCAGGTCGTATTTCCGTTTCGCGGCGGGATACAGGTGGTGTCCGACGACCGGAAGTTGCCGTAGTGCGCTGCGCTGCGAGAATCCGAGTGCGCCGACCATCGCGTCGACGAACGGGTGCGGACGCTCCCGCTCGAACGGCGAGAACGAATGACTGAACCCGGTTCGGCCGATCGTCTCCAGGGTCAGTTTTGTCATGTCGGCCGCCACATCCACGCGGCCACCGTCGATGGCGCGGCGATCCCAGTGCGCGAGCAGATCGTCGGTCACCGCCAGCATCGTCGAGTGGTACGAGCGCATCGCGGACTGGGTGAAGGCCGGGGCGAGCAGTTCGTGCGCGCGACGCCAGTTCGGTTCGTCGTTGAACGCGGTGAACAGGCCGTCGCCGGCGAGGCTGCGTAGCGCTTCGACTCCGGGAGCGAGATGTTTGGCGAAGCGGTGGTCGTCGGACAGTTCGGCGGTGAGTTCGCCCGAGCAGACGAACACGAACCGCATGCCGAACGGGCGCCGTTCGAAGACCGGGCCGAGCCGACGGTGCATTTCCATCGAATTCTGCACGGGTGTGCGCAGGGACATGCCCAGTGCGTCGCCGAGGAGGGGGATCCGCCACGGCGGATGCGGGATCTCGGTCTCGAACACATGCGATGTGGCCACGGCCATTGTTCGTCCCCCGGACAGTCGAACGTTCTCGAATCCGAACCCTTATTGAATCGACGTACAGTAGCTACGCTACGCCCGGACGCGGCACTGTCAAGACGTACATTGACGGCCATGGCATCTCCCCGTCGACGGCTCGCCCCCGATCAGCGGCGCACCGAACTGCTCGACATCGGTGCCCGGCTGTTCTCGGAACACGCCTACACCGATGTGCGCATCGAGGAAGTCGCGACCCTCGCAGGCGTGTCACGGGGCCTGATGTACCACTACTTTCCGACCAAGCGGGACTTCATCGCCGCGGTCGTCCAACGCGAATCGGACCGATTGCTCGCCGTCACCGAACCCGATCCGGCGCTGTCGGTCCACGACCGGATCGCGGCGGGGCTCGACGCCTACCTGGCGTACATCGAATCCCACGCGCAGGGAGTCCTGGCAGTCAACCGCGGTGCCGCATCCGCCGATGCCGGCATCCGCAGCATCGTCGATGCGGAACTCGATGTGCAGCAGCGGCGGATCGTCGAAGCACTGGCACCGTCGGCGGCCGATCGGGAACTCGTTGCGGTGGCGGTGCGCGGCTGGATCGCGTTCGTGCGGACGGTGTGCATCGACTGGCTGGACCGTCCCACGGTCACCCGCGTACAACTACGGCGACTGTGCCTGGACGCCCTCCTCGGGATGCTCGGCACCTGAATGCTCGGCACCCGAATGCTCGGCACCCGAATGCGATGAGCGTCCCGGAAGCCGGTCAACGCACGATCTGCACGGACGCGAAACTCGGTGCGGTGGGATCGAGCCGGATGTGCTGCGGCTTCAGTCCACTGTCGCGCAGCATCGGACCCAGCGGCAGCGACCGCGGCACACTCGACGCATACACGTTGATCCGGAGCCGGTGCCCCGGCTGCAGGATCGCATCGGTGAGCACCGTGGAGATGTCGAGCTGGGTGGGCACCCCGGGCTGCACAACCTGACGGGTATCGAGTGTCAGATGGGGGACCGCGTTCGCGTAGTCGCCGGACGGGGTGAACGTGCTGCGGGAGTCGTCGATGCTGCGGAGCGAGGCGACGAGCGAGCCGGACGTCAGGACCGTGGAGCGGCCGTCCGGCGCCACGTCGTTCACGGTCACCGACCAGAAGCCGTCGGGGGCATCGAGAACGGTGTTCAGGTGCACGTTGACACCGCCGGAAATCTCCGTCGGTTCGGCGACCGGGGCGCTGGTGAAGGTCAAGCCCTCTGCCTCGTTGAACCGGGCGTCCTTGGTGCAGTTCGAACCCAGCAGGACCGTGATTCCGGCCGTGCCGACAGCGGACTCGCGTGAGCAGAATCCGCGCAGCCCCGGCGCGACCGTCAGATCCTGGTTTCCGGTCGGTGCTTCGGGGGTGAGTGTGCCGTCGAAGACGGCATGTCCGGCGGTACCGCTCGATGCGCCGGACAGATAGAACTTCTCGAATTGCGCACCGGCGCGGGGGAACTGGTCGGTGGTGGTCCAGCCGCCGCCCTGCTGGTAGAGCGTCACCGGGCCGTAGTCCTCGACGCCGTTCTCGATGTCCTTGAGCCAGTGGTCGAACCACGCACGCTGGAGTGTGCCGAGTTTCGGAGGGTAGCCTGGCTTTCCGAAATCGATGCCCGCCACGGCATGGTAGCCGTCGCCCATCATCAATTGCTTCTCGCCGGGCGGGACCGGGATCCGATTGTAGATTTCCGGCTCACTGTTGGCGAAGATGTCGTGCCAGCCACCGAATACGAAGCTGGGAACCTCGATCGACTCGAGATTCGCGGTGCGGTCCTGGTAGAACGGGCCGTCCTGGGCGACCGCGAGCGCCTCGGGGGAGACCCCTTCGATGGTGGGGGAGGTGATCGCTTCGACGAGTTCCGGGATCTTGGTCGCGGGGTCGGCGAGTCGGTCGCGCAGCCACTGTGCGTCGAAGTCGCCCCGGACGAGCGACTGCACGTCGGGAATCCACTTGAGGCCGTTGACCAGGGTGAGCCACATCGGCATGAATCCGATGCCGAGGGCGCCACCGGTACCGACGATGTCCCGGATCAGGTCGTTGCCCGGTTCGATCGCGAACACCGCGTCGAGTGCGGCCGGTTGCAGGCCCGCTCCCTGGATCTGGTTGATCGCCGAATAGGACACACCGCTGGTACCGACGCGACCGTTCGACCACGGTTGCTGCGACACCCAGTCGACGACCTCGACGGTGTCCTGTTGTTCGCGTGGGCCGAGCATCTGCCATTCGCCCTGGGAGAAGCCCGTCCCTCGGACGTCGACGATGACCTGGGTGTAGCCGTTCTGCACCAGGTCACGGTTGAGTCCGAAGGATTGGACGAACCCGCCGCCGGTCGTTTTCGCGAGTTCGGTGACCCCGTCGAACGGCGCCGCGAAGTTCAGCATGTCGCCGAGGTTCTCGACCAGTGGCGCGAACGTGGGATCGTCGCCCACGACGGTCGCCAGCGTGGAAATCAGCTTGGTGTAGGGCGTGAGGTTGAGGACCACCGGGGTCGGGTCGGCGATCGGCACACCGTTCGCGTCCGCAGGCCGGAAGACATTGGCGCGGAGAACGGTGCCGTCGCTCATGGTGATGGGCACGTCCCAGTCGACGGCGGTGTTCGGATACGCGTCGGGGGCATCGACGGCGGCTTGCCAGGCGAGTGCGTCGGTACCGCCGGACGGATCGGCGCCCGCGACCGGTGCTGCGGTGCACATCGCGGTGGTGACGGTGGCGGTGACTGCGAGCGATGCGATCGCGCCACGCAAAAATCGTCTCTTCACCCGGAATCCCCCTGTCGACGGTGAAAACCCCGAAAGAACGTAACCCGGCCGGTGTGGGCGGTCAACGACCCCGCAGATTCGACGACCCCGGAGATTCGACGTACCCGGAAAAGACGAAGCGCCGCCCCGCCCCGGTGAGGGCGGAACGGCGCTCGTGAACTCGGCGACCTACCGCAGCGCCGACAGTGCGTCGATACGTTCGACGGCCTCGGTCACGATCCGGTCGATCAGTTCCCGGCAGCTCGGCAGGTCGTCGATCATCCCGACCACCTGACCGGATGCCAGCACACCAGCCTCTGTATTGCCTTCGACCAGTCCGGCCTTGAGCAGCATGGGGGTGTTGGCGGCCATGATGATCTGCTGCCACGTCCGGTCGCCCGACTTCTTCATCGCCAGGCCGTCTTTGGCGAGCGTCGACCACTTCATGCCGGTCATCGACTTGAACTTCATCGCGTTCTTCGTCGCTGCGATGAGTCCCTTTGCATAACTGGACTTCTCGAGCGAGTTGACGAGATCGGTGTTGAGGACGCGGTGCGGCATACCGTCGACCTTGACGGACACGGTGGTGTCCTGCAATCCACGCGAAAGATACTGCTGCTTCACCGAATCCGGCACCGCCGAGTCGCTGGTGAGCAGGAAGCGGGTACCCATCGCGACACCGGAGGCGCCGTATGCGAGCGCCGCGGCCAGACCGCGGCCGTCGAAGAACCCGCCGCCGGCGATCACCGGGATGTCGACCGCGTCGAGAACGGACGGCAGCAGCAGCGTCGTCGCGACACCACCGGTGTGACCGCCGCCCTCACCGCCCTGCACGACCACCGCGTCGGCGCCCCAGGAGGCGACCTTCACGGCATGCTTGGCGGCGCCGATCGACGGGACCACGATGATGCCGTTGTCCTTGAGCTTGGCGATCAGGTCCTTCTTCGGTGCCAGCGCGAACGAGGCGACCTTGACGCCCTCGCGGATCAGCAGATCGCACCGCTGCCCGGCATCGGATGCGTCGGCGCGCATGTTGACGCCGAACGGCTTGTCGGTGAGCTGCTTGGTCTTCTTGACCGCGACCTCGAGTTCGTCGTACGTCATCGTCGCCGACGCGAGGATGCCGAGACCGCCGGCGTTGCAGGTGGCCGCGGTCAGACGCGGGCCGGACACCCAGCCCATGCCGGTCTGCACGATCGGATGCTCGATGCCGACGAGCTTCGTCAGCGGGGTGTTCAAGCGGGGGGTGCTCACGCCGAGACCTCGCGGTCACGGAAGTTCTTCGGGTCCAGAACCTCGCGGATGATGCGCAGTTCCTCGGCGGTGGGCTCGCGCGTGACGCCGGCCTCGGCCAGTCCGGCGACCTCGAAGGAGGTGTTCTCGGCGACCTCGTCCGCGGTGACGCCCGGGTGCAGGCTCAGCGCACGGAAGGTGTGGCCCTCGCCGCCGAAGTCGAAGACACCGAGGTTGGTGACCACGCGGTACACGTTGAGGAACCGGTAGGCCGGGTTCTCCGGGTCGACCTTGTCCCAGCCGACGCCGGCGACGACGTCGACCTGGTCGCAGAACACCCGCTTGTTGTGCTTGCCGACCCAGTAGCTGGTGGCGTGGTTGATGGTGTTTCCGGGGGCGCCGCGAACACCGAACATCTGCCGGGTCGGCTGCTGCAGCGGGCCGAACGCGGACAGGTTCTGGTTGCCGTGCCGGTCGATCTGGTTGGCGCCCATGACGACGTGGCGGCGGCCGGAGGCGACGACGTCGAACACCTTGCGGAACGGCATCCAGCCCTCGATCGCGCCCGAGCGGCCGACCGCGGGGGTGTCCGCGAAGATCAGCGCCTCACCGTCGGTGATGAGCAGGTCCGGCTCGGTGGTCAGTCGGGCCAGGCGGGCGCCGATCTGCGCCATCGTCGACATCGGGCTGGCCATGATCTCGCCGGCGCCGGCGAAGATGTCGGCGCAGGCGATCGCGCAGTACTCGGCCCGGGTCACCGTGTCACTGCTGATGTTGTCGGTGGAGGTCATGCCTGCTGCTCCTCTGCGAAGGTCTTGACGGCGGCCTGGTAGTCGTCTTCGGACCCGGACAGGAACCGGTCGACGAACGCCTGCCACGACTCGGGGGTCTTGGCGGCCTCGGCGTAGTGCCGCTGGAACTTCTCGTCGCGGCCGTAGGATTCGCCTGCGAGGGTGAAGTGGGCGCCGTTCGGGGCCTCCACGACACCGTCGACCATCATGCGGTTGAGGATCAGCTGTTGCAGCGGAACCTCTTTGACGAGCTGCTCGGTCTCGACGATCTTCTCGACGGAGACGAACCGCTTTTCGGCGGCCAGGCAGTACAGGTCGTCGAAGTACGGGTCGACGCCCTGGTAGCCGGCGTTGCCGTGCGCATCACCGATATTCAGGTGCACGAACGAGGCGTCCAGGTTCAGTGCAGGCATCGCGACGAGCGTTTCGTGCTTGCCGGAAGCATCGGCATAGGGGGAGTCGACGGTCTTCAGTTCGTCGCCCCAGAAGTTCTGCACGTCCGAGCCGAGGCCGGCACGGATCGGCAGGAACGGCAGTCGCGCCGCGGCGGCTTCGAGGCCGCACTTGACCATGCCCTCGTCCATCTCGCGGGCGACGAGCGCGCCCTCGGTGCGGGCCTTGGAGAACCAGGGGTCGTAGAACGGCGCCGAGTCGAGCGAGACGAAGCCGTAGTAGGCCTTCTTCACCTTGCCTGCCGAGCACAGCAGGCCGAGGTCCGGTCCGCCGTAGGTGACGACGGTCAGGTCCTTGACATCCGAACGCAGGATCGCACGCACGAACGCCATGGGCTTGCGCCGCGAACCCCAGCCGCCGAGGCCGATCGTCATGCCGTCGCGCAGTTGCCCGACCGCCTCGTCGAGAGTAATCCTCTTGTCACGCACTGTTTTTCTCTCCCTATTTGTTCGCGCGAGGCTTGCCGGTCGCGACGAATTCGTCGCGGTGCTCGTCGGCGACGCCGGCGAGGTTCAGTTCGAAGGTGAAGCCCTGTTCGATCCGGTAACTGGTGTGCACGTCCATCACGTCGATGCGGTTGATCGCTTCCTTGGCGCGCCGGATGACCCGAGTGTCCTTCTTGGCGATCTCGCCGGCGACCTTGCGGGCGCATTCGTCGAGTTCGGCGCGCGGGACCACGTCGTACACGGAGCCGAAGTGCTTGAGCGTCTGGGCGTCGACATTTCTGGCCGTGTAGTACAGCGTCCGCATCATGTGCTGCGGGACGAGGCGGGCGAGGTGCGTGGCCGCTCCGAGTGCGCCGCGATCCACCTCGGGCAGACCGAAGATTGCGTCGTCCGAGGCGACGATGACGTCGGCGTTGCCGACCAGGCCGACGCCGCCGCCGACGCAGAAGCCGCCCACGGCGACGACGACCGGAACTTCGCAGTCGTAGACGGCACTGAACGCCGCCGCACAGCCGCGGTTGGCATCGATGAGGGCGCCGTGGCCCTCGGTGGCCTGCATCTCCTTGATGTCGACGCCGGCATTGAAACCGCGACCCTCGGCGCGCAGGATCACCACGTGAGTCTCGGGATCCTTACCCGCGGCGAGGATGGCGTCGGCCAACTCGAACCAGCCCGCGGACGGGATGGCGTTCACGGGCGGGTAGTCGACGGTGACCGTGGTGATCCCCGCGCCGTCGGAGGTGGAGGTGATGCCCATGGCATGTTCCTTACTTCGGTACCAAACCAAGCGATTGCTTGGTAAACTAGCACACGCCTGCTTCAGGGCACAGGACCGCACATGGCGGTGGTCGATCCAGGCTCAGCCCGCGAAGTAGCCGCCGTCGAGCGGGTCGCGCCGGATAATTTTTCCGGTGGTATTGCGTGGCAACAGATCTCGCGTCAGCCGCCATCGGGTGGGGACCTTGAAGTACGCAAGCCGATCGGCGAGATACGCCGTGAACTCTTCCTTCGTCGCCACGGTACCGGGCGCGAGAACGACGTCCGCGCACACTTCCTCGCCCCACTGCGGATGCGGTGCGCCGCCGACCAGGCATTCACGCACGGCACGATGTCCGTCGAGCGCGCGCTCGACCTCGGACGGGTAGATGTCCTCGCCGTTCTGCTGGATCAGATCGGCGCGCCGGCCGAGCAGGCGCAGCCTGCCGTTCTCGATCACCCCGAAGTCGCCGGTCCGCAGCCACCGATCCGGGGTGATCGCCGCCGCAGTCGCGACCGGATCGTCCCAATAGCCGAGCATCACGAACGGGCTGCGCACGCACACCTCACCGGCCTGACCGTCGGGCAGCCAACCACCGTGTTCGTCCCGGATCTCCATGCTGACCGTGATGATCGGCGGGCCCACCGTGCCGGGATACTCCTCCAGTTCCCTGGTGGTCGCCACCGCAATCGAGGTACTGCACTCGGTCATGCTGTAGCTGTCGATGACGGTGTGCCTGCCGAACGGCAACTTCTCGCGCAGACGCTGCTTGAACTCGGGGGAGGACGGCTCCGACGACAGGGTGAACCGGATGAGCGACGACAGATCGTACCGATCGAGATCCTCGATCTCGAGCATCCGCGCAGCCATCGACGGAACCGCATTCCAATGGGTGATCTGTTCGACCTCGATGAGTTCGAGTACGCGGCGCACGCCGAACCATCCCTGGTTCATCACGACGGTGCTGCCGGTGGCGAGGCGGGGAACGATGGTGTTGTGAAGACTCGTGATGTGGCACAGGGGCGAGGTCAACAGAAACCGCGCCTCCCACGGAACGTCACGGTCGTAGACCTCGCCGCTCCACGTCGCGCAGATCGCGTCGGAGAATCGGTGATAGTCGGTGACCGCGAGAAGATTTCGCTGCGAATGCAACGCGCCTTTCGGCTCGCCGCTCGTACCCGACGTGTAGAGCAGGACGGCCGGATCGTCCTCGTCGACCCGCGGCGCCGGTGGTCGCGCACCGGCGAACTCGGCGATCAGCCGGGGCAGATCCTCCTCGAGAGTCAGCACGACCGTGTCGTGCAGGCCGAGACCGGAGATCGCCTCGGCGCGCTGATCATCCACGAACAGTACCCGGGGCGCGGAACTGCGGATCCCGAACTCCAATTCGGGCTGCGCCCACCACGCGTTCAATCCCACCGTGATCGCGCCGAGGGCCTGTGTCGACCAGAACGCGGTCACCCACTCGGGCCGGTTCGCCGACAGGATCGCCACGCGGTCACCGGTGCCGACACCGTGCAGCTGCTGCAATGCCGCCGCGAGCGCATACGCCTCCCGTGCGTGCTCGGCGAACGAGATCCGCCGCGTCGCGGTGACGAGATACTCTCGGTCACCCCACTCGTGCGAGCGCGCAAGCAGGTCCGCGACCGCCCGATCGCGGTTGCGCATCACCGGCATCGCCGCCCCGAGCACCTCGTCCATCACGATCTCGAACTCGCCGCCGCGGGCGGTCAGACGCGAGATGAGTTGGTCGAGATAGGGGTGGGGGTCGGGTGGCACGATCATGCGGACCTCCCTCCTTCGCCGGATTTCGTGCCGGAAGACTCTCACGCCGTCTACCGCGGCATTCGAGAGTACCGGTGAGTGAGACCTGCGGCGATGGACACCTCGAGGGTTCCTAGCGTGCATGCCGGGCTCGTCGCGAACCCAACCGGTTCCCGTTCGGGCGTTCAGACGATCTGGAGGTAGCAGTGGAGACGTTCGCCGCGGTCGTGCGGGCCCGTGAGGGCGACGACAAGGTCGGAGTGCGATTCGAGGACCGGCAGTGGACCTGGGCGGAGGTGGTGCAACACGGTGCGGACCGTGCCGCGGCCCTCGTCGCGGCGGTACCCGCACCGAGCGACCGGCAGCGTCACATCGGGGTGCTGCTCGAGAACGTGCCGGACTTCGTGTTCTGGATCGGAGCAGGCGCCCTCGCCGGAGCCGTGGTCGTCGGCATCAATGCCAGCCGCAGCGGGCCGGAAATCGCCGACGACATCCGTCAGGCCGACGTCGACCTGCTCGTCACGGAATCGCGCCTCGCCCATCTCGTCGACGGCACCGGCCACGGACTGCCCGCCGACCGCATCCTCGACATCGACACGCCGGGTTACGAGGCGTTCCTCGAACCGCACCGCGGTTCGGCGCTGCCCGACACGGCCCCCGCCGCCGACGACATCGCGTTGCTTCTGTTCAGTTCCGGATCGACCGGTCGGCCGAAAGCGGTCATCGTCACCCAGGGTCGTCTCGGGCGGCTCGTCGACGTGCTCGTCGAGCGGACCCACATGCGCCGCGACTCGGTGGCGTATCTGTGCATGCCGCTGTTCCACGGCAACGCCGTGATGCTCAACCTGGGCACCGCCATGCGGGTCGGTGCGACCGTCGGCCTCATCCGCAAGTTTTCTGCGAGCCGGTTCGCCGACGACATCCACCGGTACGGTGCAACATTCGTCAATTATGTCGGCCGTGCCCTGTCCTACGTGCTGAACCGGCCCGAGGATCCACGCGACCGCACGGGCACGCTCGAGGTGGCGTTCGGCACCGAAGCATCCGAGGTGGACGTCGCGCGGTTCACCGAGCGCTTCGGCTGCACCGTCATCGAAGGCTACGGCTCGAGCGAAGGGGTCCTGCGCATCAACCGCACGTCCGACACTCCGGCCGGATCGCTCGGTGTCGCCGCCGGCGGCACCGACGCACGGATCCTCGACGAGAACACGGGGGTCGAATGTCCGCGCGCACAATTCGACGAGACGGGCCGACTGATCAACCCGGCGGCGGTCGGCCAGGTCGTCGCGCTCGGTGCGGCCGCATCGTTCGAGGGCTACTACAACAATCCCAGCGCTGTCGCGGATCGCATTCGCGGCAAGGACTTCTGGACCGGTGACCTCGGATATCGCGACGCGGACGGCTACTTCTATTTCGCGGGGCGCGCCTCGGACTGGCTGCGTGTCGACAGCGAGAACTTCGCGGCGGCACCCGTCGAGCGGATCCTCGCGCGCCTACCCGGTGTTCTGTCCGCCCCGGTGTTCGCGGTGCCCGACCCGACGACCGGCGATCAGGTGATGTGCGTCGTCGAACTGGACTTCGGTGTCGTATTCGACCCGCTCGCCTTCGGTCGCGACCTCGCCGCGCAACCGGACATGGGGGACAAATGGTGGCCGCGGTTCGTGCGGGTCACCGATCGCATTCCGCTGACCGGCAGCAACAAGATCGACAAGGCGCCGTTGCGGGCGGCCGCGTGGTACACCGACGACCCGGTCTTCGTGCGTGTCGCGCGCACCGCCGAGTACGTCCCGCTCGACGAGCCCACCCGAGCAGGCCTGGAGCGCGACTTCACCGCGAACGGTCGCGCGGCACTGCTCCCCGCGCCGGTGTCCTGATCAGGTCTCACCGAGTGGGACAAGGCGGATCCACCAGGGGCGAACTCGCCTACCGTGAGGTCCGTCGAGGAATGGCATATCGACGGAAAACTCAGTAGCACTTCCGATTCCACAGACCAGTACTGCCGAAAGGACGGCCAGCCGTGAGCTTGGAAACATCCGGTAGTTCCGACATCCGCGAGATCGTCGCCGGTACCGCTCCCACCCGCTTCGCCCGCGGCTGGCACTGCCTCGGGTTGGCAGAAACCTTCCGGGACGGGAAGCCGCACTCCGTCGAGGCGTTCGGAACCAAGCTCGTCGTCTGGGCCGACACCGCCGGCGAACTCAAGGTTCTCGACGGGTATTGCCGGCACATGGGCGGCGATCTCAGCCAGGGAACGGTCAAGGGCGACGACATCGCGTGTCCGTTCCACGACTGGCGGTGGGGCGGCAAGGGCAAGTGCACGAACATTCCCTACGCACGCCGCGTGCCGCCCCTCGCCAAGACCCGTGCCTGGCATGTGCTCGACCAGGACGGGCTGCTGTTCGTCTGGCACGACCCGCAGGGCAACCCCCCGCCGCCGGAACTCGCGATCCCGCGCATCGACGGCGCGCTGAGCGACGAGTGGAGCGACTGGGTCTGGTACACCACCGAGGTCGACACCAACTGCCGCGAGATCATCGACAATATCGTCGACATGGCGCACTTCTTCTATGTGCACTACTCGTTCCCGAACTACTTCAAGAACGTGTTCGAAGGTCACGTCGCGACGCAGGTCATGCGCGGTCAGGCCCGTGCCGACATGCGCCCGAGCAATTCGGACCAGCCGCAACTGCTCGGCAACGAGTCCACCGCGTCGTACTTCGGCCCGTCCTTCATGATCGACGACCTGACGTACCGGTACGAGGGCTACGACGTCGAGTCGGTGCTGCTCAACTGTCACTACCCGGTGTCGGCGGACAAGTTCGTGTTGATGTACGGGATGATCGTCAAGAAGTCCGATCGGCTCGAGGGGGACTCCGCCCTCGCGACCGCTCGTCAGTTCGGCGAGTTCATCGCCCGCGGTTTCGAGCAGGACGTCGAGATCTGGAAGAACAAGACCCGGATCGAAAACCCGTTGCTGTGCGAGGAAGACGGCCCGGTCTACCAGCTGCGCCGCTGGTACGAGCAGTTCTACGTCGACGCTGCCGACGTCACCACCGAGATGACGGACCGGTTCGAGTTCGAGATGGACACCACACGGCCCGTGGCGGCATGGATGAAGGAAGTCGAAGCGAACGTCGCCGCCAGGGCGGCCCGTGCGGCGAAGGCGGACACGAATGCAACCCCTGCGGTGCAGTGAATGCCAGGCACAGGTGCTGGTGCGCAAGAACAGCTGGGAGCACACCGAGGTCCAGTGGAACAGCGACGCGCGTAGTCGTTGCCGTGAGTTCGGCAACGCGTCCGAGCCGGGGCGTCGGCCGGGAGCGCCGGTTCTCACGTGCTCGGCGATGGAGGACAGCCTGACCCGCGCCGCCGCCGACGGACTGATCGAGGTCCTCGACGACGCACCCATTCCCGGGCCGATCTTCCAATAGCAGTATCCCGGTGCCGACCCGCCCCGATGACCGAAGGATTGTGATGACCGAACCCCTGCACATCGACATTGCCCGCTACGGCAAGTGGGCGGTGATCGCCGGTGGTTCGGAAGGGGTCGGTGCGGCGTTCGCCGACGAGCTCGGCCGTGCCGGATTCGATCTGCTTCTCATCGCCCGGAAGCCGGGTCCGCTCGAGGACACCGCCGTCGCGGCACGCGAACACGGCGTCGAAGTACGCACGCTCGCACTGGATCTGCTCGCCGACGATGCGGTCGAGCAGATTCGCACCGCCACCGCGGACCTCGAGGTCGGGCTGTTCATCTTCAACGCCGGGGCCAATAGCTACGGCCACGAGTTCGTCACCGGTGACCTGGGCGGCTTCCGCGGTGTCATCGACCTGAACGTGCACCGGCAGATCGAACTCGCGCACCTGTTCGGGGCGCGGATGAAGGAGATGGGCCGGGGCGGGATCATGCTGCTCGGCTCCCTCGCCGGGTACATGGGTTCGGAGCAGCAGAGCATCTACGCGGCGTCGAAGGCATTCAGCCGGGTGTTCGCGGAAAGTCTGTGGCTCGAACTGGCTCCGTGCGGCGTCGACGTGCTCGAACTGGTCCTCGGCGTCACTCGCACCCCCGCGATGGAACGCGCGGGCCTGAACTTCGACGTTCCCGGCATGCTCGTGTCCGCACCGGAGGACGTTGCCCGCGAAGGACTCGAGCATCTGGCCGACGGGCCCGTGTGGGTCGCCGGCGGCAACTACAAGGCCGCCGTCAAACGCAGCGGTTTCCCACGCGACACGATGGTTCGCGGCGCGGCCGAGGCAATGCGCGCCCTGCTCAACCGCTGACCGCGTGGTGGCCCTCGGACTCGGCGGTCGAGCAGAGGGCATCGGCCTCGCGAACAGCCATGTCCGGCCGCATCGGGTGACCGTGGCGTCCGCTGCGGTAGCGGAATTATCTCGCCTGGCGGAATTTCCTCTCGCGCACCGAAGTGTGGTCCAGAACACTTCGAAGTCGGTTCCGGCGTGACATACACGCAGTCCGCCACCAGACATCGAGAGCAGGGACACCATGGGAAAGCTTGACGGGAAGATCGCCTTGATCACCGGCGCTGGTCAGGGTATCGGTCAGGGCATCGCACACGCGCTGGCCAAGGAGGGTGCCGCGGTCGCGGTCGCCGGTCGCACCGAAGCCAAACTCGCCGCCACAGTCGAGCAGATCGAGGCATACGGCGGTAAGGCGATTCCGGTGCCGTGCGATGTGAGCAATGTCGACGACGTCCAGCGTGCGGTGGACCGAACGGCAACTCACTTCGGGGGCGTCGACATCCTCGTGAACAACGCCAACGACTGCCAGCCAGGTCCGTTGCTGTCGGTCGAGGACGAAGATTTCCAGCGCGCGTTCAGCACCGGCCCGCTGGCGATGCTGCGTTTGATGCGCGCGTGCTATCCGTCCATGAAGGAGCGCGGCGGCGGATCGATCATCAATCTCGTCTCGTCTGCGGCAGTGCGCTGGGATGCGAGCAACTACGGCGCCTACGCGGCGATCAAAGAGGGCATGCGGTCACTGACTCGCGCCGCCGCATGTGAGTGGGGTGTCGACGGAATCCGGGTGAACAACATTGCACCGCATGCATTGTCGCCCGCGCTGGAATGGTGGATCGGCGAATATCCCGAGGAGGCCGAGGCGTTCAAGGCGGGTATTCCGCTTCGCCGTATCGGAGACGCGGAGAGCGACATCGGCCGGGCCGTGGTTTTCATGGTGAGCGACGACGCCGGCTACCTCAGTGGTGCCACCATTCCGCTGGACGGTGGCCAATCGCGCTGGGGCTGACCGGGAACGTGTGCGGTAACCCCAGGACCGGTACGACGAGCCTGTTCTGTCGATGTGCCTGCTGCAGGGCTACGACCGAACCGCTGATCGGGAAAACAGCTTCTCGTAACCGATACGACCTGAGACGGTCGGGTTGTGCCGGAAGCCCGGCGTAACAGCACTACCAGATAATCCGGAGGCAATCATGGGACGGCTCGACAGCAAGGTTGCGATCATTACCGGCGCGGCGCAGGGCATGGGTGAGGCGACCGCTCGACTGTTCGTCGAGGAAGGCGCGCGGGTCGTGCTCGGTGACGTTCTGGAAGACAAGGGGCGGGCACTGGCCGACGAACTCGGCGATGCCGCGTTCTTTGCACCGCTCGATGTGACCAGTGCGGATTCATGGTCGACCGTGGCCGCGGCGACCATCGCACAGTTCGGTGGCATCGATATTCTCGTGAACAATGCGGGCGTCATGCACTGGTCGCCGATCGAGGACATCGACCTTGCCGCGACGGAACGACTGCTCGACATCAACGTTCTCGGCAACCTGTTGGGTGCCAAAACTGTTGTGCCCGAGATGAAAAGAGCCGGTCACGGTGTTATTGTCAACATCTCTTCGGTGGACGGCCTGCGCGGTGTGAACGGTCTGGCCGCCTACACCGCCAGCAAATGGGCCGTGCGTGGGTTGACGAAATCCCTCGCGTACGAGTTGGGGCCGGCGGGCATCCGAGTCTGCTCGGTGCACCCCGGTGGCGTCGACACCACCCTCGGCAACCCGACAGGCCGCGAAGGCGAGGAATTACAGAGCCAGTACGTCGGTGTGCCGCTGCAACGGATCGGTGAATCCGAGGATATCGCGCGCGTCACCCTGTTCGTCGCGAGCGACGACGCGGCCTACATGACCGGTGCCGAACTCGCCGTCGACGGCGGCTGGTCGGCGGGCACCTACTATCCGGGCTTGCCGGGTACACCGCCGGCATTGATGCCGAAGAGCTAGCGTTGTCGGAACGCTACCGAGTTCTCGACGGTGGTGATGTTCTCGACGGTGGTGATGTTCTCGACGGTGGTGATGCGAATCGTTCCCCGGCGGTCGGACGGAGACACAAGTATGCTGCCGGGGACCGATTCAGGTGAGCGTGAGTTCGTGTACGGCCCGATCGAATTCGGGTAGCGGACCGCCTGCGCGCAGGGTCCTGGCGAGGCTCGGATCGGCGAGATGCATCCGGCCGACCGCGGCGAGATCGAATTCTTCTGCCGCGAGACGACGTTCGAGTTCGGGGATGTTGTCGCGCGGCGTCGGTCCGATTCCGACGCTACCGACCGCCATCGACAGCATTCCGGTCAGCTTCTTCGCCCACCCGGCCAGCGACAGGTCGCTCCCGTCGAACGCTGCGACGTCGAATCGGCGGGTGCTCGCGTCGAACACGTCGACCCCGGCATCGGCCAGGGCACCGAGGATCGCGCCGAGTTCTTCCGGGGTCTGCGCAAGCGTCGCCTTGTAGTCCTGCTGTTTGTGTTGAGAAAACCGGAAGAAGATCGGCGCTTCCGCCCCGATCGCGGTGCGGATCGCGGCGACGACCGCGGCCGGAAAGCGGGTACGCCGATGCACGTCTCCGCCCCATTCGTCGTCCCGCTGGTTCGTGCTCGACCACAGGAACGCGTCGAGCAGATAGCCGTGGCCGCCGTGCACCGCGATCCCGTCGAACCCGACGTCGAGCGCGGCAAGCGCCGCCCGCGAGTACGCGTCGATCACGGTGGTGATGTCGTCGGAGGTCATCGCCCGGCACGGTTGCGTCGCCTGCGTGACGTACTCGCGCGAATACGTCGTGACGCCCGGCTCGCCCCACAGCCCGGACGGCCGCATCGGCGTCAGTGCGGGATCCACCGCGCCCGCCATCGCGCCCCACAGCGGACCGACATGCCACAGTTGCGGAACGATCCGGCCGCCCTCGGCGTGGACGGCGTCGATGACGCGCCGCCAGCCGTCCAGCGCGTCGTTGCCGTGCATCCGCGGGACCCGCGGATCGTCCACGGCCGTGGGATGCTCGACGGCCACGCCTTCGGTGACGATCAGCCCGGTGCCCCCGGCGGCGCGTCGCCGGTAGTACTCGACCACATCGGCTCCCGGCGCCCCGCCAGGGGAGTGCGACCGGGTCATCGGCGACATCACGATCCGATTGGGCAGTTCGAGCGAACGCACCGTCAGCGGCCGGAACAGCGGGGACTCGATATCGGTCATGCGCGGTCGGGGTTTCCCTCGACGTCGGAAGCGGTGTTCGACGAAGCAGATTCGAAGGTGGCCCCGGCCTCGCCCGCGAATTCGCGTAGCGCCGCGAGCTGATCGCAATAGTGATCGGGGCCGGTGGAGCGGAAGGTCGCGCTGACGACGGTCGCGCCGATCGCGCGGCGCCGATCGAGGGCGCGCAGGGTGGCGTCGCGGTCGCCGAGCGGGTCGAGCGGCCGGCCGGCATCGAGGACGACCTCGAATCCGTCCGGCAGGTCCGTGGCGCGCAGCATGTCGTCGATCTGTCCGGTGGCGAGGCCGAACGGCAGCCAACCGTCGCCGAGCGTGACCGCCCGCCGCAGCGATCGCGCGGTGCGACCGCCGATCCAGAACGGAACCCGCGACTGCACCGCATGTGGCCGCACCTCGACGTCTGCGTATTCGTAGAACGTCCCGTGGAACTCCGGGTGCGGGGTCGACAGTCCGGTGCGCAACGCCAGGAGCGCCTCGTCGGCGCGGGCACCGCGGTCCGTGAAGGACGCCTCGAGCAGGTTGAACTCCTCTTCGAGGCTGCCGACGCCGAACCCGAGGACGAGGCGGCCGCCGCTGATCGCGTCCAGCGTGCCGTAGCGCTTGGCGATCTCGAGGGGGTGGTGGTATCCGAGCACGAGGACACGGGTGTTGAGTCTGATCCGGCGGGTGCGTGCCGCAAGGTAGCCGAAGGTCGCGAGTGGATCCCAGTAGACGCCGCCGCGCTCGGCGGCGATCGGGGTGGGGATCGCAACATGTTCGCTGCACGTCACATGGTGATAGCCGAGCCGGTCGGCGGCTTCGGTGACGCGTGCGAGTTCGTCGATGCCGGCGTGGCGCTCCCATTCGACGCGGGCGGCCGGATGGTCGATGACCACGGGCGATGTGACACCTATGTACATGAGCTAGGACCCCTATGCCGTCGTCGGCGCAGCCGTGTCACCGGAAGCCGGTGGCTCGGGTGCGGGGCGCATGATCGTCCCTCCCGACCGTTGTACCCGGACCGAACCGGGCACGGCAGAGCGATTTCCTACTCAGTGGGATGTTGTCAATCCACCGTCGATCGGTGATACTTGAGGCATCGGTCACAAGAATGAATTTCAGTTCCGCCGGGGTAGCCCTCACTCCGCGGGGTTGGAGGAGGTAAAACGATGTTCGAATCCATTGCCGCGACAGTCGACTACAACTCCGTCTCAGGTCCGACCGGAAGCGGGTCGGCGTCCGCACAACGCGAACTGCCGGCTTCCATGGTCGAGCGCATGACCCTCATTCTCGACGCCTTCGACAGTGCCTCCTCCCGGCTGACCCTCGAAGAAGTCGCCTGCCGCACCGGTCTGCCGCGCTCCACAGCGCACCGCATCCTGGATCAGATGGTCCGCCTCGAGTGGGTCGACCACGCGTCGTTCGGATACTGTCTCGGCCGCCGCGCCACATCGTTCGGTGCCGGTGACAACGGCCACGGTCGTATCCGGGAAGCCGCGGCCTCGGTACTCCACGAACTGCACCTGCAGACCGGAATGGTCGCGCATCTCGCCGTGCTGGACCGGGGCGAGATCGTCTATCTCGACAAGATCGGTGGACCGCTCGCCGCGACCCTTCCCTCCCGCGTCGGCGGGCGTGTCTCGGCCCACGCGACCGCGTGCGGCAAGGCGATCCTCGCCGGCCTGCAACCCGAACACGTCGATGCGCTCTACACCACCGGACTCTCGCGCCGAACCGAGCACACCATCACCGACCTCGCGGTACTGCACCGCGAACTCGGTCGTATCCGGCAACGACACGGGCTGGCATTCGAATCGGGCGAGGCGACGGCAGATATGTCGTGTGTCGGCGCGCCGGTCCGCAGCGCCGCGGGGCCGGTGGCGGGCATCTCGCTGTGCGGTCCGACGCGGCCCGGTCATCTCGAACGTATCGCGCCGCTCGTCGCCGACGCGGCTCGTGACGTCTCGCGCATGCTCCATCCCGAGTTGGGCGCGCCACGTCGTGCGCAGCGTCGCAGCGCCGATGTCGTGACCTTCCCTGCGTCCGACACGGCCGAACAATTCGCCGTCGCCGGGACCGGGGCATGGTCGTGAGCGACGGTCCCGTTCACCGGGAGCCTGCGCGCACGGTACCGGACTCGCTGGGAATGTACCGACCATGACGACGGAACTGAGCTACGAGGACACCGCGAAGTCCATCACGACCGATCGTGGCGTTCTTCGATACCACGAAGCCGGTGACGGACCGCCCCTGCTGCTGCTGCACGGCTCCGGCCCCGGCGTGACCGGATGGCGCAACTATCGTGGTGTTCTCGCCGACCTGGCCCAGCACTTCCGTTGCCTCGTCCTTGAATTCCCGGGCTTCGGAGTCAGCGATCCGTGCAACGGCCACCCGATGGTGATGGCCCGCCGCGCGGTCACCGACTTCCTCGATGCGCTCGGTCTCGACCGAGTCTCGATCATCGGCAACTCGATGGGCGGTATCGTCGGAACCCAATTCGCCATCGCCGAACCCGACCGTGTGCACAAGCTCGTCACGATCGGCGGTGCGGGCCGCTCGGTCTTCGCGCCGTCGCCCGGCGAGGGTATCCGATTGCTGATGGAATTCACGGACGACCCGACACGCGAGAAGCTCGTGCGCTGGCTTCGCTCGATGGTATACAACCCGGCGGTCGTCACTGACGAATTGATCCAGGAGCGTTGGGAACTCGCCAACGAGCCCAAGACCCTGGAGATCGCCCGCCGCATGTACGGCACGGCCGCGTTCGAAGCAGGCACCCGCGCCGCCCTCGCCTCCACCGAAACCCCCCACTGGGCGCAGCTCGGCAAGATCACCGCGCCGACCCTCATCACCTGGGGCCGCGACGACCGCGTCAGCCCCGTCGACATGGCGATGCTCCCGATGCGTGAACTGCGCAACGGCGAACTGCATGTGTTCCCGAACTGCGGACACTGGACGATGATCGAGGCACGCGACGCGTGGCTCGACGCCGTCCTCGCCTTCCTCAACCGCAAGGGCGAGTGAGCGACCGCGCTCACCCTCCTTCAACCCCGCTCGGCGGGCGCGACTTCCACCGGACGTCCGCTCCGGTGACCCCGGGCACGACACCAGAAAGCCGGTAGATCATGGGACAGGTTCTCGACTCCATCACACCGTTCGCCGACGAGATTCGCGCCGACGGCGCCGAAGGCGACAAGCTCATGCGCCTGACGGATCGCAGTGCCAAGCGTCTGCGCGAATCCGGGGTCATCCGGATGCTCCAGCCCGCCGAGTTCGGTGGACTCGAAGCACATCCACGCGAATTCGCCGAAACCGCAATGGCGCTCGGCGCGATGGACGGGGCCACCGGGTGGGTTTCCGGCATCGTGGGCGTGCACCCCTGGGAGATGGCCTTCTTCGATCCGAAGGCTCAGCAGGAGGTCTGGGGCGAGAACCCCGACACCTGGATCGCGTCGCCGTACGCACCGATGGGCGTCGCCACTCCGGTCGACGGCGGGTACATCCTCAACGGCCGCTGGTCGTTCTCGTCCGGCACCGACCATTGTGACTGGGTCATGATCGGTGCCGCGGTCGGCGACAAGGACGGGAAGCGGCTGAACCCGCCGAAGGTGCTGCACGTGCTGGTGCCGCGTTCGGACTACCGCATCGACCAGGAAAGCTGGAACGTCGTCGGCCTGCGCGGTACCGGATCGAAGGATCTGATCGTCGAGAACGCTTTCCTCCCCGAGTACCGAACCGTGTCCGGCGAACGTGTCATGGCCGGTGTCGCGTGGAAGGACGCCGGACGCGACGAAACGCTCTACCGGTTCCCGTTCTCGTGCATCTTCCCGCTCGGCATCACCTCGTCCCTGATCGGGATCGCCGAGGGCGCGCTCAACTGCTACATCGAAACGCAGAAGTCGCGGGTCACGGTGTCCGGCACCGCGATCAAGCAAGACCCGTATGTGTTGTCGTCGCTCGGCGACGCGGCGGCCGAGATCGCGGCATCCCGCGCCGCGATCCTCGAGACGGTCGACCGGTTCTGGGACATGACCGAGAAGGGCCAGGAAGTCAGTTTCGAGTTGCGGGCCATCGGCCGGCGCACCCAGACTGCCGCTGCCTGGCGCGCCGTGCGCGCCGTCGACGAGATCTTCTCGCGGGCAGGTGGCGGCGCGCTGCAGCTCAGCAACCCGTTGCAGCGGTTCTGGCGCGACGCCCACGCGGGCCTGAGCCACGCCATCCACGTGCCCGGCTCGATCTTCCATGCGGCGACCCTCACCCAGCTCGGTGAGGAGCCGCAGGGCATCATGCGCTCGATGATCTGACCGCCGAATCCAACTGTCACAAAGGAACATCGAATATGACGGACATCCGGGGTCTCGGATATCTCAGGATCCAGACCACAGACATCGCACGGTGGCGTGAACTCGTCGTCGACGGACTCGGAATGGCGGTCGGCTCCGGCCCGGAAGCCGACGGACTGTATCTGCGGATCGACGAGCGGCGCGCACGGCTGATCGTGCTCCCCGGCGACACCGACACGGCACTCGCGGTCGGCTGGGAAGTCCGCGACCAGTTCGCGCTCGAACGGGTACGCGAGGCCGTGGAGAAGGCGGGAATCAGCGTCGACGTGCTGTCGGATCAGGAGTCGACCTACCGCGATGCCGAGCAGGTCATCGCGTTCGACGATCCGGGCGGAAATCGCGTCGAGGTGTTCTTCGGGCCGGTGCTCGATCACAGTCCGCTCGTGACGCCGTTCGCAAGCCGATTCCATACGGGCGAGGAAGGACTCGGCCACGTCGTGTTGCCGAGTTTCAAGTTCGATCGTGTGTACGAGTTCTACACCGACGTTCTCGGATTCCTGCCGCGTGGCGCGATGCGCGTCGGCGGTCCGTCGGCGTCGGCGCCGGCGCCTCGGGTGCGGTTCCTCGGAATCAACCGGCGTCATCACAGTCTCGCGCTGTGCCCGGCACCGCCGAGTGAGCAACCGGGCCTGGTGCATCTGATGCTCGAGGTGGACACCCTCGATGCGGTCGGGCAGGCACTGGATCGTGTGCGGGCGCAGGGATTTTCGATCTCCTCGACGCTCGGCCGGCACACGAACGACAAGATGGTCTCGTTCTACGTCCGAGCTCCCGGCGGCTGGGACATCGAATTCGGCACCGAGGGCATGCTCGTCGACGAGACGTTCTATACCGCCGAGGAGATCACCGCCGACAGCTACTGGGGTCACGACTGGTCGGGTTCCGAGCCGCTCGCCGCGTTCGCGCCGCCGAGCAACCCTTCGTAGGCGTGACGATGGCCGATCCGACCGGGATTGTGGAGCAACTTGTTCGCCGCGTCGAACTGCTCGAGGACACCCTCGCGATCCAGCAGCTCATCACCACGTACGGGCCGGCCGTGGACAGCGGATCGGCCGAGGCGGTCGGAGAGTTGTGGACCGAGGACGGTGTGTACGAGGTCGATTCGGGAGCGTACCGCGGTCGCGACGAGATTGTGGCGATGGTGCGTTCGAAGGCGCACCAGGGATACATCCACGGCGGCTGCGGCCACCTGCTGGACCCCCTGAACATCCGGATCGACGGGGACGCTGCGGTGGTCACGTGTCATTCTCAGTTGATTCTCAACACCGACAAGGGGTTCCGGGTCGCTAGGGTGACCGCGAATCGGTGGGAATTGATGCGCGTGGGCGGGCAGTGGCGAGTTCGGCTCCGTATCGCGCGGGTACTCGACGGCCGTGCCGACGCCCGCGAGTTGCTGGCCGCGGGCGTGCCCTGACTCCGGGCGCGCCGCAGTAGCAGTACTTCGGCCGGGTCGTCGAGATAGTCGAACTCGACGACCCGGCCGACTTCACGTCGCGGTGATGCGCGACGCACGGGAATCCCCGCCCCGGTCGGGTCGATGGGACAATCGGTCGCGATCGGATGCGAAAGGGGACCGACACATGCCCAGGATCGGTGTGGCGCGGGACGGTGCCGAACCGTCTTCGGTCGACCAGAAGGAACGGCACGTACGCATTCTCGACGCGGCCGCGCACCTCGCGACCGAACACGACCTCACGCACGTGCAGATGACGGAGGTCGCCAAGCGGGCCGGTGTCGCGATCGGAACGCTCTACCGGTATTTCCCCTCGAAGACACACCTGTTCGTCGGCGTGATGCTTCACCGGCTCGAACGATTCGACGGGCGTCGACCGGCGGCGGACCGCGGATCGACCGCTCAGGATGCGATCTGCGAGACGTTGATCGAGATGACTCGTGCGCTGGTTGCGCACCCACTGTTGGCGCTGGCGATGCTGCAGTCCAACAGTACGGCGTCGGCCGCTGCGGTCCCGGACGCCCTGCGGATCGAGATGCAGTTCCAGGAAATCCTGCTCGTCTCTGCGGGTATTGCCGAGCCGACCGACGCGGACCGCGACGTGCTGAGGTTGCTGTCGATGCTCTGGTACGGCGTCATCATCGCGTTCCTCAACGGCCGGTCGTCGCTGACCGGAGCCGAACGCGACATCCGGCGTAGTTGCCGACTCCTGTTGGTGAACTTGTCGCCCGGTGTGTTGTCGCCCGGTGTGTCGTAGTGGCTGCCCTGGGGGCCACAAAGGCACACCACCCTTACCAAACCAAGCGATTGCTTGGTACGTTGCTGGGTGCGCCCCGCAGAATCGGGCGCACAGAATCGGAGTGGAGGCACGGATGGATCTGGGACTCGACGGCGCAGTAGTGCTGATCACCGGAGGTGTACGAGGTGTCGGCGCAGGCATCACCCGGACGTTCCTGCGGGCGGGCGCGACGGTCGTGACATGCGCGCGCAACCAGCCCGAACACGGCATCGACGTCGACGGCCGCGCCGCCGAATTCCTCGAATGCGATGTGCGCGACCCGGAGAGGGTCCGCGAGCTCGTCGACACCATCGTCGCCCGTCACGGCAGGCTCGACGTTCTGGTCAACAATGCGGGCGGATCACCGTTCGCGCTCGCCGCCGACGCCAGCCCCAAGTTCCACGCCAAGATCGTCGAACTCAACCTGCTGTCGCCGCTGATCGTCGCGCAGGCCGCGAACGCGGTGATGCAGCAGCAGGACGGCGGCGGCTCGATCGTGAACATTTCGAGCGTGAGTGCGCATCGGCCGAGCCCCGGCACTGCGGCCTACGGGGCAGCGAAGGCGGGGCTGGACAGCCTGTCGTCGACGCTCGGTGTCGAATGGGCGCCGAAGGTCCGGGTCAACTCGGTTGTGGTGGGCATGGTTCACACCGAGCAGTCGCATCTGTTCTACGGCGACGACGACGGGATCGCCGCCGTCGGGGCGACCGTCCCGGCGGGTCGGCTGGCCACTCCCGACGACGTCGGTAATTGCGCAGCATTTCTCGCATCCCCGCTGGCGGCTTATGTCAGCGGGTCCACACTGACCGTCCACGGCGGCGGAGAAAGCCCTGCCTATCTGGCAGCGGCGCGAACGAAGGAGACCAAATGAGTGGACTGCTGGACGGTCGTGTCGTCATCGTGACGGGTGCCGGGCGCGGCCTGGGCCGGGCGCACGCGCTGGCGTTCGCCGCCGAAGGCGCCAAGGTTGTCGTCAACGACATCGGTGTCGGCGGAGACGGTTCGGCGACCGGTGAGTCGCCCGGTGAGCAGGTCGTCGAGGAGATCCGCGCGGCCGGCGGTGACGCGGTGGTCAACGGCGACGACGTCGCCGACTGGGGCGGTGCTGCGAACCTGATCCAGACCGCGCTCGACAACTTCGGGCGCCTCGATGTACTGGTCAACAATGCCGGGTTCCTTCGCGACCGGATGCTCGCGAACATGAGCGAAGAAGAATGGGATTCGGTTACCCGGGTGCACCTCAAGGGGCATTTCGCGCCGATGCGGCACGCGATGACCTACTGGCGCAACGAATCCAAGGCCGGTAATCCCGTCGACGCCCGGATCATCAACACCAGCTCCGGCGCCGGCCTGATGGGCAGCATCGGACAGGGCAACTACGCCGCGGCCAAGGCCGGCATCGCGGCCCTGACGATCCAGGCCGCCGCCGAGTTCGGTCGCTACGGCGTGACGGTCAACGCGATCGCGCCGTCCGCACGGACCCGCATGACGGTCGGTGCCGGTGGTGCGATGGCAGAGATGATGGCCGCCCCGGAGGAAGGCTTCGACGCGATGGCGCCGGAGAACGTCTCGCCGGTCGTCGTGTGGCTCGGCAGCACCGAGTCCAGCGGCGTCACCGGTCGTGTCTTCGAACTCGAAGGCGGCAAGGTGTCCCTGGCCGACGGCTGGCGGCACGGCGACGTCGTCGACAAGGGTGATCGCTGGGACCCGAAGGAACTCGGTCCGGTCGTCGAGAAGTTGCTCTCCGCAGCTCAGCCGCCGACACCGGTCTACGGCGCGTAAACCACCCGTGCGCGGTCCGGTAGCC
>NZ_JBAQXC010000267.1:0-3817 GCF_049299235.1 Rhodococcus sp. (in: high G+C Gram-positive bacteria) | reverse complement strand
ACCCGAGACCGGGCGGGCTTGTCGTCGGCGCGGTCGCCGCCGGTCGAGGAACCACGGTCCGGCGCTCTCGTCGCCGGACGTCCCTTCTTCGCCGCCGCGTTCGCCGAGGGGGAGCGGGTTCGTCTGCCGGCGCCGCGCCCCGGTCGTGCCGAGGCGTCTTCCTGCTGCGCGAGATAGATGCGGACACCACCGATGACGAGGACCGCCGCCGTGGCGACGAGCATCGCCGGGAACCGATTCACCAGCGGGTACGCGACGTTCAAGGCGAGGTCTCGCAGCCCGGAACCACTCGAGGCGAAGAACAACTCCTGCGTGAGCGGGATCGCCGCGACGAGCAGTAGCGGCGGTTGCGCCATCGCCGTGAACACACCGCGATGCTGGACGGCGACGATTGCGGCGATGCACCCGAGCACATAGAAGACGGAGAAGACCGACGTCAGTTCGTCACCACGGAACGCGTCGAGCATCGCACCGAGCAGCGTCGCCCCGACAGCGATGGCGATGGCACCCCACCAGGGCACTCCGGTCGTGGTCGGAGCCAGCGAGCGCATGTCGAGCGGCACCGCCGAGCGAGCGCGTTGGGATGCAGACACACACAAACAGTAAACCCATCGACTCAGATCGCTTCGTCGACCGGACCGGCAGGACCCGAGTTTCCTCCGAGCGTGGTGCGTCGCGGCCACGCATCGACCCGGTGCACCTCGGGCACGTCACCGTCGAATATTTCCAGTTCGCTGAGCTTGCGGGCCGTCACGCCGACACGCGTCTCCATCGACGACACCGTCTGGTTGAACGAATCGACGGCCTTGCCGAGTTGCGTACCGAGCCGGTCGAAGTGTCCGCCGACGGTGCCGAGCCGCTGATACAGCTCGCGGCCGAGCCGATGGATCTGCGCGGCCTCGCGTGACAGTGCTTCCTGCCGCCACGTGTGCGCAATGGTCCGCAGCAACGCCACCAGCGTCGTCGGAGTGGCGAGGATCACGTTCCGGCCGAACGCATATTCGAGCAGACCGGAGTCGGCGGCGAGCGCGGCATCGAGGAACGGATCACCCGGCACGAACAGCACCACGAACTCCGGTGTCGGATCGAACGACTCCCAATACGCTTTCGCGGACAGTTGGTCGACGTGCGTGCGCAACTGCCGAGCGTGCCGGGCCAGGTGCCGATCGCGCTCGGCGATGTCGTCCTCCTGTGCGGCGTCCAGGTACGCGGCGAACGGCACCTTCGCGTCGACGACGATCTGCTTGCCACCCGCCAGATACACCAGCAGATCCGGGCGTACGCCGTCGGCCACGACCTGCGTGTCGAAATCGCAGTGCCGGACCATCCCGGCCAGTTCGACGACCCGTTCGAGCTGGATCTCCCCCCACCGGCCGCGCACCTGCGGTGCCCGCAGCGCGGTGACGAGTTGCTGGGTTTGCTGGGACAGCGACTGCGACGCCCGGTGCATGCCCTCGACCTGCTCGGTCAGCCCGGCGTAGGCGTGCACGCGACTGCGTTCGACGTGCTCGACCTGCTTGGCCAGGGCCCCGACCGCATCCTGCAACGGGCCCACCAGACGCGACACCTGGTCGCCGATCGCACCCGACTGGCGGCGTGCCGCGTCCTCGCTGACCGCTCCGAGCGACTGCCGCAACTGCGTCTCGTTGTCGCGCAGCGCGGCGAGTTGCGCTTCGGCCCGTGCGGCCCGGTCGCCGGTCCGCGACGCCTGCGCCAGCCATCCCAACCCGAAACCGAGAACGAGTGCCACGATCAGCCCGAGTGCCGTGAGAGCAGTCATGTGGCGGATGATGCCGTACGGGGCCGACATCCGGGCGCACTCACCCCGAACCGGATCTGTCGGTGCGGTCCTCTACGGTCGACGGCATGCGGATCCTGCACACCTCGGACTGGCACATCGGCCGCACCTTCCACGGTGTGGATCTGCTGGGAGATCAGGCGCGGGCGCTGACCGCGATCGCCGGACTCGTCGCCGAACACGACGTGGACGTCGTCGTCGTTCCCGGCGACGTGTACGACCGGTCGATTCCCGGTTCGGATGCGGTCACCGTGTGCAATGCGGGTCTGGAAGCCATCCGCGCCGCCGGCGCCGTCATCGTCGCCACCTCCGGCAATCACGACTCGCCGGTGCGGCTCGGCGCCGGTGCCACCTTTGCCGCGAAGGGTGGCCTGCACCTGATCACGAAGGTGACCGAACTGGACCGGCCGGTGATCCTCGACGACGATCACGGACCGGTCGCGTTCTACGGCATCCCGTACCTGGAGCCGGAGATCACCCGCGCGCAACTGGGCGTACCGACGGCTCGCTCACATCAGGAGATCCTCGACGCCGCGATGGCCCGGGTCCGCGCCGACGCCGCGACGCGGGGTGCCCGGACGGTGCTGCTGGCGCACGCGTTCGTCGTCGGGGGAGAAGCCACCGGTTCGGAACGATCCATTTCGGTCGGCGGTGTCGAAACCGTGTCCGCGTCCGCATTCGAGGGCATGGACTATGTCGCGCTCGGCCATCTGCATTCCCCCCAGACGGTCGCCGAACACATCCGCTACTCGGGGTCGCCGTTGCCGTACTCGTTCGGTGAACGCAGCCATCGCAAGGCGGTGTGGCTCGTCGACCTCGGCGAGGGCGGCACGACCACGGTCGAGCGGATCGACCTTCCGATCGTGCGGGGACTGAGTCAATTCTCCGGAGAACTCGAAGATCTGCTCGCCGACGCCGCGCTCGCCGGCATGGAAGACGACTACGTGGCGGCGGAACTGACCGACGTGATTCGGCCGCTCGACGCGATGCGGCGGTTGCAGACGCGGTTCCCGCACGCGGTTCACGTCGTGTGGAAACGCCCCGACCGGACGTCGGGGACGACGTACCGGGAGAAAGTGCACGGACGTCGCGACCTCGACGTCGCGTGCGGATTCCTGTCGGACGTTCGCTCGGATCCGTCGCCGCGTGAAGCCCGTTGGATCGAACAGGCGCTGCGCGAGGCAGTCGGGGCAGGTAGCGACCGGATTCCGGCCGTCGATGCCGGGATCGACACGGCGGAGGTGCCGGCATGAGACTGCACACCCTCGACATCACCGCATTCGGTCCGTTCGCGGACACGGTCCGTGTCGACTTCGACGAACTCGGTGCCGACGGACTGTTCCTGCTGCACGGGCAGACCGGGGCCGGTAAAACCTCGATTCTCGACGCGGTGGCATTCGCGCTGTACGGCACGGTTCCCGGGGCACGCGCGGACGGACGCCGATTGCTGTCCGATCACGCGCGCGCGGGAGCGGTGCCGCAGGTGACGCTGGAGGCGACCATCGCAGGCCGCCACCTGCGGATCGTGCGTAGCCCGGACCACGAACGCGCCAAACTGCGCGGTACCGGCACCGTCAGACAGAACGCCACAGCGACACTGACGTGGCTGGACGGATCCGGGGAGAACCTGTCGCGAATCCCCGACATCGGTGTCGTGGTCGGCGAGTTGCTCGGAATGAGCGCCGTGCAGTTCTTTCAGGTCGTGATGCTGCCGCAGGGCGAGTTCGCGCACTTCCTCCGTGCGGACAGCAAGGATCGTGGCGCGGTGCTCGAACGGCTGTTCGACACCACCCGATTCGGCGGCGTCGAGCGGTGGCTCCGTGAACGTGCGGCCACCGGCGCCAGGGAACTCGCCGAGCAACAGAAGAAGGTGGATGTGCTCAGCGCGAAGGTCGACGCGTCGGCCGGTATCGAGGCCGGAGCCGGCGCCGACCCGGTCGGCTGGGCGCACAAACTGCGGGCGGACGCCGTCGACACCAGGGACCGCACGGTCGTCGTGCTCGATGCCGCCCGCGAGTC
>NZ_JBAQXC010000266.1:0-1606 GCF_049299235.1 Rhodococcus sp. (in: high G+C Gram-positive bacteria) | reverse complement strand
CATTGCGCGCGATGCACGTGAGGCGCGCATCCGGCAACTCCTGCGCGACGACGATGAGTTGCTGGGCAAGGCCTATGACAGTCGCCTGGTGAAGCGTTTATTCACCTATATCACACCCTACAAGAACAGTCTGGTTGTCGCCGTGATCCTGATGACCATCAGTTCGCTCATGGGCACTGCCGGCCCGGCAATCATCGGTTTCGCCATTGACAGGGGTATTCGGGCGAGTTCGTTCGATGTGCTCAGATTTTGGACTCTGGTGTTTCTGTTCACGACGGTGGCCGAATGGCTGACCAACCGGGCGCGTGTGCGCATCATGGCCTTCGTCGGCACGAAGATCGTCGCCGATGTGCGCAGTGAGCTTTTCCGTCATCTGCATCGCCTGACGTTGAACTTCTACAGTAATTACAGCGTAGGCCGCTTGATGAGTCGCCTCATTGGCGATGTCGGCGTCTTGCTCGATTTCGTCACCTGGTCGATTACCGGCCTGTTTCGCTCGGTCTTCAATCTCGTCGGCATCACTGTAGCGATGCTGCTGCTCAGTTGGCAACTGGCGTTGGTGGCGTTTGCGGTCATGCCTTTGATGTTCATATTGACCAACTATTGGCGCGATCGCGTGCGTCAGGCGTATCGAGCGACGCGGCAGCGGCTAGCACTGATCAATGGTTATCTGAACGAGTCGATCTCCGGTATTCGTGTGACCAAGAGTTTCTCGCGCGAAGAGCGCAATTTCCAGCATTTCGATGACCTGAACCTGTCGTTTTTCGACGCCAACATCCAGGCCACACGTCTGTCGGCGCTATTTTTCCCCGGCGTCGACTTCATTGGCTCGCTCGCCACAGCGCTTGTGGTCGGTGTGGGTGGCTGGCTGGTGTTGGACGATGCCCTGACGGCCGGAACCCTGGTTGCCGTAGTGCTCTATGTGGAGCGCTTCTTCGACCCCATTCGCGAGTTGGCGCAGCGCTATAACACGTTCCAGGCGACCATGGCCGCTTCGGAGCGACTGTTCGAGCTGCTCGATCTGGCGCCTGATATGGTCGATGCGCCTGGGGCGGTACCCTTGCCGCAGATTCAAGGTGAGGTTGAGTTCAAGGATGTCTCTTTCGCCTACCGGCAAGAGGGCCGCTCTGTCCTGAAGAATATCAATCTGCGGGCCGAACCGGGCGACCGCATCGCCCTCGTTGGGGAGACCGGGGCCGGCAAGAGCACGATTATTCGTTTACTTTCGCGCTTCTATGATGTGACCGACGGTGCTTTGACCATCGACGGTCATGACGTGCGCGAGGTGACCAGCGACAGCTTGCGGCAGCAATTGGGGATCGTCCTCCAGGACACGTTCCTGTTCACAGGCACGGTCGCCGACAACATCCGTTACGGCCGTCTCAATGCGTCTGACGAAGAGGTGCTGGCGGCTTCCAAAGCGGTCGGCGCCCACGACTTCATCAGTCGCATGCCCGATGGCTACGACTCTGAAGTGGGTGAAAATGGCAGCAACCTCAGCGTTGGCCAGCGCCAACTGGTCTCTTTTGCCCGGGCGCTCCTGGCCGACCCGCGTATCCTGATTCTCGACGAGGCGACCAGCAGCGTCGATACGGCCACCGAGCGA
>NZ_JBAQXC010000265.1:0-2121 GCF_049299235.1 Rhodococcus sp. (in: high G+C Gram-positive bacteria) | reverse complement strand
CGGCCGGGGCGTGCGCGGTCGCCTCGATGCGCGCCATCACGGCGCGGGCGTCGAGTTCGGGATGACGGGCACGGACCAGGGCGACCGTCGCCGCGACCAGCGGCGCCGCGAAACTCGTGCCGGTGATCGGCTGCGGTCCGTCCTGTCCCTGGTAGGCATCGGCGAGTCCGTCGGAGGTGGGATGCAGCGACACCACACCGCTGCCCGGTGCGGCGACATCCACCCACGGCCCCGGCAGACTGTACGGCGACGGAGAACCGTCGTCCTCGACCGCCGCGACGGTGAGCACATAGTCGTCGTACCACGCCGGTGACGCGATCGTGGCGACCGCGGACCACGGATCGCCGCCCGGAGTCAGCGGATCGACACTGCCGGGATTCGACGATCGGCACAGGTCACCGGTGTTGCCCGCCGCCGCGACCACCACAGCATTGTGGACGTCGGTTGCGTACTGGACCGCGGCGCCGAGCGCACGGTCGTCGAGGCCGTCCGCGGCCGCCACGCACGCGACCTCCGAGATGTTGATGACGGTCGCGCCCAGGTCTGCCGCGGTGCGCACCGCAGCTGCCAGGGTCCGGACGTCCCCGTATCCGGGAGAGTTGCGTGCGGTCTCGTCGTCGGGGCGGTGGCTGCGGTCGGCGAAGTTCCGGCTGGACTGGCGGATCGCGATCACCTCGACATCGGGTGCGCCCCCGGCGAATCCCGACCCCGGCACCGGCTTCGCCGCGATGAGTCCTGCGACAAGGGTGCCGTGCGCGTCGCAATCGTCGGTGCCGTCACCGGCCCCGACATAGTCGCCGCCCGGGGCCAGGTTCGGCAACCGGGGGTGCCGCGACACACCGGTGTCGATGACGGCGACCTTCTGTCCGGCGCCGCGGGTGAGCGGCCAGACGGAGGCGAAGTCCAGAATGCGCTGGGACGCCGGGGGCTGCGGGCCGTCGGCGACCTCGCGTACCTGCGTGCACAAGGTGCGTTGCTCGGTCGGCTCCGGCGGTGCCGGCGTACCGGCCGGGGGCAACGCGCCGGGTTCGATGCCGGGCGGCACCGCATGTGCGGGTGCGACTGCCCCGGTGAGTACACCGGCCGCGACGACAGCGATGCTCACGGACCGGGCGCGGGCCCGCACGTCAGATTCCGCGCACGGCGGAGTAGAGCCCGAGAACCCAGCAGGCGAGCGGCACGATCGTCGCCACGACTGCGTACTCGACGATTTCCGCGATGCGGCGCTGCACCGGTGTGAACGTGCGCCGCGGTGCGACAACCCCGAAGACCAGGGCGCCGACGAGCAGCACGCTTGCGGCGGAGAACAGCGCGACGGGCGGCGCGGCGTCGGTGACCGCGGCACCGGCGAGCAGACCGACCAGGATGACACCTCCACCGAGTACCAGCGGCGCGGCCGTCTGCGCTCCCGCGTGCGTGCGACCGCGGAACATCAACGTGATCGCGGCGGCGCACGCGAGCGCGACACCCGGCCACGAAATTCCGTCACCGGCCCGGGGGATCGCCGCACACCAGGCCCCCGCCGCGGTCACCACGACGACGGCGTGGACGAGACCGGTGAGGTACGACCTGGCCGAGGCCGCGCCTGCTTCGAGTTCGTCGAACGTCGGTGCCGGATTCGCGTCGTCGGGATCCATGACCACCGGATCGAGGGAAGTACCCGGTGCAGGCACCGGGGGCAACGGAAGCCGCGCCAGCATCATCGCGATACGCGGCGCGAACGTCGCGGTGAGCAGCCCGGCGAGGACGAGACCGGCACCGACCGCGGCCACCGGAACGGGCAGGCACACCGCCACCGTCACGGCGACCGCGGAGATCGCGGCGACCGTCGCGACAGCGGTGAACGTCGCGGTCCCGACGGCGGCGACACGAAGAACCACCACGGCGACCGCACCGGTCAGGACCGACCCGAGCAGCACGTGCGGGAGGCCGTAGTCGCCCGGTACGAGGAGCAACCCGGTCGTGAACGCCGCCGGCGTCGCACACACCGACAGGAGCAGTGCCGTGCCGCGGTCGTGGTAGCCGCGATGCAGGACGGCGGCTGCGACGACGAGGAGCACCGCGAGGGTCGCCGTCGCCGCACCGGCGATCGCGCGGACGTTCCCGGCGGGCGTCTGCAGC
>NZ_JBAQXC010000264.1:0-24173 GCF_049299235.1 Rhodococcus sp. (in: high G+C Gram-positive bacteria) | reverse complement strand
CCGCTGCCCTTACCTGTGTTTCCGATGCTTCGGAGTTCATCGACGTATCCGTTCCGGTCGCTGTGGTGTGCGTCGGATCCTATCGGCGTTCGGCCTCAGTGCATGATGACCGGTGCGCTCTCACTTGGTGCCGCGCTGCGCTTGCGCGGCAGGAACGCGGCCGGGATCAGGGCGAGCAGCATGATGCATGTCGCAACGAGGAATGTGGTCCCGAACGCATCGGCGAGCGAGGACAGCATCGACTGCTGGGCGTCGACGATCGCCTGCTGCTGATCCGGTGGGAGCTGAGCGATCATGTCGGGGTCGGGCATCTCGGCGCCGCCGTGCGGCGCACCGGCGGGCGTCACGATCTGGCTGGTCAGGATCACCGACATGGTCGCGGTACCGATCGAACCGGCGACCTGCTGCACGATGTTCATCAGCGTCGAACCGCGGGCGATGCTGTGGTCGGTGAGGGTCTGCAGGGCTGCGGTCATCGTCGGCATCATGGTGGCGCCCATACCCATGCCCATCACGAACAGCGCGCCGAGCAGCAACACGTACGACGTGTCGACACCGACCTGGGTGAACACCGCCATGCCGCCGGCGATCAGGGTCAGGCCCACCATGACGATCTTGCCGGGACCGATCCGGTCGACGAGCTGACCGGCGATCGGCATCGTGAGCATCGCGCCGATACCCTGTGGTGCCAGCAGCAGACCGGCGGACAGTGTGGTCGCGCCCCGCACCTGCAGGAAGTAGCTGGGGAACAGCAAACCTGCACCGAAGAAGGCGATCGCGAACACCGACATGGTGAGCACCGCGAACGTGAGCTGGCGGTTTCGGAACAGATACAGATCGATCAGCGCGTTCTTCGCACGCAGGGCATGGAACACGAAGGCCGCGATGAGAATCAGGCCGATGATGGCGTTTACCAGCACGCGCGCAGACGCGGCGGTCCCGGTTTCGGGGATCGACGAGACCCCGAACAAGAACAACGCCAGACCCGGTGACAGCAGCATCATGCCGACGAAGTCGAACGATTCCGACTTGCTGGGCTCGTCCTTGGGCAGCACGACGAACGCGGCGATGAAAGCGATGATGCCGATAGGCAGATTGATCAGGAAGATCCAGTGCCAACTCGCAGTTTCGATCAGCCAGCCACCGAGGATGGGGCCGCCGATCGGGCCGAGCAACATCGGGATGCCGAGCACAGCCATCACGCGGCCGATGCGGTGCGGACCGGCGGCACGCGTCATGATCGTCATGCCCAGGGGCATCAACATGCCGCCACCGAGACCCTGCACCACGCGGAACGCGATCAGCGACGTGATATCCCACGCCATACTGCACAGCACCGACCCTGCGACGAACAACACCAGAGCGATCAGGTACAGGCGCTTGGAACCGAACCGATCGGAGGCCCAGCCGGTCAGCGGGATCACACTGGCCAACGCCAGCGTGTACGCCGTCATCGTCCACGCGACAGTCGCGTAACTGGCGTCGAAGTCGCTCATGAACGTCGGCAGGGCGACGGACACGACGGTCACATCGAGAATCGACATGATGGCACCGAGGACCACCACGGAGGCGACCTTCAGTACAGCAGCGTCGAGCTTTCCGTCGGACGCGCCGACGGCGGAACCCTCTGAAGGGGCTGTCATGAGTTTCTCTCCTGGTCGCAGGTGGCACGAACGCACGCCGACCCGCGCCGAGCGCGACGCTGGAGAAGCGCGTGGTGATTCATCAGCGGAGAACCGGAACGGTGCCGATGTTCCCGATCGTAGCGACACCCGCCGACATGCCCCAACACCATTTCCCGCCCCCGCGTGACCTTTGCGCTGGTCAGATGGGCCAATCGGCGCACCCGACGCGATCTACATCACATCCGGGCCGTCACATCGGGAGCGGTCATGTCCGGGTCAGTCGCCGGAGCAGCCCCGCCCGCCCTCGACGCGCGCCGATCTCGACCAGGCGCTCCCGATCGGTGATCTTCACGCGTGGACGACCGTCGGCCCTGCCTGCGTCGCGCTCGGCATCGTCGATCGCCCGCCAGCCACGCAGATCCACCCGGTTCGGACGGCGTGACGCGAGCATCCGCAGAAGGTCGCGCCGATCCCGCCGCGGGGCACCCAGCTTCCCGGCGTCGAAATCGGCGAGGAGCGCCGCAACGGTCTCCTTCGCGCATGCCTTGTTGGTGCCGATCACGCCGCTCGGACCGCGTTTGATCCAGCCCGTGACATACACGCCGTCCTCGACGCGGCCACCGATGTTGGGGATGACCCCCCTCCCCTCGTCGAACGGCACCCCCGGCATCGGTACACCGCGATACCCGATCGACCGCAGCACCAACTGCGCGGGCAGATCCTCGTGACCGCCGACCGGGCGGGGCGTGATCGTGCCGTCCACCGTTTCGATCAGTTCGTTGCGCACCAACCGCACACCGTCGACGCGGTCGTCACCGAGAAGCTCGACGGGTGCGGTCAGATAGCGGAAGACGATGCGTTTGCGACCCGGTTGCGGGACCGTGCCCGCGTATTCCTGTGCCAGTCGCACGCGCAGACCGACGGCCGGATCGTCGGCTGCGGCTCGCGCGCTCGCCGGATCGAGGTCGAGGTCGGACTCGTCGACGACGATGTCGACGCCGCGGAGGTCCGCGAGGGCGAGAAATTCGGGGTTGCTGTAGGCGGCCTGGGCCGGCCCCCGGCGTCCGAGGAGGACGACTTCCCGAACGTTGCTGCGCCGCAGAGCGGCGAGCGCATGATCGGCGATGTCGGTCCGGGCGAGTTCCTCGACATTCATCGTCAGGATTCGTGCGATGTCGATCGCCACGTTCCCGTTGCCGACGATGACGGCGGTGGACCCGGTGAAGTCGAAGACGTGGTCCGCGTAGTCGGGGTGACCGTTGTACCAGGCGACGAACTCGGTGGCCGCGTGACTGCCGGCCAGGTCCTCACCTGGGATGTCGAGGTGCCGGTCGGCCGAGGCGCCGACCGCGTAGATCACGGCGTGATGGTGGCCCAGCAGATCGTCGTGGGTGAGGTCGCGGCCGATCTCCACGTCGAGATGCAGCCCGAAGGCGTCGCGTCGGAATGACCGTTCGAACGAATCGGTGACCGTCTTGGTGCCGGGGTGATCCGGTGCGACGCCGGCGCGGACGAGACCGTAGGGGGTGGGCAGTCGATCGAACATCTCGACTTCGACGGCAGACCGTTCGAGCAACTCCTGGGCCGCATAACAGGCGGCCGGCCCGGACCCCACCACGGCCACCCGCAACGTTCCGCGGTCGCGGGGAGGCGCCGGAGTGGGTGTGAGCGGGATCCAGCCGTCGGGCGTCGGGTGCGCGGTGTAGTAGGCGGCGTTGAGTTCGGTGAACCGGGCCTGCCCTGGCGTGAGGGTGTCCTCCGGGAAGATCGCCTCGACCGGGCACGCGTCGGCACAGGCACCACAGTCGATGCACGCCTTCGGGTCGATGTGCAGCATCTCGGTGGTCGTGAACTCGCGTTCCTCGGGGGTGGGGTGGATGCAGTTGACCGGGCAGACGGCCACGCAGCTCGCATCGTTGCAGCACGTCTGGGTGATCACGTAGGCCATAGGTCTGGGTCCTCGGGAGCCGGGCGGCAGAACCGCCGCATTTGTGTAGCCGCATTTATGTAACAACGAGTAACAGTTAAATAGACTGTAGTCGCCATCACACGGGCACCGCAAGACGCGCTGCACGTGGAGCCTGCGCCTGCGAGAATCGACGAAGCCGAGCACCTAAGTTGGGACGCATGACCCGCACCCTGATCCTGCTGCGCCACGGAAAATCCGCGTACCCGGACGGCGTTGCCGACCACGAGCGTCCACTCGCCCCGCGCGGACGACGCGAAGCCGGGCTCGCCGGCCGGTGGCTCCGGGCACACCAGCCGCCGATCGACGCCGTGCTGTGCTCGACGGCCGTGCGCACCCGCAAGACTCTCGCCGAAGCGGCGGTCGAGGCGCCGGTCGACTACCGCGACGATCTGTACGCCACCAGCCCCGGCGTCCTTGTCGAGGCCATCCGCGCAGTCGACGAGCATGTGACAACCCTGCTGGTCGTCGGGCACGAACCGTCCCTGTCGGAGACGGCGCTGCTGCTCGCCCCCGATCACGACAGCGAGATCGCGCACCAGATCACCGAAAAGTTCCCCACCTCTGCCGTCGCCGTGCTGGCCGTCCGCGGACCCTGGCACAAGCTCGAGGCCGGCCGCGCCGAGCTGACGGGCTTCCACATACCCCGCTGACCAACCCGGTGTGCCTTTTGGGCCGCTCGGACAACCCAAAAGGCACACCGGTGCGGACGCGACGAAGGCCCCGCCCTCGAAGAGAAGAGGGCGGGGCCTTCGTGTCTACGGCAGTCGCCTACCGGTAGTCGCTCGAGTAACCGTAGTCGTCGAGCGGGACCGCTGCGCCGGTGTTCTGGCCGAAGCCCTCCGGCGAGTAGTACTGGTCGTCGTACGCCGGGATGGCGTACGCGGCCGCGCGGGCCTCCTCGGTCGGCTGCACCTGGATGTTCCGGTACTTGTTGATACCCGTACCGGCCGGGATGAGCTTACCGATGATCACGTTCTCCTTGAGACCGATCAGCTTGTCCGAGCGGCAGTTGATCGCCGCGTCGGTCAGCACACGAGTGGTCTCCTGGAACGACGCCGCCGACAGCCACGAATCGGTGGCCAGCGATGCCTTCGTGATACCCATGAGCACCGGACGGCCGGCAGCAGGCTCGCCGCCTTCCGATACGACGCGACGGTTCGATCCCTCGAACTCGCTGCGCTCGACCAGCGAACCGGGCAGGAACTCGGTCGCACCCGAATCGATGATCGTCACGCGACGCAGCATCTGGCGCACGATGACCTCGATGTGCTTGTCGTGGATCGACACACCCTGGCTCCGGTACACCTCCTGCACCTCGTTGACGAGGTGGATCTGCACCTGGCGGGGACCCATCACGCGCAGCACCTCGTGCGG
Source organism: Rhodococcus sp. (in: high G+C Gram-positive bacteria) (assembly GCF_049299235.1). Classification (GTDB taxonomy): domain Bacteria; phylum Actinomycetota; class Actinomycetes; order Mycobacteriales; family Mycobacteriaceae; genus Rhodococcus. Next base: position 19,205 of record NZ_JBAQXC010000264.1, on the reverse strand, counting down.
ATCGGCTGCACCCTCGAGGAGCTGCTGGCCGACCTCGACGAAGTCACCGTCGGCGAGAACGCCCTCGGTGCCGTTCGCCTTGCGGATGACGTGCAGGCGCTGACGCTTCGACAGCTTGTCGTACACGACCTCTTCGCCGCCGTCGTCCGGGACGATCGTGATCTTGTAGAAGCGGTCGTCGTCCTCGAGCCGGATCCGGCCGGAGACGTCGGCGATCGGGGCCTTGCCCTTGGGGACACGGGCCTCGAACAGCTCCTGGACACGAGGCAGACCACCGGTGATGTCCTCACCGACGCCACCCTGGTGGAAGGTACGCATCGTCAGCTGCGTGCCCGGCTCACCGATGGACTGTGCCGCGACGATACCGACGGCCTCGCCGATGTCGACGAGCTTGCCGGTCGCCATCGAACGTCCGTAGCAGGTGGCGCAGACACCGGTGCCGGTGTCGCAGGTCAGGACCGACCGCACCCGCACCTTCTGGATACCCGCTTCGAGCAGTGCCTCGATGGCCGGGTCACCCAGGTCCGAGCCGCGCTCGACGATGACGGTGCCGTTCGCGTCGACCGCATCGGACGCGAGCGTACGGGCATACGTGCTCGTCTCGATGTGGGCATCGCGGACCAGTTTGCCGGTCTCGTTGCCCTCGGCGTCACGCTCGGGCTCCGCGATGATCACCTCGATGCCGCGCGGCGTGCCGCAGTCGACCTCGCGAACGATGACGTCCTGCGAGACGTCCACCAGACGACGCGTCAGGTACCCCGAGTCGGCGGTACGCAGAGCGGTATCGGCCAGACCCTTGCGGGCACCGTGCGTGTTGATGAAGTACTCGAGAACGGTCAGACCCTCACGGAACGAGGACTTGATCGGACGCGGGATGAACTCGCCCTTCGGGTTCGTCACCAGACCCTTCATGCCCGCGAGCGAGCGGATCTGGGTCATGTTGCCGGCTGCGCCGGACTTGACGATCGTCGGAATCGGGTTCTCGTCCGGGTAGTGCGCCTCCATGGCCTGGCCGACCTCTTCGGTCGCTTCCTGCCACAACTTCACCAGCGAGTCGCGACGCTCCTCCTTCGAGAGAGCACCACGCGCGAACTTGCGCTCGAGCTGATCGGCCTGCGCCTCGTACCGCTCGAGGATGTCCTTCTTCTCCGGCGGAACGAGCACGTCCGCCATCGACACGGTCACACCCGAACGGGTCGCCCAGTAGAAACCGGCATCCTTGAGCTTGTCGACGGTCTGCGCGACGACGATCATCGGGTAGCGCTCGGCGAGATCGTTGATGATCGCAGCCTGCCGCTTCTTCGGCATGATGTCGTTGACGAAGCCGTAGTCGGCGGGCAGCAACTCGTTGAACAGCACGCGACCGAGGGTCGTCTGCGCGGTCCACGGGGCACCGTACTTCCAGCCGTCCGGGAACAACTCCGACTCGATCTCGCGCGGCGGACGCTGCTGCGTCAGACGCACCTTGATCGGGGCCTGTACCGACAGCACCTGTCGGTCGACGGCCATGACGGCCTCGGCCGGAGACGAGTACACGCCCTGCTCCGGCTCGTCCGCCGTTGCCGGGGCATACGCACCGACAGCGTCCTCGACCAGTCGGGTCAGGTGGTACAGACCGGTCACCATGTCCAGACGCGGCATGGCGAGCGGGCGGCCGGACGCCGGCGACAGAATGTTGTTCGAGGACAGCATCAGGATGCGCGCCTCGGCCTGAGCCTCCGCCGACAGCGGCAGGTGCACGGCCATCTGGTCACCGTCGAAGTCGGCGTTGAAGGCCTCACACACGAGCGGGTGCAGCTGGATGGCCTTACCCTCGACGAGCTGCGGCTCGAACGCCTGGATGCCGAGGCGGTGCAGCGTCGGTGCACGGTTCAGCAACACCGGATGCTGGTTGATGACCTCTTCGAGGACGTCCCACACCTGCGGGCGCTGACGTTCGACCATGCGCTTGGCGGACTTGATGTTCTGCGCATGATTCAGGTCGACGAGCCGCTTCATCACGAACGGCTTGAACAGCTCGAGCGCCATCAGCTTCGGCAGACCACACTGGTGCAGCTTCAGCTGCGGGCCGACGACGATGACCGAACGGCCCGAGTAGTCGACACGCTTGCCGAGCAGGTTCTGACGGAAGCGACCCTGCTTGCCCTTGAGCAGATCGGACAGCGACTTGAGCGGGCGGTTACCCGGACCCGTCACCGGACGTCCGCGACGACCGTTGTCGAACAGCGCGTCGACGGACTCCTGCAACATCCGCTTCTCGTTGTTGACGATGATCTCGGGGGCACCGAGATCGATCAGTCGCTTGAGCCGGTTGTTGCGGTTGATGACGCGGCGGTACAGGTCGTTGAGATCGGAGGTCGCAAAACGGCCACCGTCGAGCTGCACCATCGGACGCAGCTCCGGCGGGATCACCGGGACAGCGTTGAGCACCATGCCCATCGGCGAATTGCCGGACTTCTGGAACGCCGCGACGACCTTGAGACGCTTCAGCGCACGCAGCTTCTTCTGGCCCTTACCGCTACGGATGATCTCGCGCAGGTTCTCGGCCTCGGCGGGGATGTCGAAGGTCTCGATGAGCTTCTGGATGGCCTCGGCACCCATCGCACCGGTGAAGTACTCGCCGTAACGATCCTGCAGCTCGCGGTAGATCAACTCGTCGATGATGAGCTGCTTCGGAGCCAGCTTGGAGAACGTGGTCCAGATCTCGTCGAGACGATCCAGTTCACGCTGGGCACGGTCACGCAGCTGACGCATCTCGCGCTCGCCGCCGTCCTTGACCTTGCGCCGCACGTCGGACTTGGCACCCTCGGCCTCGAGCTCGGCCAGATCGGCTTCGAGCTTCTGCGCGCGGGCTTCGAGATCGGCGTCGCGCTGATCGGCGACAGTCTTCTTCTCGACCTGCATCTCGGCCTCGAGGGTCGAGAGCTCGTTGTGGCGCAGTTCGTCGTCGACCGCGGTGATGACGTACGCGGCGAAGTAGATGATCTTTTCGAGATCCTTCGGCGCCAGGTCGAGCAGGTAGCCGAGACGGCTGGGCACGCCCTTGAAGTACCAGATGTGCGTGACCGGTGCGGCCAGTTCGATATGGCCCATCCGCTCACGACGCACCTTCGCGCGGGTCACCTCGACGCCGCAGCGTTCGCAGATGATGCCCTTGAAACGGACACGCTTGTACTTACCGCAGTAGCATTCCCAGTCCCGTGTGGGGCCGAAAATCTTCTCGCAGAAGAGTCCGTCCTTCTCGGGCTTGAGCGTGCGGTAGTTGATGGTCTCCGGCTTCTTGACCTCGCCGTACGACCAGTTGCGGATGTCCTCTGCGGTGGCCAGGCCGATGCGGAGTTCATCGAAGAAGTTGACGTCGAGCACGTAACTTCCTTTCCCCTGTGCGGGTTGTGTTGCTGCTAGTTGTCGCTATCGCTGCCGGGCCCTCGTGGGAGGCGCGGTGGATACGGAACCACGTCCGTCACCCATACGCGCCTCCCACGAGGTCGGCTTCCTAGTTCGCGAGGTCGTCGACCGTGGCCGACTCGTTGCGGGAAAGGTTGATACCCAAGTTGGCCGCCGCCCGCTCGAGGTCCTCGTCGTCGCCGTCCGCCATCGCGATGGCCGCGCCGTCACTCGAGAGCACCTCGACGTTCAGGCACAACGACTGGAGTTCCTTCAAGAGGACCTTGAACGACTCGGGGATACCCGGTTCCGGGATGTTCTCGCCCTTGACGATCGCTTCGTACACCTTCACGCGGCCGACCACGTCGTCCGACTTGATGGTGAGCAGCTCCTGCAGCGTGTATGCCGCACCATAGGCCTGCATGGCCCAGCACTCCATCTCACCGAAGCGCTGGCCACCGAACTGGGCCTTACCGCCGAGCGGCTGCTGAGTGATCATCGAGTACGGACCGGTCGAACGCGCGTGGATCTTGTCGTCGACCAGGTGATGCAGCTTGATGATGTACATGTAGCCGACGGACACCGGATACGGGAACGGCTCGCCGGAACGACCGTCGAACAGCGTTGCCTTGCCGTCCGGGTTCACCATGACCTCACCGTCACGGTTCGGCAGGGTCGAGCTGAGCAGACCGCTCAGTTCGTCCTCGCGCGCACCGTCGAACACGGGGGTCGCGATGTTGGTGTTCGGCTCCGCCGCCAGCATCTCGTCGGACAGGTCCCGCGCCCAGTCGGGGCGGCTGCCGTCGTCCGCGACCTGGATGTTCCAGCCGGCCTTGCCGATCCAGCCGAGATGCGTCTCGAGGATCTGGCCGATGTTCATACGACGCGGAACGCCGTGCGTATTGAGGATGATGTCGACCGGGGTGCCGTCGGGCAGGAACGGCATGTCCTCCTGAGGGAGAATCTTGCCGATGACACCCTTGTTGCCGTGGCGACCGGCGAGCTTGTCGCCGTCCTGGATCTTGCGCTTCTGCGCCACGTACACGCGAACAAGCTCGTTGACACCCGGAGGCAGATCGTCGTCGTCCTCTCGGGAGAACACGCGCACGCCTATGACCTTGCCGGTCTCGCCGTGGGGCACCTTCAGCGACGTGTCGCGCACCTCGCGCGCCTTCTCGCCGAAGATCGCGCGGAGCAGCCGCTCTTCCGGAGTCAGCTCGGTCTCGCCCTTCGGGGTGACCTTGCCGACGAGGATGTCGCCGTCGCGAACCTCGGCACCGATCCGGACGATGCCGCGCTCGTCCAGGTCCGCGAGAACCTCGTCCGAGACGTTCGGAATGTCGCGGGTGATCTCCTCGGCACCGAGCTTGGTGTCGCGGGCATCGATCTCGTGCTCCTCGATGTGGATCGAGGTGAGCACGTCCTCCTCCACGAGACGCTGCGACAGGATGATCGCGTCCTCGTAGTTGTGGCCTTCCCACGGCATGATCGCCACGAGCAGGTTCTTGCCGAGCGCCATCTCACCGTTCTGGGTGCACGGACCGTCCGCGAGGACCTGTCCGGACTCGACGCGCTGCGCCTCGTCCACGATCGGACGCTGGTTGGAGCAGGTGCCCTGGTTGGAACGATCGAACTTGCGCAGGCGGTACGTCTTGCGGGTGCCGTCGTCGGCCATCACCGTGATGAAGTCCGCCGACACCTCCTCGACCACACCCGACTTCTCGGTGACGATGACGTCGCCCGCATCCACTGCGGCACGCAACTCCATGCCGGTACCGACGAGAGGCGATTCGCTGCGTACCAGCGGAACGGCCTGACGCTGCATGTTCGCGCCCATGAGGGCACGGTTGGCGTCGTCGTGCTCGAGGAACGGAATCATCGCGGTCGCGACCGACACCATCTGGCGCGGCGAGACGTCCATGAAGTCGACCTCGGCGGCCGGGATGTACTCGATCTCGCCGCCCTTCTTACGGACGAGAACGCGCTCCTCCGCGAACCGGCCGTCGGCGGCGATCGGCGAGTTGGCCTGCGCGACGACGTGGCGGTCCTCCTCGTCGGCGGTGAGGTAGACGACCTCGTCCGTGACGACACCGCTCTCGACCTTGCGGTACGGGGTCTCGATGAAACCGAACGGGTTGACCCGCGCGTACACCGACAACGAACCGATCAGGCCGATGTTCGGGCCTTCCGGGGTCTCGATCGGGCACATGCGGCCGTAGTGCGACGAGTGGACGTCACGGACCTCGAGGCCTGCGCGCTCACGCGACAGACCGCCGGGACCAAGGGCCGAGAGGCGGCGCTTGTGGGTCAGGCCCGACAGCGGGTTGTTCTGGTCCATGAACTGCGACAGCTGCGAAGTCCCGAAGAACTCCTTGATCGCGGCCACGACGGGACGGATGTTGATCAGTGTCTGCGGCGTGATCGCCTCGACGTCCTGCGTGGTCATGCGCTCACGAACCACACGCTCCATGCGGGACAGACCCACCCGGATCTGATTCTGGATGAGCTCGCCGACCGTGCGCAGGCGACGGTTGCCGAAGTGGTCGATGTCGTCGACCTCGACCGGAACCTCGACACCCTCGGGGGCGGTCATCACGGTCTCGCCCGCGTGCAGGCGCACCAGGTACTCGACCGTAGCGACGATGTCTTCCTCGGTGAGGGTGGACGCCGCGATCGGCTGACCGCTGTTCAGACCCAGCTTCTTGTTGACCTTGTAACGGCCCACTCGCGCCAGGTCGTAGCGCTTGTCCTTGAAGAAGAGGTTCTCCAGCAGGGTCTGCGCGGACTCCTTGGTCGGCGGCTCGCCCGGGCGCAGCTTGCGGTAGATGTCGAGCAGGGCCTCGTCGGGGCCGGCCGTGTTGTCCTTTTCCAGCGTGGACATCATGATCTCGGAGAATCCGAATCGCGCAACGATCTGCTCGTTCGTCCACCCCAGCGCCTTGAGCAGCACGGTGACCGGCTGACGACGCTTACGGTCGATGCGGACACCGACGGTGTCGCGCTTGTCCACGTCGAACTCGAGCCACGCACCGCGACCCGGGATCACCTTGACGCTGTGCAGGTCCTTTTCGGTGCTCTTGTCGACATTCCGGTCGAAGTACACACCCGGGGACCGCACGAGCTGCGACACGACGACGCGCTCGGTGCCATTGATGACGAACGTGCCCTTGCCGGTCATCATCGGGAAATCACCCATGAAGACCGTCTGGCTCTTGATCTCGCCGGTGTTGTTGTTGATGAACTCGGCGGTGACGAACAGCGGGGCCGCGTACGTCATGTCCTTGTCCTTGCACTCCTCGACGGAGGCCTTGACCTCGTCGAAGCGCGGGTCGGAGAAGGACAGGGACATCGAACCCGAGAAGTCCTCGATCGGCGAAAGCTCGGTGAGAATTTCTTCGAGGCCGCCGACGACAGGCCCGTCACCCCGTTCGGCAGCCTTCGTGCGCCAGCGCTCGGAGCCGATCAACCATTCGAAGGAATCTGTCTGTATATCGAGGAGCCCGGGAACTTCGAGCGGTTCGCGAATCTTCGCGAACGAGACCCTCTTCGGGGCTCCGGGGATTCCGGCAACTGTCTTGGTCTGGCTAGAGACTGCCAAGATGCGTCCTTCCAGCACCTCACGCGGGCCGCTCCAACCGGTGCGACCGCCGCTGTACCTGCTTCTTCAGTGGGGCGTTTCGGCTGGTCACAACCCGTACGAACGCCCCACCGCAAAGACCGGCGGCGAACACCCACGAAGGGGGCCCTTCCGGCTTTTGCGAACGAGGTTTGGACAGGAGGCAGCCAGCGCAAAGTCCTAACGTACACCGAAAAACGGCAGATGTCCAACAGGGGTGCCCGAAGCAAGCCCCTCACCGGAACTCGGACTGTTCGCGAGTTCGCGCGGGCGTACCGATAGAGTGACCGCTACCGGACTCCGCGTCAAGACATCGATTTTCCATTCGTTCCCGGACCGTCCGCATTCCACCCGGATGTCAACGGTCGGACAGTTCCGACACCAGCCAACGGTTGCCGACCTTCTCCATCCTCACCAGCAGCGGCGCCGCCGCGCTTCCCTGGGCAATCCCGTTCCCCGTCGCGCTGACGTTGATGTACGCCGATACCTCCGCCCGGGAATCGTCGAGCATCGACGTCCCGATGTGTGTCACCGATACCTCCGTGACGGTGTTCGTCTGCACCGCTGCCTGCTTCGTCACCTCGGCTGTCCGGTCGAACTCCTCCTGCATCTGCGGCGTCAGCAACTCTCGGATCGCTGCAAAATTCTCGTCGATCGTCTCGTAGCTGTAGCCGTGCATGGTCTCGATCGCCCGGGTCGCGGCCCGCTGCACCTCGTTTGTCGCCGAACGGTCGACCCATGCCCGGTTCTCCACGTTCGCACCGGGCTGGAATGCGGCGACCACCGCGAACGCACCGAGAGCGACCGCGGCGACACCGACGAGCACGACCGGACGCATACCGCGCTGCCCCGCCGGTTCCCGCGGCGCAGTGTCAGCCGTCGCAGGTTCCTGCTCCGACTCGGGATCGGGCTCGGGCTCGGGTTGTGACGCAGGCTCGGGTTCGGGTTGTGACGCAGACTCGGGTTCGGGAGCCTTCGACAAACCCACGGCCGCGGTCTCGGGCCCGGCGGCATCCGCTGCCTGCTCGACCTGCTCGGTCGCACGTGCGTCCTCGTCGACCGCCGGAGCGGACTGCTGCCCGGACCCGCCGGTGCTCTGCACGCGACCGGTACCGGCGATCTTCGGACGCCGGCGCGGAACACCGGTCCCCGGGTTTCGGCGCTGCGGGGGCACTACTCACACTCCTTCATCGGTTCATTCACCCTGCGGTTCATTCACCCTGCGTGACCTCGGGCTCCGCGGGGGCAGGCGCCTGCGACGGGACGGACTCGGGCTGGGGTTGGGGTTGGGCGGCACCGGGAACCGGCCCGGATTCGAGTTCGACCGAGCCGAGCGGCTGGATGGTCTCGGCCTTCCACATGTCCCCGTCCTTGCGGACTGCCACGTCGACCGACACCTTGTTGTTCGCGAAATTCGTCGGGGTCGTCGTCGTGACCGACAGCACCACGAGCGCACGTGCGGTGTCGTCGTCGGTGTTCAACTCGGTCAACGAGCCGAACAGTACGTTCGCGGCCATGCCGGTGCCGGTGGCCGCGACCTGGTCGCGGATCTGCTGCTCGGTCGCGTTCAGGTCGTCGATCAGGGCGTCACCGGTGATCGACGATCGCATGTTGCCGAGCGATTCGTCGACGTTCTCCGCATCGACACTGTTCAGATTGATCGCGGCCTGCATCGCGCCGGACAGGGCCGCGTCCCTGGCGTCGGCCACGGGTCGTTCGACGAACAGCGCCCGTCCCCAGCCGACGCCGAACCAGACCGCCGCGGCCAACGCAACCAGTGCGACGATGCTCACGGCCACCAAACCGACGGCACGCACGCTGCCGGCCACGGACCGGGATGTGGTCTCCTCACTCACTCCAACAACCTACTCACTTCTCACTTCGGGGTGACACCGAGCAGCGGCGCCAACTGCGTCGCGATCGGATTCAGATTCAGCTTGTCCGGGTCCTTCTTCGGGATGAAATCCCACGGCTGGAGGGTCAGCGGATCACCGAACACGATCCGGTTGGCGCTGCGCACTCCGGTGACACTGCCCTGCGGGACCTCGCACGACGCGTTCGTGTTGAACGGGAAGTCCTGCTGGGTGTCGTCGAAGTTCGGGTCCTGCCGGTGCATCTCGTCGAGGATCTCGTAGGTGCCCTCGTAACCGATCGTGCAGGACGGCGGGTTGTTCGTCTCGAGGACGATGCCCTGCCGGACCGCACCGTCGCCCGGCGCGACCGTCCCGGCGCTGCCCGCGATCGCAGGCAGGAATGCCAGCAGCGGCTGCAGCGCGATCGCCTGCGGGGCGAGCTTGTCGCCGAGGAGAGCGAGGTTGGTGAGGTCGGTGGTCAGACCCGGACCGGTCTCCGCCACCAATTGGGTCAGTTGCTCACTGGCGGCCTGTCCCGTCTCGATGAGTCGGCGGATGTCCGGGTCGCTCTCGCGTAGTTGCGCCGTGACCAGGTCCAGATCGGAGCTGAACTGCACGATCGCCGACGACTGCGCCGACTGCGTGTTCAGCACGGGTTCACTGTCCCGGATGAGCGTCAGGGTCTGCGGTAGGTAGTCCACGCCCGCTGCGCTGAGTTCGGCGAGCGAATCGACGAGCACCTGCAGATCGTCGCCACGACCGTCGAATGCGTTGCCGAGTTCGGTGATGACGGTGTGCAACGCATCCACCGGAACCGAACGCACCAGATCGTTGGTGCTGATCAGCAGGCTTTCGACGGGAATCGGCACCTCGGTGCGGTCTTGTTCGATGACCGAACCGTCCGTCAGGAACGGCCCCTCGTCGGTATCCGGCCGCAGGTCGACATACTGCTCGCCGATAGCGGATCTGTTCGCGACAACGGCCCGCGCCGACGCCGGAATGTCCGGGCCGCCGTTGTCGAGCTTCAGCTCGACGTTGATGCCGTCGGAGGTGAGCGACAATGCGCCGACGCGGCCGACGGGAACACCACGGTAGGTGACCTCCGCGTTGGTGAACACGCCACCGGAGGTCGCGAACTCCGCATCGACGGTGTACTGGCCGAATCCCAGCAGGTTGTCGAGCCGCACGTATCTGGCGCCGACGAACAGCACACCCAGAAGCGCGAGCACCACGAATATCGCGAGTTGCACTGTGACGAGTCGTGATCTCATTCGCCGCCCCCGAGTCCGAGCTGGTTCATCAGGCCCTCCAGCGGATTGGCCGGCGGAGTTCCACCGTCGGCAATGCCGGTCGGTATCTCCGGTAGCGACACCCCTGCCGGCAATCCCGGCAACGCGACCGTGTCGGGCAGCGTCGGTGTCGGCAGGATCGGCACCAGCGAGATCGTCGGCCACCCCGGTCGCGGGCCGTTGCCGTCGACGTAGGGGTTCGACGGATCGACCAGCGGCTTGGGGTTGCCGAATTTGGGCTCGCGGTAGACCGGTTCACCCTGCCCCACGCCGAGGGCGGCCAGCGCATCCCCGATCTGCAGATCGACGGACAGGAACAGGTTCACCGACCCGCCGAGTGCGATCTTCTCGACGCCGTCCGGGAACGGGACCGTCGGAATGAACGGCAGCGCCTCGACCAGGTCGTCGCCGGCGAGCGCGAGCTGCTGCAGGGTGGGGCGCAGCGCCAGCAGGTCGGCGATCAGGTCCTCTTTCGATTGGTCGAGCACATCGGTGCCGACCGTGCCGAGCCGATCGAGCTGCGTGAGCAGTTCGGTGAATTGTGGTCGCTGCTGTTCGAGAACCTCGGTCGCGACCGGCAGGTCGTCGAGGATGCCGGCGATCTGGTCGGTCTGCGCAGCGACATTCGCGTTCAGCGTGTCGAGTCCGTCGAGTGCGCGGGTGATGTCGTACTTCTGCTGGTCGAGACCCGCGATCAGCGCATCTGCCTGTTCGAGCAGGCTGCGCGTGGTTCCCTCACGTCCGTCGAACGCGACCGACAGTTCCTTGATCACCGGCGCCAACTGTCCGACACCACCACCGTTGAGCAGCAACGACAGCGCACCGAGGACCGGCTCGATCTCGGTGGCGGCGCGGGTCCTCTCGATCGGGATCGAATCGCCGTCCGCCAGCCGCACCGGCGATGCCGCCGTCGGCGGTTCGCTGAGCTGAATGAATTTCTCGCCGAGAATACTGGTCTGCTCGACCTCGGCGAGCGCATTCGCCGGCAGGTCCACCGACGACTGCACGACGACGCCGACATCCGCGGTCCAGCCGTCCGGTGCAACGGAGATCGACTCGACGCGACCCACCGGCACGCCGTCCACCTTCACCGCCGACTGCGGCACCAGGTCGAGGACGTCCTCGAACGCGATGGTCAGGTACATCGGATCACTCCCGATATCCGCACCACCCGGCAACGGAATGTCGGACACGCCTCCGCAACCGGACACCGTGATCGCCACGATGCAGATACCGGCGGCGAGGACAACCGTACGTTTCGGCACCATCGAGCGGCTCCCCGCCTTCGACTGTGCAACCGGCCGCTTCCCGCGCGTCACTGACCGCCCCCCTGTTCGCCCATCTGCAGCCGAGGCGACACGACGCCCGGCACCGTGCCCGGAACGACCTGTTCCTGAATGTTCTCGCCGCTCATGATTCCGAACGGCAGGATCAGATCGGGCGTCTTCATTTCCGCGGTCACCTCCGCCATGATGTGGGCGCATCGATCGATCAGTGGCTGCATCTGCCGTCCGAGTTGCTCGAACCGCTCGTCACCCGGCACCAGCCGGCCCACGTCGATGAGCTTGCACACCGCCGCATTCGGATCTTGGAGGTCGGTGAGCACGAGCCGTGACGACAACGCTCCCGCCTCCGCGTCGTACGAATTGACGAGGTTGCTCACCGCGAGCGGCAGCAGCGTCAGCGAGTTGATCAGCGACTCGCGGCGGTCCGCGAGCGTCTGGGTGACCGGAACGAGTGCGTCGACGTTGTCCTTCAGAAGTGCCTGATTGTCCTGTACGAATGTTGCGACATCCCCCAGCGCGACGGACAGCTGGTTCAGTGCCAGCCCGAGATCCTCCCGTTCGCCGGCGAGGAAACCGGACAGTTCGGCGAGCTGACTGTTGAACACTCGCACCTGTTCGTCGTTCGCGGCGAGCGCGCTCACGAACACCTGCAGGTTTTCGACGGTGCCGAACAGGTCGTCGCGCGAGGAGTTCAGTGTGCGCGATGCCGCGGACAGTTGTTCGATGCTGCGCCCGAGGGCGTCTCCGTTTCCTGCGAGGTTCTCCGCGCCGACCTCCACGAACCGGGACAACGCACCGTCCTTGTTCGCCCCCTCGGGTCCCAACGCCCGGGAAAGTTCGTCGATGCTGGCGTACAACTCGTCGACCTCGACGGGGGTGGCCGTTCGTTCACGTGGAATCACGGCGCCGCTCGCCATCGTCTCACCGCCCGTGTAGGCCGGAGCGAGCTGCACGTACCGGTCTGCGACGACCGACGGCGTGATCTGCGCGGCGCGCGCGTCGGCCGGGATGTCCACCCCACGATCGACCCGCATCCGAACCTCGACGAGGTCGCCCTGCGGCTCGACGGAGATGACCTTGCCGACCTCGACGCCGAGAACCCGGACGTCGGATCCTTCGTAGATGCCGACGGCCTTGTCGAAGTACGCGGTGATATCGGTTGTGCCGATCCGCTGGTATGCGTACCAGCCGCCGGCGGCCAGGGCCACCACCAGCGTCGTCACGAGCGCGATCAGCGCCGCGGTGCGTCCGTTCCGGCGGGTGCCCTCGCCGTTGTCGGAGTGTGCCATCAGTTGCCCCCTTCCAGCGTGCGGCCCGGCTCGCGGTAGCCCGGAATCTCCGGCAGCCCCGGCGGGGTGAGGTTCACGACGACCTGGTCGAACCAGCGGCCGTTGCCAACGACGTTCGCGTACAGCCGGACGAACGGCTCGTACAGCTCGAACGCGCGATTCAGGTTGTCGTTGTTGTCCTGCAATATCTGCACGACACCACGGAGTTGTTCGAGTGCAGGACCGAACTGTTCCTCGTTCTCGTCAACGAGCGCGCTGAGCTCCGTCGACATCCGTTTCGTCCCGTCGAGGAGTTGCGAGATCGCCTGCCTGCGACTGTTCAGCTCCGTGATCAGCAGCGCACCGTCACTGATGAGCTTGTTGAATTCGGTGTTGCGGTCGGCCAGGATCTGCGATGTCTGCGCGGTCGCGTCGAGGAGTTTCTTCAGTTCCTGGTCGCGGCCGGCGATCGTCTCCGAGAGCCGGCTCACCCCGTCGAGCGCCGCACGCACGTCATCGGGTGTCTCCGAGAACGCGTCGGAGAGGGCATCGAAGCCGGCGGCCAGTTGATCCGCGTCGACGTCGCCCAGGGTGGTCGCGGCCGACGAGAACGCCTCGATCACGTCGTACGGCGCCACCGTGCGGTCCAGCGGAATCGTGTCCGACGGGTCGAGCACATCGGTTCCACGGGGGTCCAGCGCGAGGTACTTCTGGCCGAGGATCGTCTTGATCTGGATCGAGGCCGAGGTGTCGTCACCGACCCACGCGTCCTTGACCTTGAACTCGACGACGACCCGGTCGCCGTCGAGTTCGACTCCGGTGACCTGGCCGACCTTCACACCGGCGATGCGCACCTCGTTGGTGGGCTTGAGACCGGCCGCCTCGCGGAATTCGGCCTTGTAGGTGGCGCCTGCCCCGATGATCGGCAGCGAGTCCAGGAAGAACGCGGACAATGTCGCCAAGAGAATCACCAGAATGCCAAGGGCTCCGGCCGCTGCCGGACTGCGACGTGTGCTCATCGTCCCTGCAACTCCTGCATCCCGTCCTGCGTGCACCGTTTCGCGGCGTTGGTGTAGATCGGCTGATTCACCGTGGGTAGCCCGGTGGGCAGATTCAGGTACGGAACCGAACCCGGACCGGCGATGACGTCGATGCCGCACAGGTAGAACTGGAACCACGACCCGTAGCTCGCGACCCGGCCGAGCTTGTCGAGTTTGACGGGCAGCGTCTCGAGCACCTGGTCGAGTGCCTCACTGTTGGCGTTCAGGCTGCTTGCGAGTTGATTCACGGCGGTGATCGACTGGGTGATCGCCGGGCGAGTCGGTTCGAGCACATCCGCGACCGCATCGGTCAGGCCTGCGACGGACTGCACGGCGGAACCGACCGTCTCACGATCCGCGGCCAGGCCGCTGACCAGCGCCTGCGTGTTCACCAGCAGCGAATCGAGTTCGTCGTCGCGCTCGTTGACGGTGGTGAGCACAACGTTGAGGTTGTCGATCACCGCGCCGATCACCGCATCCTTGTCGGCGATCGTGTTGGTCAGCGACGCGGTGTTGCGCACCAGGTCCCTGATCGTCCCCGATTCGCCTTGGAACACCTGGACGATCTGGTACGACAGCTTGTTCACATCGTCGGCGGACAAGGTCTGGAACAGCGGCCGGAAGCCGTTGAACAGCGTCGTGAGGTTCACGGCGGGCTTGGTTCGATCGAGGGGGATCGTCTCACCCGGATTCAGCTTCTCCCCCTGTGCTCCCTCGCCCTGTCCGAGAGCGATGTACCGCTGACCCACGAGGTTGCGGTATCGGATCGTCGCTGTCGTCGACGCGGGTAGGTAGTCGCGGTCCGTGACGGTGAACGTCACCTCGGCGTCGCGCTCGTCGACGATCGAGATGCTCTCCACCTGTCCGACCCGGACGCCTGCGATTCGCACCTCGTCACCCTCGTTGAGCGAGGTGACGTCGGAGAAGATCGCGTGATACTTCGGGCCACCACCTGTGCCGATGCTGGCGATGGTTGCGGCAAGCATCGCCGTCGCGAAGATTGTGACAACCGCGAAGACGATCAGTTTGACGAGCGGCGCTGTCAGTCCCCTCATTCGAAGCTCACCTCCGTTCCTCGCATTGCCGGCGCTCCCAGCTGAGTCGTCCATGTCGGCACGTCACCGGGTTCGAGTCCGGCGGCAGCTCCGTAGATCGTGTCGAGCGTTTCCTGTTCGGCGGCCGATCCGGTGTACGAGACCGGCACGGTCCCGATGATCTCGCCGACGTTGTCCGGGACCCCGGACCCTTCCGGGGCCGGGAAGAACGGGATCGTCTCGGGGCCGGGGTTCCGGGACGGGACCTGGTACGAACCGTCGTTGATCGACCCGCCGGGGTACTGCGGGAACTTCCGCCCTGGTTCGGTGACGTCGTTGTAGCAGGCTGGTCCACGGTCGTCGAGCAGCCTCGGTTCGTCCTGGTTCGGCAGGTACCGGCCCTTCGGATTCGTGAACTGGATGTTGGCACGCACACCGGGGAACGGATCGTCCGCGGCGAGGACACCCGCCGCGGCAGGCGCGGCGTCGGCAAAGCCCTTCAACATGCACGGGAACGACGGCGAGTACCGGGCCAGCAGTTGCAATGCCTCTTTCGAGTCCGCGGTAATGCTGATGATCGATGCGGCGTTCGCCTCCAGCAGGCCCGCGGTCGCGGACGTGGCGGCGGTCGCCGAGACGAGGAGGGTGGCAATCTGGTTCTGCTCCTCGACGACGGTGTTGCCCGTGGTCCGCAGGTTGTTCAATGCGCTCACCAGATCGGGGGCCGCCTCCGCGTAGGTCTGCGAGAAGTCGGCCAGTCCACGCAGATCCGCCTGCAGCGTCGGCAGTTCCGAACCGACCTCGCGGAAGATCTGTTCGAGGTGCTCGACGGTTCTGCCGAGCGTCTCGCCGCGGCCGCTCAGGCCCTGCGCCAGCGCGCCGAGGGTGCTGGCGAGGTCCTCCGGCGGCACCGCTTGCAGCAGCGGCAGGAGTCCGTCGAGAACTTCGCCCAGTTCCACGGTCTTCGTGCTGGTGTCCTGGACGAGAACGTCGCCGGCCTGCAGTGGACGGGCCGGGTCCTCGGGCACCAGCAACGCAACGTACCGCTCGCCGAACAGCGTCTTCGGCAGCAACTGTGCCGTCGCGTTCGCCGGTATCAGGTCGGCCTTGTCCGGTTGGATCGCGAGATGCGCGGTGACCTGACCGCCCTCGGCCGACGTCGAGCGCACCTCGCCGACGATCACGCCGCGGACCTTGACGTCGGCGTTGTGCGGCAGTGCATTGCCGACACTGTCGGTGACCAGGTCGACGTCGACGACTTTCGTGAACGTCTTGTTGTAGATCGCGATGGTGCCGCCGAGGAACAGCGCGAGCACCAGGAAGAACACCAGCCCCAGCACCCGACGGCGGAGTGTCGACGGTGACTCGATCATCCGGCCACCCTCACCGTCGTCGTCGTGCCCCAGATCGCGAGACTGAGGAAGAAGTCGAGAACCGCGATGGTGACGATGGCGGTACGGACCGCCCGTCCCACGGCGACACCCACTCCCGCCGGTCCGCCACTGGCATGGAAACCGTAGTAGCAGTGGATGAGGATCAGCACGAACGCGAAGATCAGCACTTTCGCGAACGAATAGAGAACGTCTTCCGGTGGCAGGAACAGATAGAAATAGTGGTCGTACGAACCGGACGACTGACCGTTGAACACCGTGCTGATCACCCGTGTCGCAAGGTAGGCGGCGAGCAGGCCGATGATGTACAGCGGGATAACGGCGACGAATCCGGCGATCATCCGGGTGGTGACCAGGAACGGCACCGACGGCACCGCCATCACCTCGAGCGCATCGATCTCCTCGCTGATGCGCATGGCCCCGAGTTGCGCGGTGAAGCCGCAACCGACGGTGGCAGACAACGCGAGTGCCGCGACGATCGGCGCAATCTCACGTGTATTGACATAGGCGGACAGGAAGCCGGTCAGTACGGACGACCCGAGCTGTTCGAGCGCAGCGTAGCCCTGCAGGCCGACGACGACACCGGTGAAGCCGGACATCATCGCGATGACGCCGATGGTGCCGCCGATGACGGCGAGCGCGCCGCTGCCGAAGGTGACTTCCGCGAGCAGCCGCAGGACCTCTTTGCGGTAGTGCACGATCGTTTTCGGTGTCCACGCAACAGCCCGCGCGTAGAACGACATCTGATCGCCGGCGCGATCGAGGACGTTCAGAGGCACGCGCAGCGCCTTCCTGCCGCGGAGCACAACGAGATCTCCGCGGCCTTTGGCAATCGTCATCGACTCAGGACCCCTTCGCAGGAACGATCTGCAGGTACACCATCGTCAAGATCAGGTTCGCGAAGAACAACAGCAGGAACGTGATGACGACAGTCTGGTTGACGGCTTCACCCACACCCTTCGGGCCCGGACCGGGGTTCAGACCCTTGTAGGCGGCGATGACCCCGGCGATGAGACCGAATACAGCTGCCTTGATCTCGGCAACGTACAGGTCCGGAAGCTGGGCGAGCGCCGAGAACGACGCCAGGTAGGCGCCCGGGGTTCCACCCTGCAGGATGACGTTGAAGAAATATCCACCGGCGATTCCGACCACCGAGACCAGCCCGTTGAGCAGGACCGCCACCAGGATCATCGCGAGGACACGCGGAACGACCAGACGCTGAACCGGGTCGATGCCGAGCACCTTCATCGCGTCGATCTCTTCGCGGATCGTTCGAGAGCCGAGGTCTGCGGTGACCGCGGACCCGGCGGCACCCGCGATCAGCAGTGCAGTCACGATCGGACTGCCCTGCTGGATCACCGCGAGCACGCTGGCGGCACCGGTGAACGACTCGGCACCGAGCTGTTTGATCAGTGATCCGGTCTGCAGGGACACGACGGCCCCGAACGGAATGGCGACCAGGGCGGTCGGCAGGATCGTGACGCTCGCGATGAACCACGCCTGTTCGATGAACTCCCGGAACTGGAACGGGCGGCGGAAGGTATTCCGCACGACGTCGACGAACAGTTCGACGATGTTCCCGGCTTGAGTAAGTGCACCGTTCACCGGCCGCACGAGCGAACTGTTGCCGACCCCCATCTGGTCTCCTATCTCTGGCCGTACTGCTGATCGAGTTCCTCGCGGTAGACCGGGATCACCTGAGTATCGTCGTCACGGACGTCGTAGCCCGCCGGGGCCGCCGCCCCGACGTGCGCGGTTTCTTCCTGGTCGTAGCTCTGCAGGATGGCTGCCTGCGCGCCTTCCGGAAGGGTGTGCAGGATCTGCCGGACCCGCTCGTGACGGCGGGCCACGGCCTGCCGCTCCGGCATGCCGGGAGTGGCCTGCATCTGCGGCACGATGCCCTCGACGTCATCGATGCCGCCGGCGTGGTGCCCGGCGTCGACGAGCGCCTGCTCGTGCGCCATCTGCGCCTCGTCCTTCTCCTCGGACATGCCGATCGGGCCGATCATCGTGCCGTTGAGGAACTGCTTGACCACCGGCTCGTCCGAGGTGAGCAGCACCTCGCGCGGACCGAACATCACCAGTTCGCGGCGGAAGAGCATGCCGATGTTGTCCGGCACCGTGCGCGCCAGGTTGATGTTGTGGGACACGATCAGGATCGTCGCGTCGATCTCGGCGTTGATGTCGATCAACGTCTGCGAAATGTACGTCGTGCGCACGGGGTCCAGACCGGAGTCCGGCTCGTCGACGAGGATGATCTGCGGGTCGAGCACGAGGGCTCGCGCCAGGCCGGCACGCTTACGCATACCGCCGGAGATCTCGCCGGGGAGCTTGTCCTCGGCGCCGAGCAGACCGACCAGCTCGAGTTTCTCCATCACGACCTTGCGGACGTCGGACTCGGACTTCTTGGTGTGCTCGCGCAGCGGGAACGCCACGTTGTCGTACAGATTCATCGATCCGAACAGCGCGCCGTCCTGGAACAGGACGCCGAACAACTTCCGGATCTCGTAGAGCTCCTTGCTCGAACACTGAAGGATGTCCGTGCCGTCGATGACGATCGATCCCTGCTCCGGGCGGAGCAGACCGATCAGCGACTTCAGGAACACCGACTTGCCCGTTCCGGACGGGCCGAGCAGCGCGCTGACCTCACCCGCGGGCAGCGTCAACGTGACGTCCTGCCAGATCCTCTGTGAGCCGAACGACTTGGTCAGTCCCTCGACCGCTACCTCTACTCCCACTACTACCTCCACACCTCTCCGACACCGGCCCACCTGTGGGTTGGGTCACTCTATCGCACCGGAGTGGCACCCGTGACGTCGAACCCTACTCGAGAGTAAGAAAAGTCGTCAACGCAGGCCACATACCCTGACTTATGTCAGTGACCTGCACCGATGTGGCGCATGTCGCACTGTTGCCGGCTCTTCCCAGATGAGGGTGTAGGTCGGTCGGGCGCGTCGGTCCGCAGATAGACGTCGAGGTCTCCCGACGATGGAGGTTCCTACGCCATCCATCCGAAAGACCTCGACGTGACCGACACAACC
>NZ_JBAQXC010000263.1:0-5448 GCF_049299235.1 Rhodococcus sp. (in: high G+C Gram-positive bacteria) | reverse complement strand
GTGCTCGCCAGGGCCGTTCGTTGTACCCCCGATGGGATTCGAACCCACGCTACCGCCGTGAGAGGGCGGCGTCCTAGGCCGCTAGACGACGGGGGCCGGGACCTATCTGCTTGTTCAGAGAAGTCTGCTTGTTCAGAGAAGAACACCCATCGATCCGCGGATCGATGGGTAGTTCCGTTGTACCCCCGATGGGATTCGAACCCACGCTACCGCCGTGAGAGGGCGGCGTCCTAGGCCGCTAGACGACGGGGGCCTGAGAACTTTCTTCTCCGGTTGCTTCCCGGAGGAAGCTCAGCCAGCTTAACTGGCCGAGACACTGTGGGCAAACCACCGCATCTCAGCTGGGGTACCAGGACTCGAACCTAGAATGGCTGAACCAGAATCAGCTGTGTTGCCAATTACACCATACCCCAATGGTTTGTTCCGTCGGCCTGCCCTGTGGGCGTGCTGGCCTGGCGTTCCGAACCGAGAAGAAGATTAGCACCAACCCCACCGCGAACTACAAATCGGCTGGTCACGGGCTTGTTTTGCAGGCTCGGTCCGCCCCCGGGCAGGGTGACGGACCGAGCAGATGCACCGGGGCCCGGTCAGGAGATGCCGGCGCGGGCCGCACGCAGCCGCGCCAGGGTCACGTCCCGGCCGAGCAACTCCATCGACTCGTACAACGGCGGGCTGATGTGCGAGCCCGAAACCGCGACCCGCACCGGAGCGAACGCCTTGCGGGGCTTGAGGCCGAGCTCGTCGATGAGCGCGGTTTTGAGCGCCTCCTCCAGGTTCGCGGTCACCCACTCCCCCACGCCTTCCAGAGCCGCAACGGTTGCGTCGAGCACCGGTGCCGCGTCGGCGCCGAGGTTCTTCGCGGCCGCGGCCTCGTCGACGGTGAAGTCCTCCTCGGGAACGAACAGGAAACGGAGCAGACCCCAGGCGTCGGACAGGACGACGATGCGGGTCTGGACGAGTTCGGCGGCCACGGCGAAGCGCGCGTCGTCGACGTCGGCGGCGAGGTGCCCGTGCTCGACGAGGAACGCCTTCAGCCGGGCGGCGAAGTCCGCGGGCTCGAGCAGCCGGATGTGCTCGGCGTTGATCGCGTCGGCCTTCTTCTGGTCGAACCGTGCGGGATTCGAGTTGACCTTCGTGATGTCGAACGCGGCAACCATCTCGTCCAGGGAGAAGACGTCGCGGTCGTCGGCGAGACCCCAACCCAGCAGCGCGAGATAGTTCAGCAGGCCTTCTGGGATGAACCCGCGGTCGCGGTGCAGGAAGAGGTTGGATTCGGGGTCGCGCTTGGAGAGCTTCTTGTTGCCCTGGCCCATGACGAACGGCAGATGCCCGAACTCGGGAGTGAATTCGGCCACTCCGATGCGCTGCAGTGCTTCGTACAGTGCGAGCTGCCGGGGCGTCGACGAGAGCAGGTCTTCACCGCGCAGCACATGGGTGATGCGCATCAGCGCGTCGTCGACCGGATTGACGAGCGTGTACAGCGGAATCCCGTTGCCGCGGGTGAGCGCGAAGTCCGGCACCACTCCGGCTTTGAACGTGGTTTCGCCGCGCACCAGGTCGTTCCACGTCAGGTCGTGGTCGGGCATGCGGAGCCGCACCACCGGCTTTCGCCCCTCGTCGAGGAAGGTCAGACGCTGTTCGGGCGTCAGGTCACGATCGAAGTTGTCGTACCCGAGTTTCGGATCGCGACCGGCGGCCTTGTGCCGTTCCTCGACTTCCTCCGGAGTCGAGAACGACTCGTATGCCTCACCGGCCGCGAGGAGCTTGGCGACGACATCGAGGTGCAGATCCCGCCGCTGTGACTGCCGGTAGGGCTCGTACGGACCGCCCACCTCCGGACCCTCGTCCCAGCGCAGACCGAGCCAGCGCAGGGCGTCGAGGATCGCCTGGTACGACTCCTCGCTGTCGCGGGCGGCGTCGGTGTCTTCGATGCGGAACACGAAGGTCCCGCCGTGGTGACGCGCGAAAGCCCAGTTGAACAGGGCGGTGCGTACCAGGCCCACGTGCGGGGTTCCGGTCGGGGACGGGCAGAATCGAACGCGTACTTCGCTGCTGGTCATGGCTCACTCTGGTCGAGGGATGAAAAGTCCCTACCAGGCTAGACCTCCGCCCCGGGTCGGCAGAAGCGAAGTGCGGTTGTCAGGCGCCCTTCGCGACGACGGGATTGGTGAGGGTGCCGATCTTCTCGACCGTCACCGACACCGTGTCGCCCGGCTCGATGGGGCCGACGCCCTCGGGGGTTCCGGTGAGGATGACGTCGCCCGGCAGCAGTGTCATCACGGCGGACACCCATTCGATGAGCGTGGGAATGTCGTGGATCAGCAACGAGGTTCGGCTGCGCTGACGCGGCTGCCCGTCGACCTCGGCAGAGATCTCGAGGTCGGATGCGTCGAGGTTCGTTTCGATCCACGGGCCGAGCGGACAGAACGTGTCGTATCCCTTGGCCCGGGTCCACTGGCCGTCCTGCTTCTGATGGTCGCGGGCGGAGACATCGTTGGCGATGGTGTAGCCGAGGACGACGTCGAGTGCCTTCGCGGCGGGAACGTCCTTGCAGGGCCGGCCGATGACGACGGCCAGTTCCGCCTCGTGGTGCACGAGGGAGGTGTTGCGCGGGATGACGATCGGGACTCCGGGGCCGATGATCGAGGTGTTCGGCTTGAGGAAGATCACCGGTTCCTCGGGGGCCTCGTGGCCGAATTCCGCGGCGTGCGCGGCGTAGTTGCGCCCGACGGCGACGACCTTGCTCGCAAGGATGGGGGCGAGCAGTCGTACGTCCGCGAGTAGCCAGCTCCGACCGGTGAAGGTGGGTGTACCGAAGGGGTGTTCGGCGATTTCTTTCGCGGTCGCGGCATCTCCCTCGCCTTCGATGCTGACGAAGGCGACACCGTCCGGACTGGCAATTCGACCAAGGCGCATGCCCGGAAGTCTATCGGTGTGGTCCGTGTGCCCCGATCGACGTCCGAATCGGCGCGGGTATACAGTTCGCTCACGGTTTCAAAATTCGGGAACTTATGTCCAGATAGTGAGATAGCCATGGTGGAAGTTCACACGATCGGATCCCGGCGATGGCTGATCCTGGCGATCGGAGTGCTCGCGCAGGCCGCACAGGCGACCATCGTCAACGGCGTCGCCTTCCTCATCCCCACGCTCCACGAGGACGCCGGTTTCACTCTCGCGCAGGCCGGAACCCTCGCGGGCGCACCGCTCTTCGGCGGAATGTTCACGCTCGTCGCCTGGGGTGCCGTCGCAGACCGATACGGTGAGCGTCTCGCGTTGTCGGCAGGCCTCGGCATCACCGCCGCGGCGGTGACCGGCGCCGCTTTCACCACGTCCCTGCCTGCCCTGGCGGTTCTGCTCGTTCTCGGCGGAGCAGGTGCGGTCAGCGCGAACGCGGCCAGCGGTCGCGTCGTCGTCGGGTGGTTCCCACCCCATCAGCGTGGCCTGGCGATGGGCATCCGCCAGATGTCGGTGCCACTAGGTGTCGCCGCGTCGGCCCTGGCCATCCCCCAGATCGCCAGCGCCCACGGAATCTCTTGGGCCCTAGCATTTCCCGCGATCATATGCGGGATCGCCGCGATCGTCTGCGCGATCGGAATCATCGATCCGCCCCGCCCCGAACGCGCCGAAGCCGCCCGCACCGGGGCACTGGCCAACCCGTACCGGACCGGGCCGACACTCGCCCGTATCCATGCCGCGTCGATCCTGCTCGTCATCCCGCAATACGTCGTGTGGACCTACGCCCTGGTGTGGTTGATCACCGACCGCGCGTGGGACGAGACTGCGGCGGGCCTGGTGATCACCGCCGCGCAGATCCTCGGAGCGCTCGGGCGCGTCGCGGTGGGCGTCTGGTCCGATCGCGCAGGTAGCCGCCTCCGGCCCCTGCGAATCGTGTCGATCGGTGTCACGGTGTCGATGCTGGCGCTGGCGGCAGCATCGCTGCTACCCAACGACGCCCTGGCTGTCGCCGTTCTGCTCGTCGCGTCACTGACCACGGCCAGCCCGAACGGCCTTGCGTTCACGGCCGTCGCCGAGATCGCCGGACCCTACTGGGGTGGGCGCGCGCTCGGCGTCCAGAACACCGGGCAGTTCATTTTCGCCGCAGCCGTCGGGCCGGCGTTCGGTGCACTCATCGCGACAGTGGGCTTCCCGGCGTCGTTCGCGCTGGCGGCCATCGCCCCGGCCGCCGCCGTCTCGGTCGTCCCGGCCGACTGATCCGCACCCCGCCCCCAGGTTCCCTGCCCCCGGCCCCGGCCCCCTGCCCCCGGTCCCCTGCCCCCGATTCCGAGCGAATGTATCGCTCGCTCTATTGAATGAGACGAAGGGTACATTCGCTCACAGACGGGCGGGCGGGGAACCGGAGGCAAGGGGACCGGACAGGGGCGGAAAGCCAGGACGTCAGAGGGCGGCGGTGATGCGATCGCCGACTTCGGACGTCACGATCGGGCCGTCCCCGCGCGCAGCGAGATCGGCCTCGACCGCTGCCTCGACGCGGGCCGCGTCGTCCGCGCGACCGAGGTGACGCAGCAGCAGTGCCGCAGACAGGATCGCCGCGGTCGGATCCGCGATGCCCTTACCCGCGATGTCCGGTGCGCTGCCGTGGACGGGCTCGAACATCGACGGGTTGGCACCCGACGCATCGATGTTGCCGCTGGCGGCCAGGCCGATACCGCCGGTGACCGCGCCGGCCAGGTCGGTGATGATGTCACCGAACAGATTGTCGGTGACGATGACGTCGAATCGGCTCGGGTCGGTGACCATGTAGATGGTCGCGGCGTCGATGTGGCAGTACGCCGTTTCCACATCCGGGAACTCGGCGCCGACTGTCTCGACCGCGCGAGTCCAGATCGCGCCCGCATTCGACAGCACGTTCGTCTTGTGGATGAGCGTCAGGTGCTTGCGACGCGTCTGTGCCAACTCGAACGCGTACCGCACGACGCGCTCGGCACCGAACCACGTGTTGATCGACACTTCGGTGGCGATCTCGTGGGGGGTTCCGACGCGGATGGCCCCGCCGTTTCCCGTGTACGGGCCCTCGGTACCTTCGCGGACCACCACGAAGTCGATGTCGGGATTCGCGGCGAGCGGCGAACTCGAACCCGGGTAGGTGCGCGCCGGGCGCAGGTTCACGTGGTGGTCGAGCACGAACCGCATGTTCAACAGCAGGCCGCGTTCGAGGATGCCCGGGCCGACGAGACGCGGGTCGCCGATCGCGCCGAGCAGAATCGCGTCGTGCTGCCGGATTTCGGCGAGTTCGGCGTCGGGCAACAGTTCACCGGTCGCCTGGTACCGGCGGGCGCCGAGGTCGTATTCGGTGGTCTCGAGCTCGGGCACGAGCTTCCGCAGCACCTTCAGTGCCTCGGACGTGACCTCGGTACCGATGCCGTCACCGGGGATGACCGCAAGCTTCATGGGGCTCAACTCACTTCCTTGTGCGACGGTGGCCGCGAC
>NZ_JBAQXC010000262.1:0-1858 GCF_049299235.1 Rhodococcus sp. (in: high G+C Gram-positive bacteria) | reverse complement strand
CACTCGGCCAGGTCCTCGCGTCGGCGGCGGCTCTGGCCGATGTCGGCCTGATCGTCGTCGGCGGTGGATTCGCGCAGGCCGGACCTCCGCTGTGGGGTCCAATGCAGGCCGCGGCCGCACGCTACGCCCGGTTGTCGTTCCTGCGCGAGTTGCGAATCGTGCCTGCCCGGCTCGGTCCGCTCGGGACGCTCACCGGGGCGGGAGTGCTGGCGACCCTGCCCTAGCATCCGGTCACCGGACGCACCCTTCCGATTCTCTGTAACCTGTTCTAGTGTGCTGGATCACTGGTCCGGACAACGCACACCGCACGGCCCGACCGCAAGGCGGGGCAGCAGCTACCGACAAAACCTGAAGTGATTTCGTTCAACGAGTTACGAGGAATGAGGACGATGACCGACTACGACAAGCTCTTCATCGGCGGCCGGTGGGTCGAACCGTCGACGGACGAGAAGCTCGAGGTGTTCTCCCCTGCGACGGAGGAACGCGTCGGCTCGGTCCCCGTTGCGGGACCGAAGGACATCGACGCCGCGATCGCCGCCGCCCGCACCGCATTCGACGACGGTCCATGGCCCCGCACCGCCCCCGCCGAGCGCGCCCAGGTGATCGCCAAGGCCGCCAAGCTGATCGAGGAGCGTTCCGCGGAGATCACCGCGAAGCTCACCGAGGAAATGGGCCAGCCCCCGGCGTCCGTGCAGATGATGCAGATGACGTCGGCGCTGGGCACCTTGAACTACTACGCCGGTGCCGCCGATTCCTTCCCGTGGGTCGACGAGCGTTCCGGTTCGTTCGGTCGCACCCGCGTCACCCGTGAAGGTGTCGGCGTCGTCGGCGCAGTCATCGCGTGGAACGTTCCGCTGTTCCTCGTCGCGAACAAGCTCGGTCCCGCGCTGCTCGCCGGCTGTTCCGTCGTCCTCAAGCCCGCCCCCGAAGCACCGTTGACCATCAACATGGTCGCCGAGATCTTCGCCGAGGCCGGCCTGCCCGAGGGTGTGCTCTCCATCGTCCAGGGCGGTGCCGAGACCGGTGAATACCTGGTTTCGCACCCCGACATCGACAAGGTCACCTTCACCGGCTCGACCGCGGTCGGCAAGCACATCGGTGCGATCGCCGCACAGAACCTCAAGCGCTGCTCGCTCGAACTCGGCGGCAAGTCCGCCGCGATCGTCCTCGAGGACGCCGACCTGGATTCCACGATCGCCATGCTCGTGATGTCCGGCCTGATGAACACCGGGCAGGCGTGCGTCGGCCAGACCCGCATCCTGGCCCCGCGCTCACGCTACGACGAGGTCGTCGAGAAGATCGTCGCGACCGCCGCATTCTTCCCCGTCGGTCTGCCCGACGATCCGGCCGCCCAGCTGGGCCCGCTGATCTCGGCGAAGCAGCGCGACCGCGTCGAAGGCTACATCGAGCAGGGCAAGAAGGAAGGCGCCCGCCTGGTGCTCGGCGGCGGCCGCCCGGCCGGCATCGAGACCGGCTACTACGTCGAACCGACCGTGTTCGCCGACGTCGACAATTCGATGTCGATCGCCCGCGACGAGATCTTCGGCCCCGTGCTGTGCATCCTGCCGTACGACTCCGTCGACGAGGCGATCAAGATCGCCAACGACTCGGATTACGGCCTGGCCGGTTCGGTGTACACCACCGACGTCGAGAAGGGCCTCGACGTCGCCGCCCGGGTCCGCACCGGCACCTACGGCATCAACTGGTACGCATTCGATCCCGGTTCGCCGTTCGGCGGATTCAAGAATTCGGGCATCGGCCGCGAGAACGGCCCCGAGGGCATCGAGGCGTTCTGCGAGGTCAAGTCCGTGCTCTACCCGCCCGGATACCAGGGCTGATCGGGAACCGACGCCGGTGG
>NZ_JBAQXC010000261.1:0-7922 GCF_049299235.1 Rhodococcus sp. (in: high G+C Gram-positive bacteria) | reverse complement strand
CTCCCCATCCGTGCGTGAGGCGTACCTGAGCACAGCCGACCAGATCGAATCGATGACAGCGAATTCCTCGACGGACACATCCCGTTCGGCCGCCTACTACAACATGGCACTCGGCGTGCAAGCGGCGAACGGTGGCCAGTTGCCCGAAAACGAAGGATGGGATCGATACAGAAACCCGAATGGACAATTGCGCACCATTACGGAGATCTCGCAGGAAGACCCCGATTTCAACCTGATGCTGTTCGAAACGAGAGTGAGGAATGAACTGGCATCTACCGGGATGCCGATCGAAGCATTCTTCTCATCGTTCGACAATGCGCGATCACAGGCGACCGGATGATCAGAGTTTCCCGTCTCCGGAAAATCGCCGGGGCCATGATGACGATTGCACTGTTCGTGACAGCATGCAGTGCGGAACAGTCAAACCCGAAACCGACACTGAACGATCCCTACACCCTCCCCGACCTGATCCAATTCAACTTCCGGTGGAGCGCCGAGCCCGACATCGACCTCTTCGGCTCCCCCGAATCCGCAATCCGCGCGTACCACGAGTCCTACTACATCGCCAGCTTCGCCCACTCCACCGCAGCCGGCTACCCCGGATACGAGAAGGCAACGAAAGAACTCGTTTTCGATCCACGACGCGTGCGAGACATCAACGACCGAACGAACTACAGTGGCCGTCCTCGTG
The DNA here is from genome assembly GCF_049299235.1 of Rhodococcus sp. (in: high G+C Gram-positive bacteria). Lineage (GTDB taxonomy): Bacteria > Actinomycetota > Actinomycetes > Mycobacteriales > Mycobacteriaceae > Rhodococcus. The sequence goes on along the minus strand of NZ_JBAQXC010000261.1, from coordinate 7,231 downwards.
TCGGCACGGCCTACGCCCACCTGATGTCGATCAACGAGACCGAACGCGGACTACGCGCGCTGATCTGCGAAGGCAACTACTCACTGATGATCGCAAGCTCCGACGGAACCTTCAACAACTACGGAACCCGCATCCCCACTGCGATTTTCATATATCTCGAACCCGGACCCAAAGGAACGGCACCGACGCAACCCCTACAAGAGGGTCCCGGCCGCGCGCCTCAGACCGACATGTTCGGTGGATGGACCATCACCCGACACGAATTCTCCACCCGCAACTTCGACGACGACCTCGCCTGCGAGAACAAGTTTCCCGACTCACCTGAAAGCAGACCCACACGAGTCAACGACAATCTCACAAGCCCATACCCAACCCTGCCGCCCTACCCGGGATGGCCGGAGTCCTCGCCGTGAACACGGCGCACCGAATGCTCCCCTTCACGCGTGGAACCCTCGACGTCGACGACAACGCGGCGGGAGGTACGCCGAGTACGGATCAGCGCGTCCGTGCTGTAGACGATGAGCGCCACCCAGATCAGCGCGAATCCGATCCACCGCGATGCGGGCATGTCCTCGTGCAGCACGAGCACGCCCCACGCCATCTGCAGGCTCGGCGTCAGATATTGCAGCATCCCCAGCGTCGCGAGTGGCACCCGTTGCGCAGCAGCGCCGAACAGTAGCAGCGGAACAGCGGTGACGAGACCGGCCGAGACCAGCAGAAGCGCGTGGCCGGAGCCGTTCCCGAAGAACGTGCCGGTACCCGTCGCCGCAAGAAACACGAGGTATCCGACCGCGAACGGTACCGCGACCACGCCTTCCCCGGTCAACGATGTCCGTGGGTCGAGCGGCACGATCTTCTTGAGCACCCCGTACGACGCGAACGACAACGCCAGTGTCAACGCGATGATCGGCGGGCGCCCGTAGTCGACGGTGATGACAACGACCGCTGCCGCGGCAAGCAGCAACGCCGCGATCTGCGCACGGTGCAAGCGCTCCCGGAAGAACAGGACGCCGAACAGGACACTGACGAGGGGGTTGATGAAGTACCCGAGGGCAGTTTCGACGACCCTGCTCGACGTCACCCCGTAGATGTAGGTTCCCCAATTCACGGCGATCGCCGCCGATGCCGCTGCGACCAGCGCCCACGTTCGAAGGCTGAGGCCCCGCAATGTACCGAGCTTCCCGAGCACTGCAAGCAACAGCAGCATGAGCAGCAGGGTCCACACCACCCGGTGCGCGAGGATCTCGAGTGCCCCGGCGGGCGCGAGCAATCCGAAGAACGCGGGGAACAGACCCGACATCAGATAGGCGCCGATCCCGCACAGGACTCCGACGCTGGCAGGGCTACGGTCGACGGAACTCACCCGCCGACTCTATTCCTCCATGCCGGTACCGGCCGCCGACTGCTCACACTCCCGTCGACCGGACGGACAGCCGCGCGGTGCCAGCCGCGCGCGGATGCCCGCTGGGTCGGTGGCTGCGGCGCGTCGGCGGCTGCTACTTCCCCTCGTCATCGACGACTGTCGTGTCGAGCACACCGACGCTCACCCCGTAGGGCAGAAAGCGCACGGATCGGCTCGGGTCGGTGTTGTTCTTGTGCGCACGCAGCGCGTCGAGTTCCGTGCGATACACCTGCTCGACCCGCGCGAAGCCGGCGGCGTCGACGGAGTAGACCACCCACACCCCGTCGCCTGCGCTACCGGTCGTCTCAGGCTCGGGAGCGTGACGCGGTGCCGAGCCCGCCGGTTGGCCGAGAAACTTCACGAACTGGTCCTGCAACTGCCGGAACTGGTCACCCGCTTCGCGCAGCGCGCGGTCGATGTCGTCGGGGTCGAATCCGAACGGCCGGTCGTTGCCCATCGCGGACCTCCTGGCAGGACGAGCCCGCCGGTGTGACGGGTCCGACATCCAGTTTGCCCACACCGAGCGCGGTCGGCCACCCCCGTCGTCCGACCTCTCGAGGATGACTTCGGCGACTGCGGATGCCTCCGCGCGGAGGCGGCTGCGGGGCAACGCCCCGGCAGAATCCTCCGGGTTCGACTGCGTGTCTCAGGGTTCGCCGTCGTCGGGGCCAGGGGCCACCACGTCGACTTGTTCGGGGAGCAGCGGGATCACCGCGAACCTGCCCGCGACCGCGTCGGGTGGCAACGCCTCGACCGCCCGGACATCGGCGCCGGACGCCAGCACGCGCAACTGTTCGGGTGTCGCCCGCACGACGAGCCCGATGACGCACGCGCATCCGTCGGCGAGTCGCTGCGCGGATACGGCCGCGACCCGCGCGGCACGATCGTGTCCGCTCGCCGGGATCTGCAACCGGGTGGCTGCCGTCGCGGGTGCGCGGCGCAGCGCTTCGGGATGCTGCGACACGGCAACCGCCACCAGCGGTGTCTGGACCCGCTCGATCGGGACTCGGAACAGCACCTGCCCGACGCGGAGACCGGCACCGGGGCCGGCGGTGAGTTCCGCGACCGCGCCGACGTCGATCGGCGCGGTGAACGACACGATCGCCCACCGCGGGGAGTCCGGGTCGACCGGGTCGTCGAGGGTTTCGGCGGCGCGGGTGAGATAGTCGGCGACGAGTTCCCCCGAATCCGGCCCGAGCGCGTCGGTCCGCACCGATGCGGGCCGCACCGGTGCGGTGACCCCCGCGACGAGCACGACGAACGTCAGCAGCGCCACGCACACCCACGGGAGAACGCGACGGATCACGACGACTCAGGCGCCGCGCAGCACACCGAGTGCGTGCTCGAGGTCGGCGGGGTACTTGCTGGTGATCTCCACCCAATGCCCTTGCGTGGGGTGTGCGAACCCGAGCGAACGTGCGTGCAGCCACTGCCGTTCGAGGCCGAGGCGGGATGCGAGTCGCGGATCGGCACCGTAGGTGAGGTCGCCACAGCAGGGGTGCCGCAGCGCCGAGAAGTGCACCCGGATCTGGTGGGTGCGGCCGGTTTCGAGGTGGACGTCGAGCAGACTGGCCGCCTGGAACGCCTCGACGGTGTCGTAGTGCGTGACGCTCGGCTTACCGTCCGCGGTGACCGCGAACTTCCAGTCGTTGGTGCGGGCCCGGCCGATCGGGGCATCGATCGTGCCGCTGCTCGGATCGGGGTGCCCCTGGACGAGCGCGTGGTAGCGCTTGTCGATGGTGCGTTGTTTGAAGGCCCGCTTGAGGACGGTGTAGGCGCGTTCGGAGGTGGCCACGACCATGACCCCCGAAGTGCCCACATCGAGCCGATGCACGATGCCCTGACGCTCGTGAGCGCCGGACGTGGAGATCCGGAAGCCTGCGGCGGCGAGGCCCCCGATCACGGTCGGGCCGGTCCAGCCGACGCTGGCGTGCGCGGCGACCCCGACCGGTTTGTCGACGGCGACGATGTCGTCGTCGGCGTACAAAATTTCCATGCCCTCGACCGGCTGCGCCTCGATGGTCAGGGGCCGCGGCGGCTCCGGCAATTCCACTTCGAGCCACGATCCGGCGGACAGACGATCCGACTTGCCTGCCGCCGAGCCGTCGACGACGACGGCACCCTCCTCGGCGAGCACGGCGACCGCGGTTCGTGACAGGCCGAGCAGCCGGGCCAGTCCCGCATCGACCCTCATCCCGTCGAGCCCGTCGGGTACGGGCATCGCCCGGGTTTCTCTCACTAGCGCGCTCCCTTTTCGGTGTCTCCGGTTGTATCTGAGCTTGTGCCTTCGCCTGCGCCGTGGGCCGTGTCTGCGTCCTCGGCGGTGTCTGCGTCCTCGGCTGCACTGCCCGCGCGCGACCCGTCCGGATCGATACCGAACACGGTCAGCGCGACGAGCAGGATCGCTCCGCACACGATCGCCGAATCGGCGACATTGAACACCGGCCACCATCCGACCGACACGAAATCCACGACGTGCCCCTGCAGAGGACCGGGTGAACGGAAGATCCGATCGACCAGGTTACCGAGTGCGCCACCGAGGATGAGGCCCAGACCCAGCGCCCACCATCCGGACTGCAAGGTGCGGCCGATCTTGATGACGGCAATGACGACGGCGATCGCGACGATCGTCAGCACCCAGGTCATGCCCGTCGCCATCGAGAACGCGGCACCGGGGTTACGCACCAGCCTCAGTGTGACGGTGTCGCCGATGATCGAAATCGGATCGCGGGGGTCGATGTTGGCGACGGCGAGGACCTTGGTGACCAGATCGAGCACGAAGATCACGACGGCTACGGTCAGCAGCGCGACCATCCGTCGGCCTGTCGGAGCAGCGTTCGGCTCCGACGGCTCGGGGCTCGGATCTTCGCGGGCGGCGTCGTCGGTCACCCTGCCATCATCCCCCACGTCGCCGACCGGATGGCCACCCCACCCGGCGTGGCTACCCTGGGTGCTGTGCCAGTGCTGTCCAGAATCGTTCCCACGAGGCCCCGCGCGTTCGCCGCGGCCCTGTCCCTGACCGCTGTCGTCGCCGGGTGCAGCAGTTCCCCGGACGGGGCCGCGACCGTCGGACCCACATCGACCGAGGTCACCGTTCCGGTGTCGGCGGTGTCGACCGCGGTGCTCGACCCGGGCGCCGAACCACGCGACGTGGTACGCCTGACCCCGGTCGTGGACACCGTGCAGCAGATCGATCTGACCACCAGCTCCCAGGTGTTCCAGCAGATCGGTGATCAACCACGGCAAGATTTCTCGTCACCGGAGATCACGCTGCCGCTGACCGCAATGGTCGAGCGAGCGGTCTCGGATGCGGACCCCAGCACCGTCGTCGACCTGGCGCTCGGCGAAATCTCGTCCCCCGACGGCCCGCTGATGGCCGCGTTCGCGTCGGCGTCCGGGTCCGCGGCCGGCCTGACCATCGGACCGAGTGGAGCCGTCAGCGCGCTGCGGCTTCGTCCGGCGCCGAACGCGCCGGACGCCGCACGCGCGGCGATCGAACAGGCCTTCTACCAGGCGGTGTACCGGATGGTGTCGTTCCCCGACTCCCCCATCGGTGTGGGGGCGGTCTGGGAAACTCACCAGCAGGTGATGAGCGGCATCACCCTCGATCAGGTGAGCACAGCGACCCTGGTATCGCGCGACGACGGCATCCTCACCGTCCGCGTGAATATCACGCAGACGCCGCAGAATTCGGCGTGGGAACTGCCGAACGGGGCGGGCCGGTTGAGCATCGATTCGTTCACGATGGCCGGGGACGGGGTCCTCACGATCGACCCGTCGCAGCCGCTCCCGGTCGACGGTGAACTCACTCTGACCGGCGACCAGTCGTACAGCGACCCCGAGGGGACCACCAAGCTCGCGCAGTCCCTTCAGGATCGGGTGCGCTGGCGGAGCCGCGAGCCCTGACCGTCTCCGCCGGGAGCGCACACCACGGTGGCCGGAGCGGAAATTCCGCTCCGGCCACCGTGGGAGGTCGGTAGGTCAGGCGCAGGCAGGCGACTGCAGCGACGCCATGGCGACGATGCCGCATGCGCTGTTCTTCGACAGCTTCCACACGCCGTCCTCGGCCACGAAGTCGACCGTTCCGGTCGCGACCTGGTCGCCGATCGTGGTTTCGATGCCCGCGGTGGCCGTGCCGTTCTCGTTGTCGTTGACGTCGAGAACGGTGACCTGCGCACCGGCCTGCTTGGCGGCGGCCGCGACCTGGTCGATCAGACCCGGGTCGGCGGCGGAGCCCTCGACCAGCTGGGTCTTCTGGTCGGCGGGAACGGTCTCGTCGAACGCCTGCGACAGCATGGCGTTGAGGTCCTCCACGGACGGCACCGGCGGGTAGGCTGCGGTCTCAGCGGTGGTGGTCGTGGCCGTGGTGGTCTTCGCGGTGGTGGTGGTCGTACTGTCGCCTTCGTCCGAGCTGCAGGCGGACATCGTGAGGGCGGCGGCCAGTGCCACCGTGGCGACGGTGATCTTGCGAAGCTTCAACTTCTCGTCCTTCTCGTTCTCGATCGTGCACGTGGTCGTGCTCGGGTCATCCAGCAGCGGGTATTCCGCTGGGACAGCGGATCGGACGCCAGCGTACCCGGCCGCTTCGAGAGCACGGTGAGAGCGCCGCGGGATCTTCAGGCGAGGCTGGCGAGCGGGTCGGCGACGACGAGGACCGGGTCGTTCTCGTCGAGGGTGCGTGCCGGTCCGGGTCCGGTGGTACGTGTCTCGAATCGCACGGTCACCCTCCCGTGTCCGGCGCCCTGCACCCAGCCGTGCCCGAATTCGGGGTGGGTCACGTCGGTGCCCGGACGCCACCGTGATCGTGGTTCGTCGGCGTGCCGCGGCAGCGGCTGCTGCGTCTCCGGTTCGCCCTCGACGTCGTCGGCCGCGCGGTCCAGCTCCGGAAACAGTGATTCCTGCCGGATCGTCGACAGTCCCGCGAAGCCGACGCCGACCAGGCGGATCGGCCCGATGTCGATGGGGTCGAGGGCGAGGCGTTGCGCCGCACCGGTCAAGGTCGGCAGGTCCTCCGTGGCGTACGGCAGCGTCGACGATCGTGTGAGAATACTCATATCCGTTTTGCGCAGTTTGAGAACGACGGTGCGCGCGGCGCGTCCGTCCTTCTGCAAGCGGTCGTGGGCAGCGACGACGCTGCCGGTGACCGCGCGGCGCAGTTCTCCCATCGTGACGATATCGGTCGCGAACGTGGTTTCCGCGCTGACCTGCTTCGCTTCGGCGCGCTCGGCGACCGGTCGGTCGTCGATACCATTGGCCAGCCGGTGCAGACCGGGACCGACGGTCGTCCCGAGAATGGATGCGGCCTCGGCAAGCGGCAGAGCGGCGAAGTCCCCGATCGTGTCGATGCCGAGCCGCCGCAGCCGGTCCTCGGCGACCGGCCCGATGCCCCACAACTTGCGCACCGGCAAGCCGTGCAGGAGGACGAGTTCCTCGTCGGGCCGCACGACGAGCATGCCGTCGGGCTTCGCGAGTCCCGAGCCGATCTTGGCGATCTGCTTGCCCGACCCCGCCCCGATCGAAGCGACGAGCCCGGTTCGGTCGAGCACTGTTGCCCGCAGCCCCGCACAGAAGTCCTCGATGTCGGCGACGCTCGCGCCGGCCAGTTCGGGGGGTTCGGCGAAGGCCTCGTCCATCGACAGCGTCTCGAGGACGGGCATGCGCGAACGCAGTGTCTCGAACACCGCATCGCTCAATTCTCGATAGACGACGCCGCGCGGTGGAAGCACCACCGCGGCCGGCCCGACGAGTCGGCGAGCCCGACTCGTCGGCATCGCCGACCGCGCACCGTGTACGCGGGCCTCGTAGCTGGCACCGGCCACCACGCCACGC
>NZ_JBAQXC010000260.1:0-14228 GCF_049299235.1 Rhodococcus sp. (in: high G+C Gram-positive bacteria) | reverse complement strand
CGCCTGCCTTGACGCCCTTCTCCTGAGCAGCCTTGGTGGTGGCGACGACAAAGGGGACCTTGCCGTCTGCGTTGCCGAGCAGCAGCACGACCGCGGGCTCGGTGCCGAGGCGTCCGCGTACGTCCGTCGCGAGGCTGCGCAGGTCGTTACCCGCGACCCCGACGGGTGCCGCTTCCGCGATCACCAGCATGTCACCGATCCGCTGCGCCTTGTCGGCAACGGCGCCTGCCGAGGCGAGCACTGCGGCAGCGCGCGTCTTCTCGAGTTCCTTCTCGGCGACCTTGAGACGTTCGATGAGCGATTCGACGCGGCCGGGGACTTCGTCGGACGGCACTTTCAGGGTCGAGGACAGTCCGGCCAGCAGAGCACGTTCCTTGGCGAGATGCCGGTACGAGTCCAGGCCGACGTACGCCTCGACGCGACGGAACCCGGAGCCGACCGATTGCTCGCCGAGCAGGGTCACCGTGCCGATGTGCGACGAGTGCTGCACGTGGGTGCCGCCGCACAGTTCCATCGAGAACGGTCCGCCGATCTCGACGACACGAACCTCGTCGCCGTAGTTCTCACCGAACAGCGCCATCGCGCCCATCTTCTTGGCCTTGTCGAGGTCGGTGACGAACGTGTTCACCGGGTAGTTCGCGGCCACGGCCTCGTTGGTGACGGCCTCGATGTCGCTCTTCTGCTGCTCGGAGAGCGCCCCCGGCCAGGAGAAGTCGAAGCGCAGGTATCCGGGCTTGTTCAGCGAACCTGCCTGCACGGCGTTCGGCCCGAGGACCTGACGCAGCGCGGCGTGCACCATGTGAGTGCCCGAGTGTCCCTGGGTGGCACCTTTACGCCACTCCGGATCGACCTGCACGAGGACGGTGTCTCCCTCGGTGACCTGGCCTTCGAGCACGGTGACCTTGTGAACCCACAATTGTTTGGCGATCTTCTGGACGTCGTTGACCTTGACACGCAGGCCGGTCGCGGTGATCGTGCCGATGTCGGCGATCTGGCCGCCTGCTTCGGCATAGAGCGGGCTGCGATCCAGGATCAATTCGACGTCCTGACCGGCCTGGGCAGCGTGGAGGCGTTCGCCGCCGGTGATGACGGCGAGCACGTTGGCTTCGGACACCAGTTCTGCGAATCCGGTGAATTCGGTAGGTCCGCGATCGAGCAGTTCCTTGTAGACGGTCAGGTCGGCGTGCGCGTGCTTGCGGGCGCGGGCATCGTCCTTCGCGCGCTGACGCTGCTCGGCCATCAGTGACCGGAAACCCACTTCGTCGACGGACAGTCCGGCCTCCGCGGCCATTTCCAACGTCAGGTCGATCGGGAAACCATAGGTGTCGTGAAGTGCGAATGCCTCGGAACCACCGAGCACTGTCAGGCCCTCCGCCTTGACCGCGTCGACGGCGCCTTCGAACAGCTTCGACCCGGTGTCGAGTGTCTTGAGGAACGCCGACTCCTCGCCGACCGCGACGGTCTCGATGCGTGGGAAGTTGGTGGCCAGTTCCGGGTAGGACGGTGCCATGGTGTCGCGAACGACGGCCATGAACGCGGCCATCGTCGGGGTGGTCGCGCCGAGGAGGCGTGCCGAACGCACGATGCGGCGCAGCAGACGACGAAGCACGTATCCGCGGCCGTCGTTGCCGGGGTTGACACCGTCGACGATGAGCATCGCGGCGGTGCGGGCATGGTCGGCGATGACCCGGAATCGCACGTCCGACGCATGGTCGGTGCCGTAGCTGCTGCCGGTCAATTCCTGCGCCTTGTCGATGACCGGGCGCAGCAGATCCGTCTCGTAGACGTTCTCGACGCCCTGCAGCAGGAACGCGACACGTTCGACGCCCATCCCGGTGTCGATGTTCTTTTTCGGCAGCGGCCCGAGGACCGGGTAGTTGTCCTTGGCGCCGCCCTCGCCCCGCTCGTTCTGCATGAACACGAGGTTCCAGATCTCGATGTAGCGATCCTCGTCGGCTTCGGGGCCGCCGTCGACGCCGTAGTCGGGGCCGCGGTCGTAGAAGATCTCCGAGCACGGGCCGCACGGACCGGGGATGCCCATCGACCAGTAGTTGTCCTTCATGCCGCGACGCTGGATGCGGTCTTCGGGAACACCGACCTCGTCACGCCAGATGCCGAATGCCTCGTCGTCGTCGAGGTACACCGTTGCCCACAACTTCTCCGGGTCGATGCCGTATCCACCCTCGTCGACGGAATCGGTGAGCAGTGTCCAGGCGTGGGTGATCGCTTCGCGTTTGAAATAGTCGCCGAACGAGAAATTGCCCGCCATCTGGAAGAACGTGTTGTGGCGGGTGGTGATACCCACTTCTTCGATGTCGAGGGTGCGCACACACTTCTGCACCGAGGTGGCCCGCGGGAACGGCGGCGTCTGCTGGCCGAGGAAGAACGGCACGAAGGGCACCATTCCCGCGTTGACGAACAGCAGGTTGGGGTCGGCCAGGATCAACGAGGCGCTGGGTACTTCGGTGTGGCCGGCCTTCACGAAGTGGTCGAGAAAGCGTCTGCGGATCTCGTGGGTCTGCACGTCATGGTCCTTCGGGTCGGGCGGTGTGATGTGTGCCCGCGGTGGGGCCGGCGACTCCGGCGAATCGGCCGTCGTTCAGCCTATCGCGACTTCCGACGCTGCCGCCCGTCCCCCTCGACCGGGACCCGCGTGCCCTCCGAACGGAGTACTCACTATTGTCTCTGACGAGATGGACATATCGGACCTGCCGGACCGGAGAATCGGAGTATCAGTGTCTGGACGGAAGCTGCACGACACGGACACCGCAACCGCGGAACGGGCACGCGCCCTCGCGGACGCCCTCGCTGCCTCACTGGACGGGCTCTTCGACCACGTCGAATCGGCTCGGCGCATCCCGGATCGGGATCTGCGGCGGCTCAACGACATCGTCGCCGGATGGAACGACGCCGTCACCCGACCCGACGCCTCGACCGCACGCGTGTGACTGCCACCTACTGACCACGCACGACCCGGCGCAGCTTCGGCACCCGCGCCGACAGTTCCCGCTCGGTGCCGCGCGCGGTGGGCCGGTAGTAGTCCACACCGACGAGATCGTCCGGCGGGTACTGCTGCGCCACGACACCGTCTGGGTCGTCGTGGGGATAGCGATATCCGATCGCGTTGCCCAACCCTTGTGCGCCCTGATAGTGGCCGTCGCGCAGGTGCGGTGGCACCGGACCCGCCCTGCCCGCCTTCACATCCGCGATCGCCGCGCCGAGCGCCGCGGTCACCGCACCCGATTTCGGCGCGGTGGCGATGTGGATCGTGGCCTGCGCCAGCGCGAGCTGCGCTTCGGGCATGCCGACCTGCTGCACAACGTGTGCGGCCGCAACTGCTGCCTGGAGTGCGGTCGGGTCGGCCAGGCCGACCTCCTCGCTCGCCTGAATCATCAATCGTCGCGCGATGAATCGCGGGTCCTCACCGGCGACGATCATCCGCGCCAGGTAGTGCAGAGCCGCGTCCACGTCGGAGCCCCGCAACGATTTGATGAAAGCGCTCGCGACATCGAAGTGCTGATCGCCGTCGCGGTCGTAGCGGACCGCAGCCTTGTCGATGCTCGATTCGACCGTGGGCAGATCGATCACCGGGTCACCGGCGGCCGTTCGATCGACGGCAGTCTCCGCCGCCGCCTCGAGCGCGGTCAATGCCCGCCGGGCGTCGCCCCCCGCGAGACGCACCAGATGATCGAGAGCATCGTCGGCCATCGCAATCCTGCCGTCGAGACCGCGCGGATCGGTGCGGGCACGTTCGATCAATGCACGGATGTCGTCGGGTGCGAGCGGTTGCAACTGCAGTACCAGCGACCGAGACAGCAACGGCGCTACCACCGAAAACGACGGGTTCTCCGTAGTAGCGGCGACGAGCAGCACGATGCGGTTCTCGACGGCAGCAAGCAACGCGTCCTGCTGGGTCTTGGAGAACCGATGGACCTCGTCGATGAACAGCACGGTCTGTTCGCCCTGCGTGAGCCGCCGCCTGGCGAGTTCGATCACCGCGCGCACGTCCTTGACGCCGGCGGACAGCGCGGACAACGCCTCGAATCTGCGGCCGGTGGCCCCGGAGATCAGTGACGCGAGCGTGGTCTTGCCGGTGCCGGGCGGCCCGTAGAGAACGACGGATGCGGCACCGGATCCCTCCACGAGGCGCCGCAGCGGCGCACCGTGGGCCAGCAGATGCTGCTGTCCGACGACTTCGTCGATGCTGCGCGGGCGCATCCGGGCGGCGAGCGGCGCGTTCGGTCCGCTCGGCTCGAGTTTCGCGCGGCGAATCGACGGTTCGGGCCCCGCGGATGGCACGTTCGGTGCCTCGAACAGGGCATCGGGTGCGCCGGCGGAATCGTCCGCCCCGAAAAGATCACTCACCCTCACGACGCTACAAGGCGAGGCGGACAGGCCGCGCGGGCCGCCACGGGTGGAACTCTGCGTGAATTCCGGGCACAATCCCGGGCCTGCCTTTTATCGATATGTGATCGTGTGGTCGGATCGGCAGGTGCCTCACACTTCTTCGGGTCCGCGCGTGTCCAGGCGGGCTGTCCTGCGTTCCGGGGCGATCGCCGCGGGCGTCGCCACACTCGGTACTGCAATCCCCGCCTCGGCAGCGCCGCCCGCGTTCGGTCATGGCGTTGCGTCCGGGGATCCGCTGCCCGACCGGGTGATCCTGTGGACCCGTGTCACTCCTTCCGCCGACGCCACACCCGGATCGGGACTGGGTCCGGATACCGCGGTGCGTTGGGAGATCGCTCCGGATCCCGACTTTCGTCAGGGTGCGGCATCCGGAGTCGTCACCACGAGCGCGGCATCCGACCACACCGTGACGGTCGATGCGACCGGCTTGAGCCCGGATACCCGATATTTCTATCGGTTCACTCTGGTCGGATCCGGTGTCGTGTCGCCGATCGGACGGACCTGGACCGCTCCCGCGGACGGCGCAAGCCCGGGGCGGCTCCGGCTGGGTGTCGTCTCGTGCGCGAACTGGGAGGACGGCTACTTCTCCGCGTACCGGCATCTCGCGGCTCGCACAGATCTCGATGCGATCGTGCATCTCGGTGACTATCTGTACGAGTACGGGAGCGGCGAGTATGCACCGACGAGCGGGCCGGTACGTCGCCACGCGCCGCTGCACGCAATCGTCACACTCACCGACTACCGTGTCCGGCACGCCCAGCACAAGACCGATCCGGATCTGCAGGCCCTGCATGCGCGACTGCCGTGGATCGTCACGTGGGACGATCACGAATCCGCAAACAACGCGTGGTCCGGTGGCGCCGAGAATCATGATCCCGCGACAGAGGGCACCTGGTCGGATCGCGCCGCAGCGGCACGACAGGCATATCTGGAGTGGATGCCGGTGCGGGTCTCGGGCACCGAACCCCGGCTCTACCGTCGGCTGCGGTTCGGCGACCTGGCCGAACTGTCCATGCTCGATCTGCGCAGCTACCGGTCTCAGGAGGTCGGTTTCGGACCCGACTTGCGTGAGGTCGACGATCCGGCCCGGACGATCACCGGGGCGGAACAGATGGAATGGCTGACGGCCGGGATCACGAGTTCTTCCACTCGGTGGCAACTTGTCGGCAATCCGGTGATGCTCTCCCCGGTGCTGATTCCTCCACTCGACGCAGCCACCAGTGCGGCGCTCACCGAACTCGTGGGCATCCCCGCCACGGGAATCCCGATCAACCCGGACCAGTGGGACGGGTACGCCGCGGACAGGCGGCGGTTGCTCGACGCGATCACCGCGTCCGACCGTCGCAACGTGGTGTTTCTCACCGGAGATATCCACACCTCGTGGGCGTGTGACGTGCCGGTCGACGCCGCCGCCTACCCGGCGGGCGGAACTGTCGCAACGGAGCTGGTCGTGCCGTCGGTGACCTCGCAGAACATCGACGACACCTTGGGGGCCCCGCCGCGGACCGCCTCCCCCGGCCTCGAGTCCGCGGTAGGCGAACTCAACCGACACGTGCGCTACGTGGAACTCGATTCGCACGGATACGCCGTACTCGATGTCACACCCGACGCGGTGCAGATGGATTGGATCTACGTACTCGATCGGGCCGACCCGACGACCGGTGTGCGGCACGGCGCGAGCATGCGAGTCGGCGCCGGGTCGGCCCGCGTCGAACCGGCGACACCACTCGTCGACAGCGGATCCTGACGCGACAGCATCGAGCGGGCACTGACGCGATCGCGTCAGAGCCCGCTCGGCGAGGGTTCAGAGGGTTCAGAGGTTGTCGCGCCTACCCCGGATGCACGCCAGCACATCGCGGGCATGCTCGGCGACGTCGTCGTGCCCGCTGTCTGCCGCGTACTCCGCGAGCAGCGACCACCGTGACTCGAGCGCGTCGAGTCGATGCACGGACAACTGGTGTGCCCGCACCGGCGCGATCCGGGCATGATCCTCGGGGAGATACAGTTCGGTGCTGAGCCAGACGCACGCGAGTTGTGCGTCGAGCAGACGCGTCGCGAACACTTCGTCGAACGCCAGTTGCGGCCAGATGGCGACCACCTCGGCGCGCCACGCATCTGCCATCGCCCGGACCCGGTCGAGTGTCAGCGGTGCGACGCACAGGCACGACGGGAACGAGGTGAGCGCGAAAGCGATATCGAGTGTGGCGTCCCGGAATCCGCCCCATTCGTAGTCGAGGAACTGCACACCGTCGTCCCCGACGACGATGTTGTCCGGGCACAGATCCGAGGGGCTGAACGCCCGGAACCGTCCACCCGTGAACAGGCGCGCTGCACGGTCCGCGCGATCGAGGACGGACTGCGGCACGGTCAGTCCGAAATCATGGGCGAGCAGTTCGGGAACTGCTCGGACGGCCTGCACCGCTTGCTCGGACACGACATCCGCGGCATTGCCGACGTCGGCGCGTCTCAGCAGGGCCGCGAAGTCCTCCTCGCGACCGACGGTCGCTGCGTGCATCCGACCCAGTGCCTGAGCGAGCGCCATCAACGTGTTGCCGACGGTGTCCGCGTCACTGCTGCGCAGCAGCGAGGCGAGCGGCGTCGCGTCACCGAGGTCGCTGAGTACGAGCAGCCGGGATTCGAAGTCGTGAGCCAGCAGTTCAGCGCCGGGCCGGTTGTCCTTCGCGAGGGCAGTCGCAAACTGGTACGACACCGCCTCCCGCAGGAACGCGACCTCGTCGCCCGTCTCGGCGCCGCGGAAATCGACGTGGCCGACGCCGCGGGAACGCGGAAGCTGCTTGAGCACCAGCGTCCGCGGCAGCGAGAACGGGTTGGCCGCGACTCGCACGCGCAGCACCGTGGACAGGCCGCTACCGCCCAGATCGACGGGGTCCGCGAGGGTCACCGGCGCGCCGGTACGGCGTGTGAGCAGCTTTTCGGCTGCTTGAACAACCTCTGAAACGGGGTCTGCCAATATTGCGGTCATCGCTCCACAATCTACCTGGAATTGGGTCACCACAGGTCCTGCAGAAGTCTCGATCCGGCTGGGACCTTCGGTACCCGGAACACAAAACGGGAGCAAGGATGCCGGGCTCCCACCGCGGTCGACGATCCGAGAATGCGACCGTTCACGGACCTGCGATCAATCCGCATCGCCGGCATTTCCGGGCGTGTCGGCGCCGGGCACCGACACGCCCGGGTCGCCTAGACCGAGTCTGCGACCGCATCCTTCGCCGACTTGTCGCCCTTGGGTTCGGGGACGAAGTCCACGCCCGTTTCCTTGCGCTGCGCGGCGCTGATCGGGCCCGGCGCATCGGTGAGCGGATCGACCCCACCACCGGACTTCGGGAATGCGATGACCTCGCGGATCGAATCCACACCGGCGAGTAGTGCGGTGATGCGATCCCAGCCGAAGGCGATCCCACCGTGCGGCGGAGCACCGTACTTGAACGCGTCGAGCAGGAAGCCGAACTTGTCGTTGGCTTCGTCCTCACCGATACCCATGACCCCGAAGACCCGCTCCTGAATATCGGAGCGGTGGATACGGATCGAGCCACCACCGATTTCGTTGCCGTTGCAGACGATGTCGTAGGCGTAGGCCAGCGCCGAACCGGGGTCGGTGTCGAAGGTGTCGAGGAACTCGGGCTTCGGCGAGGTGAACGCGTGATGCACCGCCGTCCACGCCGACGAACCGAGGGCGACATCTCCGGATGCGGTTGCCTCCGCTGCCGGCTCGAACATCGGCGCGTCGACGACCCACACGAATGCCCAAGCCTTCGGGTCGATCAGGTCGAGCTTGCGGGCGATCTCGCCGCGGGCCGCACCGAGCAGTGCCCGCATGGGCTTGGTCGCTCCGGCGGCGAAGAAGATGCAGTCACCGGGCTTCGCGCCGACGTGGTCACACAGGCCGGCGCGCTCGGTATCGGTGAGATTCTTCGCGACCGGACCCGCCAGTTCACCGTCCTCGCCGACGAGCACGTAGGCGAGTCCCTTGGCGCCGCGCTGCTTGGCCCATTCCTGCCACGCGTCGAGCTGGCGCCTCGGTTGTCCTGCCCCACCCGGCATGACGACAGCGCCGACGTACTCGGATTGGAACACCCGGAACGTGGTGTCCTTGAAGAAGTCCTTGCATTCGACGAGTTCGATGCCGAAACGCAGATCCGGCTTGTCTGATCCGAATCGTCGCATCGCCTCGGCGTACGTCATGCGCGGGATCGGAGTGTCGAGTTCGAAGTCCACGAGCCGCCAGAGTGCGTGCAGGATCTCCTCCGCCAGCAGGATGACATCGTCCTGCCCCACGAATGCCATCTCGATGTCGAGCTGGGTGAACTCGGGCTGGCGATCGGCCCGGAAGTCCTCGTCACGGTAGCAGCGGGCGATCTGGTAGTACCGCTCGATGCCGCCGACCATGAGGAGTTGCTTGAACAACTGCGGACTCTGCGGCAGCGCGTAGAAGTTGCCGGGTTGCAGGCGCGCCGGCACCACGAAGTCGCGGGCGCCCTCCGGTGTCGAGCGAGTCAGGGTGGGGGTCTCGACCTCGACGAACGAGTGGTGCGCCAGGACCGAGCGGGCCGCGGCGTTGACCTTGCTCCGCAGACGGATGGCCTTACCCGGCCCCTCCCTGCGCAGGTCGAGGTAGCGGTACTTCAGGCGCGCTTCCTCACCGGCCTGATCGTCGAGTTGGAACGGCAGCGGCGCCGCCTCGTTGAGGACCTCGAGCGCGGTCGCGTTGACCTCGATCGCGCCGGTCGGAATGTCGAAGTTCTGGTTGCCGTCGGGACGCACCTCGACAACACCGGTGACCTTCACGCAGAACTCGGCGCGCAGGCGGTGGGCCTGCTCGAGGACGTCGGGGTCACGGAACACGACCTGGGCGACACCGGAGGCATCGCGCAGGTCGATGAAGATCACCCCGCCGTGGTCGCGGCGCCGGGCCACCCAGCCGGTGAGGGTGACGGACTGCTCGGCGTGCTCGGCTCGCAACGAGCCGGCGAGATGGGTGCGCAGCACGGAAATCCTTTCGAAATCGTTCGACGAGATTCGTCGTCAGTCGCAATCCTACGAAAGACACGAACGGGACGAGGACACCCGTGTCGGATTCGACGTGCCAAGCTTGTGCCGCGACGCGAGCACCTGCGACAAGAAAGCGATGCGATGACGTTCAACGACGGGGCACGGATCGAGGCGGGCCGGGTCCGCCGGGGCGGCGGTGGCCGTGGCGGCAAGGTCGCGATCGGCGGCGGGGTCGGCGGCATCATCGTCGTGATCCTCGTGCTGCTGTTCGGCGGTGATCCGGGATCCCTACTCGGGTCGGGCACGGTCGACCAGAACAACCCGTCCGAAACCGGCAGCTCCGGGGACTGCCTGACCGGCGCGGACGCCAACTCCGATGTGAACTGCCGGGTCGAATACACCGCCGGCAGCCTCGATCTGGTGTGGGAACAGCAACTGAAGCAGCAGACCGGCATCGCCTACGTGCGTCCCGAGGTCCAGTTGTTCTCGGGGTCGGTCGCCACCGGCTGCGGCAATGCGACCAGCGACGTCGGGCCGTTCTACTGCCCCGCCGACCAGACCGCCTATTTCGACACCAGTTTCTTCCAGGAGCTCGTGACCCGCTTCGGTTCCAGTGCCGGACCGCTGGCCCAGGAATACGTGGTGGCGCACGAATTCGGTCATCATCTGCAGACGCAACTCGGTGACATCGGCCGCGCGCAGGCCGATCCGCGCGGCCCGGAATCCGGCGCGGTGCGCACCGAGTTGCAAGCAGACTGCTATGCCGGTGTGTGGGCGCACCACGCGGACCGCATGATCGACCCGGCCACAGGTCAACCGTTTCTCGCACCGCTCTCGGACACCGACGTCCGCGACGCCTTGTCCGCGGCGTCGGCCGTCGGTGACGACCGCATTCAGGCCGCCGCGACCGGCCGGGTGAATCCGGAAGGCTGGACGCACGGTTCCTCCGAGCAACGGCAGAAATGGTTCCTCGCCGGCTACCGCACCGGCCAGGTCGCGGCGTGCGACACCTATGCGGCAGCGGACCTCGACAATCCGCCGGCGTTGCGCTGACAGTTTCCGGCATCGCAACCGCGGTGGTGTGCTGCTATACGAGCAGCGGTGCGATCCGCGACGGGATGGCCGCGAGCGCGTACGGCAGCGACAGGACGGTGCTCCAGGTCATCGCCTCCGCTGCCTCGTCTTCGAGAATGATCGTGCGACCGTCCTCGACGACGTCCAACTGTTGATACAGCGGTGTCCTGTCGAGTTCGGCACGCAACGTGTCGCCGTACCCACCACCGGCGTACCAGACCAGCAGATCGACGTCCGCCAGCGCCAACTGTTCGGTGCTGATCTGGGCGAAGTTGGTGGTGGTGATCTGCTGCGTGACGGGCGGATTGACGAAGCCGAGTTCGGTGAAGAACCGCACCTTCGGGTCCTCGGGTCCGTAAACACCGAACTGACCGGGGCTGTCGAGTGCACCCACGATCACCGTCTTGCCCGCAAAGGCGGGGTTTGCGGCGGCGACGTCGGTGAATTGCTTACCGACCGAGGCCACCAACTCTGCTGCCCGGTCCGACTTGCCGAGTGCCTCACCGATGATCCGGGTCTGGTCCTGCCACGGCACCCCGTAGTCGGCGAATTCCCCGGGCTGCGCGACGGTCGGTGCGAGTGCGCTCAGCTTGTGATATTCGTCCTCGGTCAACCCCGAGTACGTGCCGACGATCAGATCGGGATCGACGGCAGCCACCTGCTCGATGCTGATCCCGGCACTCGCGCTGCCGACGATCACCGGTGTCGCTCCGGCGAGCAGGTGCTGTGCCCACGGCCAGACGGCATTCGGATGGTTGCCGTACCAGTCGAATACGCCGACCGGGGTGGCACCGAGCGCCAGAATCGCGTCCTGATCGTTGTAGCCCACACTGACGACGCGCTGCGGGCCGGGCGGAATCCGGGTCTCGCCGAACTTGTTGCCGATGACCGCACCGGTGCCGCGAGCGGACGACCCACCGTCACCGTCGCCGTCACTGCTGCAGGCACCGACGAACGCGAGCGCCGCGCCGGACACCCCGATCAGGAATCCCCGCCGCGTCAACATATCGACTACTGCCATCACCCCTCCTCGAATCACGACAAAGCCAGGCAAGGCTAACCGAATCTTGCGGGTGGGTGCGCCGACTTGCTCTACGCCAGTTCCCGGCGCATCAGGGCTGCGGTCCCGGGATCGGCCGCCACGAGTGTCACCTCCATCGCGGAGTCCGCGTCGGTGAGCGCCGCGACGGCCTCCCGCACCGCGTCGTCGATCGGCCATCCACCGGCTCCGCCGGAAATGAGCGGGAATGCGATGGTGCGCGCACCGACGGCTTCCGCGGCTGCCAGGCTTCGCGTGTAGGTCGCGCGCAGTGTCCCCGCTCGGTCCTCGCTGGCGGAGTGGCGTGGGCCGACCGTGTGGACTACCCAGGACGCCGGGAGGTTCCCGGCCGGTGTCACGACCGCGGCGCCCACACTCAGTCCGTCCGGCAGGGTCGTGGCACGTAACGTGTCACACGCCGCACGGATCGCCGGGCCGCCGGCCCGCTGGACGGCCCGATCGACCCCGCCGTCCCCGCTGAGCGCGGAGTCGGTCGCGTTCACGACGGCATCGACGCGCATCGTTGTGATGTCGCCCTCGACCACCGTGATTGCGGGTCGTGACGGTCGCGGGGCACTCGGGCCGCCCCGGGCGGCATCCACTGCGAGCCGAACCAGATCGTCGGCGTCGAGACCGGGCCAGCCGTGCAGTATGCGGCGCCAGTGCCCCGGGATCGCCGACGCGCCCCACCGCGCCCCGAGCAGTCCACCCGCGATCGCAGCGGTGGTGTCGGTGTCACCACCGGCGCGTACCGCGGCCTCGAGCGCGGCGTGTAGATGCGCCTCCCCCGTGCCCGGGGTGGTGGTGATCGCCCACCATGCGGTCTGCAATGCGTGCACCACCCAGCCGTTGTTCGCGAAATCTGCGGGCGTGCCGCGTTCGGCCTCGTCGAGCAGCGGTCGCCAGAATCCGACGACATCGGCGGATGCGACCTTCAGGTATCCGCGCACACCGTCGAACGTGCCGTGCAGCACGGCGTGCCGGATGGCGTGGGACCACATCCGGCACGCGTGCTCGGCGGTCGGGTCGTCGTGCGTGAGGGCGCTGATCCTCGCGGCAGCTTCGAGGCATCCTGCCCGGTCGTTCAGATAGGCGAGTGCGACCGGCGCGGTGCGCATGAGCGAACCGTTGCCCGCCTTGCGGCCGGTGAGCGACCGGGCGTGGGCCTGCATGGTCGCCGCGTCGCGGGCGCGGCGACGCAGGACGCTCCGCGTCTGGTTGCCGATGTCCTTCGGGTTCGAGTCGTACCAGCGGACGAACTGGGCGGCGACCGCGTCGAGGCCCGATCCGCGGCCGATGTCGACTCCAGTCGCGGCGACTTCGGCGATCGCCACGGCCATCGCCGTGTCGTCGGTCCACTCCCCCGGTTCCCATGCGAACGTGCCGCCGCCGATCATGCCGATCGTCGTGGTCGCCGCCGGATAGGTGAATTCGTAGCCGGCGCCCAAAGCGTCGCCGGCGGCGGTCCCGAGCAGCACTCCGGCCGCCCGATCGAGCTGTCGTGCAGACAGGGTCATCGCACACCTCCCATATAGCGCAATATTGCGCTAATAATAGATCGAGAGCGAGTTAATATGCAAGACATGGGTGAACCGACCAACTCGACGGACATGACTCTCGCCGACTACGACCGCCCGTCGGTAGCGGTCGATGTCGCGGTACTGACCTACCTCGACGACAACCTGCACGTCCTGGTCGTCGACCACCGACTCGGGTCTCGCGCGCTCCCCGGCACATTCCTGCACTGCGGTGAACGTCTGGTCGACGCGGCCCACCGCGCCCTCCGCGACAAGGCGGCCGTCACCGGACTGAAGTTCCGCCAACTGCACATGTTCGACGCGCCGGGCCGCGACGACCGCGGATGGGTGGTGTCGATGGCCCACACCGCCGCGGTACCCGCGGCCGACCTCCCGCCCGGCGCAATACTTTTGGGCGTCGACAACGGAGTCGTCGACGACCTCGCCTTCGACCACGCCGACATGGTGCGACTGGCGGTCGACGACCTGCGCGCCCGCTACACGATGCAGGCCGACCCCGACCATCTACTCGGTGACGAGTTCACCGTGCTGGAGTTGCGCAGGCTGTACGAAGTGATCTTCGCTCGTTCCCTGCAGAAAGATTCGTTTCGCCGCCACGTCGTCGAGGCCCTCGAGAACACCGGGCATCTATCGAATCCCGGGCAGGGGCGGCCTGCCGAACTGTTCCGGCGGCGCGCAGGGGCCCGACTCCCAGCCCAGGCCGCGGTCCTGCTCACCGGCTGAGTTTGCCGGGCGCGGCCGGCGGGTATCAGGGACCGGGTATCAGGGACGTCGTAACAGATAGACATCGAAGGTACAGGGTATCGACGTCACGGCGACCGGAGGAGGCAGCATCGTGACGCAACCGAACGACACCGGCCCAGGTGAGGGACTCGGCGAGATCGTGGACGAACTGGAGAACAAGGTCGAGCGCGAACGCGACGAACGTGACGTTCCGGGCAGCAGATCCGACCGGGACGACACCGAATCCGTCGACACCGGGGACGACGCACCGGACTGACGATCGCCCGACCCGAATCAGCGTCGCCGGCCTGCCGCGGTCATGACCACATCGCCGGATCTCTTCAGCCACAAGAGGATCCTGCTGCGCGACTTGGCCCCAAGGCCGACTGGCCGGGTTCGCACTCGGCGTGAACGAACCTGCCGAGCGGGGGCATTGC
>NZ_JBAQXC010000259.1:0-4866 GCF_049299235.1 Rhodococcus sp. (in: high G+C Gram-positive bacteria) | reverse complement strand
GACCTCCACCATCGCCATCAACGGCGTCACCGAAGACTTCCCACCCGAGATACCCCCAGCTCAACGCGAAATCCTGGCCAGAATCGACCTCGAAACGGGGCACTAAGCGAAATGTCCTAAGTCAGGTCTGGACCCGGCCTCCTACGAGCAGGTGACCGAACGCGACTACGCACTGTTGCTGAAGAACCCGGTGGCGTCTGCTGGCCGGAAGATCATCGTGTACGGCGAGGTCTCCCAATTCGACACCGCCACAGGACCGTCCCGGTTCATGGCCGACACCTCAGCGGATCCGATCGAGGGGGACTCGTACTTTTTCGGTGACAGCGCGCTGGTGGACCTGTCCGATCCTCGGATCGGCGCAGATGTCGCACAGGGCGACATCGTGAGAATGTATGTCGAGGTGAGAGGCACCTTCGAATACGAGAACCTGCTCGGCGGTGAGATGGTGGTGCCGCGGTTGCGTGCGAACATCATCGAACCGGTCGGCCGGTGAACGCCCGAGATCTCACCCGCCTGGCTGGCATCGCACTGGTGGTCTGGTCGTCACGCAACCGGTGACCTCGGGAGTGCTGCAGTGCGGTTCGGTCATCGCCCCGAAGCGTGCCGGGCAGGGACTTGCAGCGATCCTCACCGAAGCCGCCTGCGCGAACGCGCGCAACTCCGCCCAGACTCTGGCGATTGCCGTGGTCGTCGCCGGTGCACTGACGATCCTCGCCTCGCTCTATCTCCTCCCCGCCCGCCAACGCAGTCGCATCGCGCAGGCGGGACCGGTCTTGCCTGAAGCACCACTGGAGGGGCCGGATACCGGTCGTGTCGTGCAGTCGCCGCCGGCAGGGTGGTACGACGATCCGCAGGATCCGGCCAGGATCCGCTACTGGGACGGCACCTCATGGGCGCTACGGACGGCACCGAAACCGCTACCTCCCAGATAGATACACTGCCGCACCGACAATGGTGTGTGGTGCGGTGGCCGCCGCACCCGCTGGATGATCATCTGCCGAGTGCCAGTGCAACTTACGAAACCGGGCTAGTCGGCTCCCGTGCTCCGGTTCGATGTACCGACAAGGATGTGCAATGAACAGGTTGATCATCGCGGCCACGGGTGCGTCGCTGCTGCTCACGGGCTGTTCCGGCGGCACCGCCGATCAGGATCCAGCCACGACCACGACCAGCGCGACCCGGTCGGTGCCGGCCACCACGGCCACCCCGGCACCTGCGCTGAGCGCGGTACCGGGGAAGGCTCTGCATGTCGGCACCGAAAGCGAATGCATTCCCGCCGCACCGGCATCGGGTTTCGGGCTACGCCGGGTCGCGGTCCAGAACGGGGCGGTCGGCCACCCCACCGGCGCGAAGCTGTTGTGGTGGGAGTTCGACGGAACCATGCCGGATGGAGTCGTCGCCTTCACGGCCACACTGACCGGCGCAGACGGCAAGCCCATCACCCGTGGAGTGAAGTTCATCGACGGCGCGGTGGCCGCGAACTACGTGTTCACCGGTGCACGGCAGGACAACATCACCATCCCACCGGACCTCGACAGCGGATCGGTGGGGGTCTTCGTCCCTGCGGCAGTGGGCAACTCGATCGGAGCGGAGTTCAACTGGTCTGCGGACCTGGAAGTCGAGGGTGTGACGGTCGGCGGGTGTCCGTCCAGGTAGCAACGCGACATCCAGCCATCGGCACGCGCGGCGAGCCTCGCCGGGTCTTGATCGGCGCGGTCGCAGCGAGGGAGGTCTGGCCTGGGAGCGCGCTCGCGGGCCCTGTCGAGAGCCGCTCCCCGAGCCGTCGGTCCGAGTTCTGAGAATGTCCGGTCCTCGAGTCGGACAGAGAGAGGTATGGGCACGAGAAGATCCGGCTGCCACAACATCCTGTTCGGGACGCTACATGTCTTTCGCGAGTGATTCCAAGCTCTCAATTCGACACTGGTACAGCATGTTCGGAAAGTGAAGTGTCGGTTGTTCGGGGGACGCGAGGCGGATCGCTGATTCGTTACCGTATCTTTCTGTTTCGATTCGCGCGGTTGGCCGGATTCGAGACCATGCGTATCACCATCAGGCAGGAGCGGCGTGTTCCACTATCGGATAGCCGAATACGGTAGCGAGGATTTCGATCGGTGGAGACAGATCCGCACACAGTTGTACCTGGAAGCGGGGCTGATCGAGCCGGAGAGTGTGGATCCGAGTGTCGGAGCGTTCACCGACGAGTTCGACGGACACTCGATTCATCTGCTCGCTTGCGACGATGCCGGTGAACCAGTGGGATGCTGTCGGATGATCGAAGGCGGGTCGAACACCCTGCAAGTCACCAAGACGTTCGATCTGCACGTTCCCCACGATTCTTTCGAAGTCTCCGGAACCGCGGTGCATCAGGCATTCCGGAAGACGTTCGCGACCCTCGGCTTCTACCGGGCCCTTTTCGCTCTCGCCGAGGAGCGCGGATACGAACACGCGTACTTGGTGGTCGAGGAACCGTTCCTGGCAGCGCTCGAGGTGCTCGGACTTCCGGTGGAGATCCTCACCGAACCGCGATGGGTGTACAACACCTACAACGTGGTCGCCCGTGTCCGGGTGAGCGCAGTCGCTGCTGCCCTGACCGCCGCAGACGAGGCCCGCGGCGGCACCACAACATTCGGCGACTACTTCCGTCGGCCGTTCACCTGGACACTCGACTCCCGCGACATTCTGCCGCCCGCCCGTGCCGGTGTGGGTGATGGTGCCTGAGCACCCGCTGTCGCGGAACCGCGGCTTGGTCTCCGACGACGAACAGCAGCGTCTCGCCGAGGCCCGCGTGCTGGTGGCCGGCGTCGGCGGTGTCGGGGGACGAGTCGCCGAGACCTTGACGCGACTCGGCGTCGGCACGCTCGTCCTTGCCGACCCGGACACCTTCTCGGTCACCAATCTCAACAGGCAAGCCGCCGCCACCACGATCACTCTCGGCAGGAACAAGGCAGATGTCGTCGCCGAACTGTGCCGATCCATCGGCACCGGCACACGCATCGAGGTGGTTCGGGAAGGCATCGTCGAGACCAACGTCGCGGATCTGGTCGCTGCATCGGATGTGGTAATCGACGGTACCGACTACACCCTGCCCGACGTGGGGCTGCGGCTGGCACGAGCAGCTAGGGCTGCCGCCACCCCGGTCCTGCTGGCTGTGGAGATCGGATTCGGGGTGTGGCACAACGTGATCCCGCCGGACGGAGCTCGTTTCGAACGGCTCCTCGGATTACCCGCCACCGTCACCTTCGACGACCTGACCTCCGGACGGGCCCGTGTTCCCCTGTGGCGGTGGGTGGTGAGCATCCCGAGCTACGCCGACGTGGATGTGCTCGCACAAGTCGAGCAGGGACATCTGCAAGCACCGGCGGTGGCGCCCGCGGTCGAACTATCGGCTGCAGTGGTCTCGACGACCGTGGTCTCGCTCCTCGTCGGCAGGCGACCCGTGGTCTCGGCCCCTCGCGTCCACCATGTCGACGCACGAACGGGAAAAGCCAGAACGCTGCGACCGTCGCGGCTGCGTTTCTCACTCTCGGCCGCCCGCGCCTGGCTCGGCAGATCGCAGATGTGAACGCGCTCCTGCCGGCTCGATACCCGGGACGCACGAGAGGACCTCGACGTGCCGTGGACGGGGGGCGATGCTCTCAGCTCTTCCGGCGAGTCGGTACGTTCCTATGCGCATTCGAACCGCATGGATTTCCGGTGACGGGCGTGTTCTGTGTCGCGCCGCAATCACGTTGAGACACAGAAACGTTCACCAGTTCTCCTCGGCGGCCATGAGCCGTCCGTAGGTGTAGGCCACCGATTCTCCGGTCCCGTCGTAAACGGCGGTGGCATACCGTTGGTGCAATTCCACCGATTTGCCCGGGGCGCAGACAACGTCGCCGACGAAGCAGACCGAGTAGACCGGGTCGTCTTCGTCGAAGTCGGTGCGAGGTGATAGGCCGATGCGACCGGAGCCGACGGGGGTGAAAGTGTTCGACGTCGACTCGTACTGGAGTGGTTGGGTGCGTGCCCCATAGCCGACGAAACCGGGATCGGCCAGCAGAAGAGTGCCCGCCAGACGATCCGGCGTGATCGGCGAATGCTTGTGCAGGATAGTCTGAGTCAGGTCTCCCGCGACGTGGGCGCCCTGGCTGTATCCGATCAGGGAGAATCGCGCGGACGGGCAGGCTACCGCCCAGGTCTGCAGCAGCTTGTACGCAGCCGCATACCCGGCGTCCTTCGACGCGAAGTACTCCCCATCGGAAAAGTTCAGGCTGAGCACGGCCGGATACTCCACCGCCGCAGCCACCACCGGGCTCTCGGCGTCGTCCCGAGCTCCAGCCAGAGCCTCGGCGACGGTGCCACCGTACAACTGGTCCTGCGTCGTGCCATTTGGATGATGCGCCGCCCCCTCGTTGCTGCCCGGAATACCCAGCACCATCACGGGCGCGCACTCGACGCTCGGTGCGGCCGAGACAGTGCCTGCGGCTGATCCCGCGATAACCGCGGCGACAGCCGTTGCGACGGACACCGCGGCCAGGGTGCGTCGTGGTCTCGTCGTGCTTTCGAGATGCCGATGGTGGGACGTGACAGCGTCACGATGCTCGGTCATGGTCGGGTCCTTTCGGTTCGCGGGCGATCGACATCGCCGGGTCCGCATCGGGTTACTCAGGGACCGGCGCTGGTTTTGCCTTCCGACGGGCGTCTCGGGCATCGCCCGCAGGCCCGTATCGGGTTCGGCTTCAGTCCGGATCGGGTTCGGCCTCAGTGTGCATCTGAAAACTCGGTGAGCATCGGCGTGTGACGGGCCGGATACCGGCGAACTCCTGGTAGGCCAGTGAGTGCTTACGTCCCTGCCCTACCAGGAGCTCACTTGCCATCATCGCCTAT
>NZ_JBAQXC010000258.1:0-18709 GCF_049299235.1 Rhodococcus sp. (in: high G+C Gram-positive bacteria) | reverse complement strand
GCGGTCGTAGAACGAGTCCGGGGTGCGATTGACGATCGCCATCACCAACGCGCGGTCGGTCGCGACGGGCCGCGCGCACAAGGTCGGCAGCGGGCCACCCGGCGACCGCACGGGAGCATCGGGCGCTGTCGGGGTGTGCTCGGGCACGGAGCGCGCGCAGCGACTCGGGGTGTCGCCGGAGGCACTTGGGGTGTCGCCGGAGGCACTTGGGGTGTCGCCGGAGGCGACGGGGCCGATCATGACCCCATCCTGGCACGCACCGGAAACACGCGGAGTCGAGGTCCGGCCACCAGTGGCACCCGGACCTCGTGCACCGTCAGTGCGAGGTGGGCAATTCACCTCGTGCGACTGCCTCGGCGTAACCATCGTAGGCGGGCCGGTAGCCTCCGGACCGTCCGTCGAGGACGTACAACGGGTCGTCGCCGACCTTCGAGAATCCTTCGTTGCGCAAATCCACCTTGCGGCTTTTGAACGTGCTGGTGTGTTCGAGTTCGTCGACGATCCGCACGAACAACGGCACCGCGTATATCGGAAGCGCCCCGAGCAGTTCGTCGGCGAGTCGAGCGCCGTCGAGTTCCGCGCCCGGATGCAGTGTCACCGCAGCCAT
The DNA here is from genome assembly GCF_049299235.1 of Rhodococcus sp. (in: high G+C Gram-positive bacteria). Classification (GTDB taxonomy): domain Bacteria; phylum Actinomycetota; class Actinomycetes; order Mycobacteriales; family Mycobacteriaceae; genus Rhodococcus. The sequence continues at coordinate 18,102 of NZ_JBAQXC010000258.1, read as the reverse complement.
CCCGGCACGGCCGTCGGCCCCGGGAACCTCGACACCGTAGACGACGGCTTCGGCTACGGCGTCGTGCCCGGAAACAGCTCCCTCGACCTCGGTGGTCGCGACGTTCTCGCCCTTCCACCGGAAGGTGTCGCCGAGGCGGTCGACGAACGCGACGTGCATGAATCCCTGGCTGCGCACGAGGTCGCCGGTGTCGAACCAGGCGTCGCCGTCGGCGAATCCGCCGCGCACCAGTTTCGCTTCGGAGGCGTCGGGGTCGGTGTAGCCGTCGAAGGGGGCCCGGTCGGTGACCTTGGCGAGCAGCAATCCCACCTCCCCGGTGCCGACGCGGCGCAGTTTGCCGTCCGAGGCACGACGAGCCTTGCCGGTATCGTGGTCGTAGTCGACGACGGCGTACGGCAGCGGGCACATTCCGGCGGTGTGCGTCTGGTTGAGCGCGTTGACGAAGGCGATGTTGCATTCACTGGCGCCGTAGAATTCGGCGATCCGGTCGATCCCGAACCGTTCGGTGAACTCGTTCCACAGTTCGGGGCGCATCCCGTTGCCGACGACGAGCCGGATCCCGTTGTCCCGGTCGTCGGGCCGGGGCGGCTGGTTCAGCAGGTACCGGCAGACCTCGCCGATGTAGATGAATGCGGTCGCACCGTTGCGTTTCGCATCCACCCAGAATCCCGAGGCCGAGAATTTGCGGCCGAGTGCGAGCGTCGCGCCGGAGGCCAGCACCGACGACAGCGCGACCGTCAGGGCATTGTTGTGGTACAGCGGCAGGCAGCAGTACAAGGTGTCGTCGCGGCGCAACCGAACACCGAGGCTGCCGAGACCGGACATCGATTTGAGCCAGCGGTAGTGACTCATCCGGCTGGCCTTGGGCAGGCCGGTCGTGCCGGAGGTGAAGATGTAGAAGGCGGTGGTGTGCGCCTGCAGGCGTTCGGTGGCCGCGGGGTTCGCGGCGTCGGCATCTGCGGCGAGGGCATCGAGTTCACCGATGCGCAGGAGATCGCCGGTCTGCGGTGCCCCGTCGAGGGAGTCGACGGCGTCCTCGCATTCCTCACCGACGACGAGCACGCGGCTGTCGAGGAGACCGAGGCTGTGCGCGAGCACGTGCCCACGCTGGTTGTAGTTGAGCATCCCTGCGGCGGCACCGAGTTTGACCGCGGCGAGCGTGACCAGCAGCGCCTCGGGCCGGTTCTTCATGAGGATGCCGACGACGTCGCCGGTCTGCACCCCGCGCTGCGCCAAGACGCTCGCGTAACGGTTGACCTGAGCGTTGGCAACTCCGTAGCTGAGTGTGTCCCCTTCGAACCGAAGGAACGGACGTTCCGGTCGTCGGTCGGCGACGCGCTGGAAGACCAGGCCGATCGATTCGCGTGCGTCGGGCCTGCGGGTCAGTCCCAGTGCGCCACGCAGGAGGCTGGGCAGGTCCGGCAGCATCGCCGGGAGCTGGCCGGCGAGGCCCAGCAGGGAGATGGTCGATTTGTGCTCGGTGGTCACAGGCGTCCTCTCGGAGGGGTCGGCACACCGCATCGAAGTGCGTCGTCGGCAATTCAACCTACTTGAGAGTAAGCACACTGGCGAGAGGTTCGGGGTGCTAGCTTGCCTCGCCTGCCGCACACCGATCCAGCGCATCGGCGATCTCCGTTGTGACCTGCAGCCCGTCGAGCGCGCGCTGCGCGACGAACCCGGTACCGACCATTGCCCGGAGCCACTCGAGCAGCAGTGCGTAGTGCCCCATCGGATCGAGCAGCACCACCGGCTTACCGTGCATGCCCAGGTAGCCGGCCGTCCACGTTTCGAACAGTTCCTCGAGGGTGCCGATCCCACCGGGCAACGCGATGAACGCGTCCGACCGATCCTCCATCACCCGCTTGCGTTCACGCATGGTGTCGGTGACGATCAGCTCGCCCGCGTCGACGTCGGCGACCTCGCGGTGCACCAGCGCTTTCGGGATCACTCCGACAGTGTGCGCGCCGGCCACGCGGGCGGCGTCGGCGACCGCGCCCATCATCGACACGTTGCCGCCACCGGACACCAACTGCCAGCCGCGCCGACCGATCTCGGTACCCACCGCCGCGGCCAGTTCCAGATATTTCCCGTCGACCGGCCCGGACGCGCAGTACACGCACACCGACAGCACGGGCGGCGCTTCGTCCGTCGAGCCGACCGGCGGCGCCCCGTTCACCACGACGTGGTCTCCTCGTACCGTGATGCCGGATCGTCCCCGCGATGTGCCTCGACGACGATCCGCACCGCGTCCTCGACACTGTCGGTGACCGACAACAGATCCAGGTCGCCGGGCGAGATCTTCCCTGAGCGCACCATGACGTCACCGATCCAGTCGAGCAGACCCGACCAATAGTCGGAGCCGAGCAGGACGATCGGGAACCGGGTGATCTTGTGGGTTTGCACGAGCGTGACGGCCTCGAACAGTTCGTCGAGCGTCCCGAATCCGCCGGGAAGACAGATGAACGCCTGCGAGTACTTGACGAACATCGTCTTGCGCGCGAAGAAGTAGCGGAAGTTCAGACCCAGATCGACCCACTCGTTGAGGGACTGCTCGAACGGCAACTCGATACCGAGTCCGATCGAGAACCCACCGGATTCGCTGGCACCGCGATTCGCGGCTTCCATCGCCCCGGGACCGCCGCCGGTGACAACCGCGTAGCCTGCCCCGACCAGCGCCGCACCGAGTTCCCGCCCCAAGGTGTACTCGGGGTGGTCCTCCGGTGTGCGCGCGGACCCGAACACCGCGACCGCGCGGGGCACCTCGGCGAGCGCCCCGAATCCTTCGACGAATTCGCTCTGGATACGCAGCACCCGCCAGGGGTCCGTGTGCACCCAGTCGGAGGGTCCACGACGATCCAGCAGTCGCTGGTCCATCGTGCTCGTTTCGATCGCGCGATCCCCGCGCAACTGCACCGGCCCGCGCTGAACGACCTTGGCACGGGACTCACGCCCGCCCGAATCGGTATCGCCTGACATGGACGTCACGCTATCGGGACAGGTAGTCGCGGAGCACCGCGGCCACGTCCGTGATCTGCCGGACCGGAACGTGCTCGTCACGCTTGTGCGCGAGATTCGGGTCGCCGGGCCCGTAGTTCACGGCGGGGATGCCGAGCGCGGCGAACCGCGAGACGTCGGTCCAGCCGTACTTCGCGCGGAACCGGCCGCCTGCGGCGTCGACCAGCGCGGCCGCCGCCGGATCGGACAAGCCGGGAAGTGCCCCGGGCGAAGCGTCGGTGAGTTCGAGCGTGACGTCGAGACCGTCGAACACCTCCCGCACGTGCGCGAGTGCCTGGTCGACGGTGCGGTCGGGCGCGAACCGGAAGTTGATGTCGACGTCGGCGGCGTCGGGCACCACATTGCCCGCGACACCACCGGTGATGCGGACCGCCGACAATCCTTCCCGGTATACGCAGCCGTCGATGTCCACCGACCGCGCCGGGTACTGCGCCAACCGCTCCAGCACCGGGGCGAGCCGGTGGATCGCATTGTCCCCGAGCCACGACCGGGCCGAGTGCGCCCGCACCCCGGACGTGGTCAGCCGCACCCGCAGCGTGCCCTGGCATCCCGCCTCGATCTGACCGGCCGTCGGTTCGCCGAGGATCGCGACGTCCGCGGCCAGCCAGTCCGGCAGGTCCTGCTCGATCCGGCCGAGACCGTTGAACTGCGCGGCGATTTCCTCGCAGTCGTAGAACACGAGCGTCAGGTCGTGTGCGGGATCGGTGATCGTCGCGGCGAGGTGCAGGAACACCGCGTCGCCCGACTTCATGTCGACGGTGCCGCAGCCCCACAGCAGATCACCGTCCCGACGGGACGGGACGTTGTCGGCGATCGGCACCGTGTCCAGGTGCCCGGCGAGCATCACCCGGCTGCCCAGGCCACGATTCGTGCGGGCGAGTACCGCGTTGCCGCTGCGCACCACCTCGAACCCGGACGTCTGCTCGCGCAGAGCGGCCTCGACGAGGTCGGCGATCACCGCCTCGTCCTGCGACACGCTGGGAATGTCCACCAGCGCGGCGGTCAGGTCGACGGGATCGGCGTGCAGGTCCAGGCGCGGCAGGGGCATAGCTGCACGATACGGAAATGCCGGTCTTTCGCAGGGCACGCGCGGCCGTGCGGGGTGCTCGCGTAATCTTCTCGACCGTGAGTGCACTCGGAGCTTCAGCAGTAGGCATCGCGAACATCGCGGCGGACGGCACCGTCCTCGACACCTGGTACCCGGCTCCCACGCTGGGCGAACACGGTGAGACGGGCACGCAGCGACTCGACGGCACCGATATCCCGTCGGACCTGGCACTGCTCGTCGGCACCGACGAAGCCCGCGAGGTTTCCCAGGTCGTGGTCCGCACCACGATCGCGGATCTGTCCCAGGCTCCGGTCGACGCGCACGACGCATACCTGCGTCTGCATCTGCTCTCGCACCGCCTGGTGCGGCCTCACGGACAAAACCTCGACGGAATTTTCGGCCTGCTCGCCAACGTCGTGTGGACGAACTTCGGCCCGTGCGCGGTCGAGAACTTCGAGACCGTGCGGTCGCGGCTGCGTATCCGCGGTCACGTCACCGTGTTCGGGGTCGACAAGTTCCCGCGCATGGTCGACTATGTCGTGCCGTCCGGAGTGCGCATCGCCGACGCCGACCGCGTGCGACTCGGCGCGCACCTCGCGTCCGGCACCACCGTCATGCACGAAGGTTTCGTGAACTTCAACGCGGGCACCCTCGGCAGTTCGATGGTCGAGGGCCGGATCTCCGGCGGCGTGGTCGTCGACGACGGCTCCGATGTCGGTGGCGGCGCCTCGATCATGGGCACGCTCTCGGGCGGTGGCAAGGAAGTCATCTCGATCGGGAAGCGCTGCCTGCTCGGCGCCAATGCCGGCGTCGGAATCTCGCTCGGCGACGACTGCATCGTCGAGGCCGGGTTGTACATCACCGCAGGCACCAAGGTCACCGGCCCGGACGGCACCGTCGTCAAGGCTAAGGATCTCAGTGGCGCATCGAACCTGCTGCTGCGCCGCAACTCGGTCAGCGGCGCCGTCGAGGTCGTGCCCAACAAGGGCGCCGGGGTCGAACTGAACGCGGCGCTGCACGCCAACGACTGAGGCGGCTGCCGCCGACCCGGAGACAAACGAGCACCAGCGAACAACCGAGCACAGCAATGACGAATGCGGAACACCCCCGAACTGAAGACGACGATCTCGGCACCGGCCTGAAGGTCCGGCATCTGACGATGATGGGGCTCGGTTCCGCCATCGGCGCCGGTCTGTTCCTCGGGTCCGGTGTCGGCATCGCTGCCGCCGGCCCCGCGGTGATCGTCTCGTATCTCCTCGCCGGCATCATGATCATCTTCGTGATGCGGATGCTCGGCGAGATGGGCGCCGCCCTGCCGGCGAGCGGCTCGTTCTCCCACTACGCGCGCATCGGGATCGGCGAATGGGCCGGCTTCGTGATGGGCTGGCTCTACTGGTTCATGTTGATCATGGTGCTCGGCGTCGAGATCACCGGCGCGTCGAGCATTGTGAACTCGTGGGTCCCCGGGGTCCCGCAATGGGTGATCGCGCTGGTGTTCGTCACCTTCTTCGCGATCGTCAACCTCGCGAAGGTCGCGAACTTCGGTGAGTTCGAATTCTGGTTCGCCGCGCTGAAAGTGGCCGTGATCGTCGGGTTCCTCGTCATCGGGGTCCTGCTGGTGTTCGGTCTGCTCCCCGGGACCGAACCGGTCGGGCTGACCCACTTGCTCGGCGACGGCGACGGATTCGCGCCCAACGGTATCGCCGGAATCGCCGCGGGACTGCTCGCGGTCGCCTTCGCGTTCGGCGGCATCGAGATCGTGACGATCGCCGCCGCGGAGTCCCGCGACCCGGAACGGTCCATCGCGACCGCGGTGCGCACCGTCGTCTGGCGCATCAGTCTGTTCTATCTGGGATCCATCGCGATCATGGTGCTGGTGCTGCCGTGGACGGTCGCCGGCGACAGCGACGATTCGCCGTTCGTCTCCGTGCTCGATGTCGCCGGTCTCCCGTATGTGTCCGGGTTCATGGAACTCGTCGTCGTGGTGGCGCTGCTGTCGGCATTCAACGCGAACGTCTACGGAACATCGCGGATGGCGTTCGCGCTCTCCCGCGGTGGCGACGGCCCCGCCGTCCTCGGCACACTCTCGCGCACCGGGGTTCCGCGCAACGCCGTGCTGCTGTCGGTGTTCTTCGGTTTCGTCAGCGTGCTGTTGAACTGGCTCCTGCCGGATACGCTGCTCGGCATCCTGCTCAACGCGGTCGGTTCGGCGCTGCTCGCGGTCTGGATTTTCATCGTCGTCGCACAGTTGCGGCTGCGGCCTCGATTCGAGCGCGAAGGCGTACTCACCGTCCGCATGTGGCTGTTCCCCTACCTGAGCTGGTTCACGCTCGCACTGCTCGGGGCGTTCATCGTCCTGATGTTGTTCGACGACAGCGCTCGCATCCAGCTGCTGTCGACACTCGTACTGTTCCTGGTGATCGCGCTGATCGGCCGGATCTGGCAGCGGCGGCACGGTAAGGCCACAGCGACGCGGTAGTCGCACCCGTCGGATCGGCCGGTCCTGCTCAATTCGCGCGGTCGGCGAGCGCACTGACGAAGATCGCCGAGAGATCGCCGGGCTCGCGCGCGCTATAGCTCGTTCCGCCGGTGACCTCGGAGATCGCGGCAAGCGCATCCGCGTCGGCGTCGGCGGTGATGCCGACGGTGACGATCACGACCGGTCGCGCCGGATTCAGCTCGCGTTCGAGTGTTGCGAGCAGTTCTTGCCTGCCGATGCTGCTCGACCCGTCATCACGCCCGTCGGTCAGCACGATGACGCTGTTGATCGCGCGCGGATCATAGGTGTCCTGCATGTGCCGGAACGCGGCGAGAGTGGTGTCGTAGAGCGCGCTGCGATCGGCCACCGCCCCGGCCACCGTCGGGCTGAGCGAGTTCATCAGGTCCCGGTGCGCATGCCCGTCCACGACGTCGTCGAGTCGCCGGATGGGCTGTACCTCCCGATGGTCCTGGCCCCCGCCGCCGATATCGTCGGCGAACACCCACAGGCCGGCCTGCACGCTGCCGGGGAACATCGCGGTCCCCGAACGCGCCGCTTCCTCGATGAGTTGCATGAGCGTGGCGTCGCCGACCGGTCGGTTCATCGAGCCCGAGACGTCGACGACGACGAGGGTGCGGATCGGCAGCGCCAGCACCGCCCAGGCCTGGAGTACTTCCTGCGCCATGCTTTCGTCGCTGAGCGTCATCGTGGTGACCTCACCGAGCCCGGAACCGTCGGGCAGGGGGTGCCCAGCAGGATCACGGAAACCGTGATCACCGAAGACATCCTGAGCCCAGTGCGTGGTGAACACACCCGCGAGTTCCTGGGCCGCAGCGGTCGCGTCGCGGTGACGATCCGGCTCCGGGGACGTCACCACCAGCGAGTAGTCGAGCAGAATGCTGCCGTTGTCCGGCACCGCGGCCTCGAGCACGGAACCGTCGCCGTTCGATCGGTACGCCTGAAATTGCTGTTCGGTGGCGACGCCGACGCCACCGTCCGTCACGATCAGATCGAACAGGACGGATCCGGTCGGCGGCTCGTCGGTGTGGTCGCTTTCGCGTTGCGCGAGCGGTGCCATCACGGTGCGGACGGTTCCCACCGCGACCGGGTCGTTCTCGGTTTCGGCCAGCGCGGCCCGGATCGGGGCGCCCGCGATTCCGGTGCGCAACGGATTACCCGGGCGCAGACTCGGCAGAGCGAGCGCGGCACGCCACGACGCTACCTCGGGCATTTCCCCGGCGCGGCCGACGAGAAGCGCCGGGGTGGTCGCTATCGGGCCGAGGATCGTCTGCACCGGACCCGACGCGACGGCCGTCGCTCGGGCAGCCCACGATCCGGAATCGGGAATCCACAGGTCGGGTGCGCCCTCACCGGTTCCGAGCAGACCCACGACATCGCCAGGTTCGGCAACCGAGACGGTGAAGTGCCTGCAGCCGGTATCGGCACGGTCGAGGACGTCAGCGACCGCGTTCTCGGCGCCCGGAGCCACGGCCAGGGTGTATGCGTCGACGGTGTCGCACCTGTTCTGCCAGGCACGGACCGCTCCGGCCACACCGGCGCCGAACCCGGACAGGACGACGACGGCCACGACATATGCCACGATCCGCCGCGCGGGGCCACGCGTCCGTGCTTCCGGCACCGACATACGACTCCCTCCCCGACCGCCGAGCCGACCGACTACCGGAGTGCCCCGGCTTCGGCATTGGCCACACCTTATCGGTCAGGAGACGAAATCGTTACAACATCGTGAGGTCGTCACCTTGCTCGGTGGCAATTCCTTCCAACCTGCGGGCCACGATCGCCGCCTGCAACTGCCTCAGCCCGGATGGTCGCGTCGGATCGAAGCCGGTCAGCTGCGCGATGCGCTTGAGCCGATAGTCGACGGTATTGGCGTGGACGTGGAGTGTGCGTGCGGTGAGCTGACGGCTCAGGTCGTGCACGATGTGAGTCTCGAGCGTCTCCACGAGTTCCGGGCTGTCATCGAGCGGTTCGAGTACCCGCGCCAGATACTCGCGCGCCGGCCCGGGGCGGGTGAGCTGGTATTCGAGCGCGAGATCCTGCATGCGGTACAGCCCGGCCGAGCGGCCGAGTTGACGGACCAGGTCGAGTAGTTCGTGGGCCTGCTGTGCGCCCGCAGGCACCTCGGCGACCGCCGCATGGACCAGTGCGATCGTCACCGGCACCCCGGCAACGGTCTCGATACGCTCGCGCAACATCGCGATGGACTCGTCGCTGTGTACGTCCGCGAGCAGCACCGTGCCCCCTTCCGGACCGAGCAGCGACAGCTGACGTCCCTCGCACACCGCTTCCAACTCGACCTCGACACGGCGCAGTGTGCGGCGTGCGACGACATCCTGTCGCACGTGCGGGTTCCGGGTGTCGGGGTGGCGGTCGAGCGCCAGGCCGAGCACGGCGTACCCGTCGGCGAGTTCGAGCCCGGACCGGCGCGCGACCGCTGCGGCGTCCTGGCCGCTCAACAGGGCGGTGACCAGTTCCTGCGCCGCGACGTCCCGCTCCCGCTTGATCGCGTCGAGTTCGGCCACGAAACCGGTGGTGGCGGCGACGGTGACACGCTCCACGAGCGCCATCCACATCGTGGATGCGGCGGTGACCGACTCGATGTCACCCGCCCCGGCACGCTCGGTCACGAGTTCCCATCCGAAGCGGATCCCCTCGTGGTAGATGCGCAACATGTATTCGAGCCGGAAGCCCGCACGCGCCCACTGTGCGGCACTGCTTCGCAACTCGGCCAGGTCGGAGTCCGACGGCAACTCACCCGAATCGAGCAGGTGGATCGCGATGCGCAGGCACCGGACGGTGACCTCCGTGACGTCGCCGCGCAGCGACTCACCGGGCCGCAACGAGCACGGCGCGACGTGGTCCGCTAAGTGCGCCACGAGTTTGCGTGCGACCGCAGGTAGGTCACGAAGCGGCACCGACGCCGGCTTCCCGTCGACGACGAAGGCCGGTTCGCCGCCCCCCGGAACCACCGGACGCACGTGATCGGTCACAGACATGCTCGAACCCCCCAATGAGTAGACGTACCTACTGTGCAGAAACAATCCGCTTTCGGAGGCGGAATGCGCAACTCCGCTTCACCGACTCCCCGCCCGGAATTCCTCCGGCCCGCGTCCGTCGAATCCGTGCGGTGGACGCTACCGACACAACAGGTTCTTTTGCACCTTCCCCATCGCATTGCGGGGAAGGCCCCCCACCACCCGCACCTCACGCGGGCGCTTGTGCTTCGAAAGTTGTTCCCCGACAAGCTCGATCAGCTCGTTCTTATCGACGGGCCGTCCTTCGGTTCGGGGCACGACGAACGCGACGATGCGCTGCCCCAGATCGTCGTCGGGCACGCCGACGACGGCGACCTCTCGCACCGCCGGATGCCCGAGAAGGACGGTTTCGATTTCCCCGGCGCCGATCCGGAACCCGCCCGATTTGATCAGATCGGTCGATTCGCGTCCGACGATCCGGTGGAATCCGTCGGGATCGATCACAGCGACGTCGCCGGTCACGAACCAGCCGTCGCCCGTCAGCGCCGCGGCAGTGGCATCCGGACGGTTCAGGTAGCCGTCGAACAGCATCGGCCCGCGAACCTGCAATACGCCGATGCTCTCACCGTCGTGCGCCACCTCGCCGCCGTGCTCGTCCCGTAGCCGGGTGCGGACGCCGTGCACCGGGGTACCCACCCATCCCGGGCGGCGCTCGCCGTCGACGCGGGTGCTCAACGTCAGCATCGTCTCGCTCATCCCGTATCGCTCGATCGGGGCCAGTCCGGTCAGCTCGCGCAACCGTTCGAACACCGGCACCGGCAGCGGCGCACTCCCGGACACCAGCAACCGCGCCCCACTCAGCGCCCGCGCCGACTCCTCGTCCTCCACGACCCGCGACCACACCGTCGGCACCCCGAAATACAGGGTTCCGCGCGCCTCGGCATAGGCCCGCGGTGTCGGCTTGCCGGTGTGGATCAACCGGCTGCCCACCCGGAGCGAACCGAGAACACCGAGGATCAGGCCGTGCACATGGAACAGCGGCAACCCGTGCACGAGCGTGTCCGCGCTCGACCATTCCCATGCCTGCGCGATCGCGTCGATTCCGGCGGCGACCGCGCGGCGACTCAGCAGCACCCCTTTCGGCGATCCCGTGGTACCCGAGGTGTAGAGCACGAACGCGATGCGAGCCGGATCCGGCTCGGGCAGCGCATGCCAGTCCCGCGCATGCAACCGCACCGCGATCACCGGCAACGGCGAGTCGGACTCTTCCGTGTCCGGTGCGGCACCCAACCAGGCCTGCGCGCCGGAATCGTTCAGGATGTGGGCGCGTTCGGCCGGTCCGGAATCCGGTGGCACCGGGACGACCGTCACACCGGCCAGCAGGGCGCCGACCACCGCGACGATCGTCGTCGCGGTCGGGGTCGCGAGCACCGCGACCCGCTCGGCCCGCGCGACCCGCGCCGCAACAGCGGTCGCGGCACCGAGGAGGTCGCTGCGGGACAGGGTGTGCCCGTCGATGCGGAGGGCGTCGGGAACGTCGTCGCCACGCGCGAGCGCGAGCGGGTTCAGCGAGGACAGGAGTGCAGACACGGAAATCACCTTCCCACAGCCGGACGACTCAAGTGCCGACGGCTGCCTTCAGGGCCGGACGCGCCGGCGGCATCACGGTGCCGAGCACGGCGCCGAGCAGCATGCCACCCAGCACCGCGACACCGTGTGCGTCGCCGATCAGCAGGAGCAGCGCGCCGATGGCGAGGACAGCCAGCGACGCCACCAACTCGATCCGGCGGGCACCGACCGCCAACCAGAGTCCCGCGGTCGCGGCAGCCAGGGTGAATGTCGCCGCCGAGCAACCGGCACCCGCGGACGGCGACACGAACGCCGTGAACAGCCCCCACAACAACTGACCGGTGAGAAACAACGCGATCGCACGGCCCGGACCCCACACACGCATGCCGGCAACCACCAGCACCGCGAGCAGTCCGAGGTTCCCGACTGTCGCGGCCACTCCCCCGTCCTGCACCAGGACCGACGTCATGACCCGCCACCATTCGCCGCTGTTGCGGATCTGCACCGGGTCGCGCCGGAACATCTCGTTCAGCGTGGGCAGGACGAGTTGCAGCAGGGAGGGGACCGCGACGACAAACCACAACACGGTCGCGGCGAGCGGAGGCGGCCACAGGAACGACCGGACGTCGCGCGCACCCGCCCACCGCAGTGCGAGCACCATCGCGAATACGGTGAACAGCACATAGAGCACCACCGAACGCGGGTCGTCGCCTGAGGTGCTCACGAGCGTCAATCTACCGTCGGGTGACCGCGTGTCCCGGTAGCCGAGTTCGCTCAGCCGAGCCGAGACGCGGCGACCGCGATCCTCTCGTCCGTCGCGGTGAGCGCGATCCGCACGTGCTGCACGCCACCGGGTCCGTAGAATTCGCCCGGGGCCACCAGAATTCCGCGCGCGGCGAACCAGTCGACGGTCGCGCGGCATGCCTCGCCGCGCGTCGCCCACAGGTACAGTCCCGCCTCGGAATGATCGACCGTGAATCCTGCGCCGCGCACCGCCGCGAGCAACACCTCGCGCCGGGCGCGGTATTTCTCCCGCTGGATGTTCTCCTGCTCGTCGTCGAGCAGCGCGGCCGTCATCGCGGACTGGATCGGTAACGGGAGCATCATGCCCGTGTGCTTGCGCACCTCGAGCAGTTCCGCGACCAGTTCGGCGTCGCCGGTGACGAACCCGGCGCGGTAACTGGCCAGATTGGACGTCTTCGACAGCGAATGCACGGCCAACAGGCCGGTGTGATCGCCGTCGCACACACTCGGGTGCAGGATGGAGCGCGCCTCACCCTCCCAGGTCAGGCCCAGGTAGCACTCGTCGGAGACGACGATCGCGCCGCGCCCGCGGGCCCAGTCGACGACCTTGCGCAGGTGGTCGAGGCCGAGCACTTTCCCGGTCGGGTTCGACGGCGAGTTCACGAACACCAGCGCAGCCCGCTCCGGGCCGAGCCGGTTGAGTCCGTCGGCGCGGATCAGCCGTGCCCCGGCGAGCAGGCCGCCGACCTCGTAGGTCGGGTATGCCAACTCCGGGATGACGACGAGATCCTCGGCGCCGAGCCCGAGGAGAGTCGGCAACCACGCGATCATCTCCTTGGTGCCGATGGCAGGCAGGATCGCCGACTCGACGAGACCGGTGACGCCGTATCGGCGGGCCAACGCACCGACGGCGGCGGCCCGCAGTTCGGGGGTGCCGTGCGTCGTCGGATATCCCGGTGCCTCCGAGACCGCGGCGAGCGCCGCCCGGATCGACGGAGCCACCGGGTCGACCGGCGTTCCGACGGACAGGTCGACGATCCCGCCGGGATGCGCCGCCGCCGTGTTCTTGGCGTCGGTCAGCGAATCCCAGGGGAAGTCCGGCAAGGTCTGGGCAACCGATCGGCGCGCGCGCGTGGTCACGGTGACGGTCAACTCATTCCTCGCCCATGGGCGGCAGTGCCTTGACGAACGGCGGGTCGTAGTCGACCTTGCCGAGCTTGGCTGCGCCACCGGGCGAACCAAGGTCGTCGAAGAAGTCGATGTTGGCCTTCACGTAGGCGGACCATTCGTCCGGCACGTCGTCCTCGTAGAAGATCGCCTCGACGGGGCACACCGGCTCGCACGCACCACAGTCGACGCATTCGTCGGGGTGGATGTACAGGCTGCGACCGCCCTCGTAGATGCAGTCGACGGGGCACTCTTCGATGCATGCCTTGTCCATCACGTCCACGCACGGCTCCGCAATCGTGTACGTCACTGCTGTGTTCCTGCCTCTCACTCTGTCCGCCGACCTGCGCGGCCCACCGAAGCGGCCACCCATGGCGACCGATGTCGTCCAGTATCCCCCGCCGGTCGAGTCGCCTCACGAATTAGGGTGCCCTGACCCTGCCGGAGGTGCTACTCGGGCTCGCAGTCAGACGACGGTTACGCCGATTCCGCGAGGTGCGTACGCCGTGGTGCGCTGCCGGGCGGTCCGCCCGATCCCCTCGGCGATCTCGACGAGTTCGGCGACGGTCTTCTCCGATCCGTGCTGCGAACCGGCCATCCGCGAGATGGTTTCCTCCATGAGTGTGCCGCCCAGATCGTTGGCTCCGCCCTGCAGCATCGCCCGGGTTCCGGCGACACCGAGTTTGACCCAACTCGTCTGGATGTTGTCGATCCGGCCGTGCAGCATGATCCGGGCCAGCGCGTGCGCCGCGCGGTTGTCGCGCATGGTCGGGCCGGGCCGGGACGCACCGGCCAGATACAGCGGCGAGGACTGGTGCACGAACGGCAGCAACACGAACTCGGTGAAACCACCGGTGCGGTCCTGGATTCCGCGCAGCACGTTCAGGTGACCCACCCAGTGATGCGGCTGGTCGACGTGTCCGTACATCATCGTCGAACTCGACCGCAGCCCCACCTCGTGTGCGGTGGTCACCACGTCGATCCATTCGGCGGTGGGAAGTTTGCCCTTGGTGAGCACCCAGCGCACCTCGTCGTCGAGGATCTCGGCGGCGGTGCCGGGAATGGTGTCCAGGCCCGCCTCGCGCAGTTCGATCAGCCAGTCGCGGGTGGGGATGCCGCTGCGCGAAACCCCGTTGGCGATCTCCATCGGCGAGAACGCGTGCACGTGCATCGACGGAACCCGCGCCTTGACCGCGCGCACCAGGTCCGCATACCCGGTGACCGGAAGCTCCGGGTCGATACCGCCCTGCATGCACACTTCGGTGGCGCCGGCGACATGTGCCTCCCATGCCCGGTCCGCAACCTCGTTCGCGGACAGGGTGAACGCGTCGGCATCACCCTTACGCTGCGCGAACGCGCAGAATCGACAGCCGGTGTAGCAAATGTTGGTGAAGTTGATGTTCCGGTTGATCACGTAGGTGACGTCGTCGCCGACTGTGTCGCGCCGCAGCGTGTCGGCGAGTGCGACGACCGCTTCGAGGCCCACGCCGTCGGCCGTCGCCAGTGCCAGGTACTCGGTGTCGGAGCACCCGGCGGGGTCGCGTTCGGCCGAGCGCAGCGCCGCGAGCACGTCGGTGTCGACTCGCACGGGCGCGCTCGCGCCGAGTGCGAGGACCTGGTCGCGCACGGTCTCCCAGTCACCGAATGCGCTGCCCAGATCCGAGCGGTGCTCGGTGTTGCGGCCGGTGACGTCGATCTCGGAGTTCAGGTCGACGCGGCCGGACGACTCCCAGTCGATGTCCGGTTCCTGCCACGGCAGCCCCGACGGGATCACGCCGCGTGCCAGCCCGGTCTCCGGGTCGGACAGCGCGCGCACGTGTGCGGCGACCCGTGGGTCGATCCAGGGCTGACCGGCCAGCACGTACTGCGGTTGCGCGGCGACCCGTTCCGTGAGGGCGAATCCGGCGTCCGCGCTGATCTGCGCGAGCGTGTCCAGATTCGGCCAGGGCCGCTCCGGATTGACGTGATCGGGGGTCAGCGGCGACACCCCGCCCCAGTCGTCGACGCCGGCGGCGAGCAGTGCCCGGCACTCGTCGTGTGCGACGAGGTTCGGTGGCGCCTGGATGCGCATCCCGGGGCCGAGAACCAGCCGGGTCACGGCGATCGCGGCCCGGAACTCGTCGAGCCCCGCGTCGTCGTGCTCACGCATCGCGGTGTCGTCCTTCGCCCGGAAGTTCTGCACAATGACTTCCTGAATATGGCCGAATGCCTTGTGCAACTTACGGATAGCGGCGATCGACTCGGCGCGTTCGGTGATCGTCTCACCGATGCCGACGAGGATGCCGGTGGTGAACGGCACCGAGAGCCGGCCGGCGTCGGTCAGTACCCGCAGACGCACCTGCGGATCCTTGTCGGGGCTGCCGTGGTGGCACTGCCCCTTCTCGGTGAACAACCGTTCGGAGGTGGTCTCCAGCATCATCCCCATCGACGGCGCGACCGGCTTGAGCCGCGAGATCTCCGCCCAGCTCATCACGCCCGGGTTCAGATGCGGCAGCAGTCCGGTTTCCTCGAGCACCCGGATCGCCATCGCCCGCACATAGTCGAGCGTCGAGTCGTAGCCGCGCTCGTCGAGCCACCGGCGCGCCTCGGGCCACCGTCCCTCCGGCCGGTCGCCGAGTGTGAACAGCGCTTCCTTGCAGCCGAGTACGGCCCCCTGTCGCGCGATCTCCAGGATCTCGTCCGGTTCGAGATACATGCCGTGACCCGCCGCGCGCAGCTTGCCCGGCACGGTGACGAATGTGCAGTAGTGGCACTTGTCCCGGCACAGCCGGGTGATCGGCACGAACACCTTCCGCGAATAGGTCACGGTGCCCGGACGCCCGGCGGCGAGCAAACCGGCGTCCCGCACCCGAGCCGCGGACCCGCACAGATCGTCGAGATCCGCACCCCGAGCCTGCAGCAGCACGGCCGCCTCGTCGACGTTGAGGGTCACCCCGTCGCGGGCCCGGCGCAACGCCCGCCGCATTCCCGGGACCGCCCGTTCCTCGGTCCGCCCGGTTGCGCCGGGACGAACCGACGGCAGGGGAAGGATCGTGACAGAAGTGTCGTCGTCAGCGGAGCAGGTCATTGGCCGATCATGCGCCACGGCTGCGACGTACGCCACCTCCGGGTGCTCAACCCCTGGGATAGTCCTCGTCCTCCGGTACGGTCCGGCTCTGTTCGAGAGCGTCCCCCGCATCGACTTCGAGGGGGACCTGCACCGGCAGGGCGTCGTCGTCGGCGTCGTCGTCGAACACGGCGGCGGCCTGCTCGATCCGATCGGCCTCGGGCAGTTCGGTGAATTCGCTGGTCTCGGCTGATTCGGTCATCGGAGTTCCTCCTCTGTCCACCGGGATCCGACCCCGTCCGTTGCGCACGTCTCCTGGTCGGCCGACGCGACCCAGCCTAGCGTGTAGAGCGACGACCGACGCCGCGGCGAACGACTGCGGCCACGCCGTGAGGAGTTGTCGATGACCGGTGCTGTGCCCCCACCCACACGTCCTGTCCCGGCGGTGATGGACGATCCCGCGTGGCGGCCGAGCCAGAGAGCCCGGGCCCTGTGGGCCGTGAACGCAGCGCTGCTGTGGGTGCCGGTCGTGGTCGCCCAGATCGTCTGGGCGCTCGTCGACAGCGGCCACGGCCCGTGGCAGGTCGCGGCTGCGGCCGCAACCGTCGTCCTGGCAGGTGTACACATCGGTGTCGTGCCGACATGGCGGTATCGGGTGCATCGCTGGGAAATCAGTGAGACCGCCGTCTACACCCGCTCCGGCTGGTTCACCCAGGAACGCCGCATCGCCCCGATCTCCCGGATCCAGACCGTCGACACCGAGCGCGGCCCCATCGACCGGTGGCTGGGGCTGGCCACGGTCACCGTCACCACCGCATCGTCGGCCGGTGCCGTGGAGATCACCGCACTGGACGTCGCGGTCGCCGATGCCACCGCGGCACGGCTCACCGAGATCGCAGGCCGGGGCGGAGTCGACGCGACGTGAGCATCGGCCCTGTCCCGCCCCAATCCGTCCCGCCCGAATCCGTCCCGCCCGAATCCGTCCCGCCCGAATCGGAGAGCCCCGCCGCGCTCGCCGCCGAGGCCGAAGCGCCGTGGCTGCGCCTGGACCGTCGGATGCTGTTGATCCATCCCGTCCAGGAGGTCCTCCGGCTGCTGCCCGTGCTCGCCGTGTCGGTGGTCGTCGGCAGCAGCAGCGGCAATCACGGGTGGGGGCTCGCGGTCGCCGCGGTACTTGTCGTCATCGGTCTGCTGCGCTGGTTCACGACCAGCTACCGGATCGGCCCCGCGCACGTCGAGTTGCGGCGCGGGCTGATCCAACGGCAGGTGCTGTCGATTCCGCGCAGTCGCATCCGGTCGGTCGACGTCGACCGTCGCGTCCTGCATCGACTGCTCGGGCTCGCATCGGTGCGGATCGGCACCGGCCAGGCCACCGGTGGCGGTCACGATCGCAACCGGTTCGAACTCGACGGCATCGCGATCGGCGCGGTACCGGCACTGCGCGAGGCACTGCTGTCCGCACACCTCTCTTCCGCCCACGGTTCCAGCGGTTCGGCAACTACCGGCTCGGCAGCCCCCGACCCCTCCCACATCGAACTGGCCCGGCTGCAGCCGTCCTGGGTGCGGTACGCACCGTTCTCCACGACCGGGCTCGTCGCGGTCGCCGCGGTCGTCGGCCTGGCGTTCCAGTACGGGATCGGGGAGACCCTCACCGAGTCCGGCACCGTGCGACGCGGCATCTCGTGGGCCACCGCGGCCGGACCCGTCGTCGCGGTCGCCGGCGCAATCGTGGTGCTGCTGACGGTCGCGAGCGCCGCGGCCTGCGTGCGGTACCTGCTGCTCTTCGGGAACCTGCTGCTCACCGACGACGGCCACGCACTCCGCATCGGCCACGGGTTGCTGCGGGTGCGGCACTCCACCCTGGATCGGGCGCGGCTGCGCGGCGTGGTGTTGCGCGAACCGCTCGCCCTGCGGATCGCAGGCGGTGCGCGCCTCGACGCGATCATGACCGGTGTCGCGGCCGAGCGCGGCGAATCGTCGCTGCTACTGCCCTCGGCTCCGGCAGTCGACGCGCATCGCGTCGCGACGGCGGTGGTGC
>NZ_JBAQXC010000257.1:0-2784 GCF_049299235.1 Rhodococcus sp. (in: high G+C Gram-positive bacteria) | reverse complement strand
ACGCATGGGTGCTCGCGCAGATCGTCGACGCCGAAACCGGCGCCGCGGCAACCGCGGCGACCGTACACGCGGCTCGGGTATCGGCCCTGCACGACCGCGTCGTCGCGCTCGACGAGGAACTGCGCCGCCACCTCGGTGAGCGGAATGCGCGGATCGAGGCGTGCCGGCGGGATCTGGCCGCCCTCGACCGGTCGAACCGGCTACGGCCGTCGGAACCGTCGGAGCCGGTGGAACCGGGACCGGAGCCGGTGCGTCCAACCTTGTGAGAACCCGGAAACCCGGGGTGGGCCGATCGAGGAGGCACCGTAGGTGGAGAGCTATCTGATTCCCGACGGATTACCCGAATCCGAGGGGTTCGCATCGGGGACCCCGTTCGACGCGATGTCGGTTGCGGCACTGGCCGACGCTGCCGCCCCTACCGCGGACCTCGACAGAGACGGCACCTTCGACACCGTCACGTGGTCGACGGCGTCCGCGCTGGTCGTCGCGACCGACCTCGACGGTGACGGCGACACCGATCGGTTGACCGCGATCGCCGACGACGGTGAATTCGGCGTATGGGAGTTCCATCGCGAACTCGACGGAACGTCGCGCTGGGAACGTGTGGAGACCGGCGATCTCGGTCCGAAGTGAGGCGAATCGCCCTGGTTCGACCGCCGGATCCTGGCTAGGATGCGCGTCTGAATCGTTTCTGTGACATTTCCGACCGGACCCGATTCCCCCCTACCGGAAGTCCGGCGTTAACCTCTATGAATAGGACTTCCGGCGCTCGATTCCTCCGTTCGGCCACGGAGGGGATCGGGTGGTACCCCTGCCGAGAGGGGAATCCCGGGTCTGCCGCTGTCTCTGCGTACGTTTGTGCAGGTCGGAGGCGTGACTCGGTTCCGGTCACACCCCAGGAGAGTTTGATGACCTCAGCGACCATTCCCGGTCTCAACGGAACCGACGACAAGCCCCCGACCCAGCATGCCGAGTTGCTTGCCTGGGTCCGGGAGATTGCCGAGCTCACCGAGCCGGATCGTGTTGTCTGGGCCGACGGCTCCGATGAGGAATGGGATCGGCTGACCACCGCGCTGGTGGAGGCCGGAACGTTCACGCGCCTGAACGACGAGAAGAAGCCGAACTCGTTCCTTGCCAACTCCGACCCGTCGGACGTCGCGCGTGTCGAATCCCGCACGTACATCTGCTCGACGAACGAGATCGACGCCGGCCCGACGAACAACTGGGTCGACCCGACCGAGATGCGCGCCACCATGACCGAGCTGTACCGCGGCAGCATGCGTGGTCGCACGCTCTACGTCGTGCCGTTCTGCATGGGCCCGCTCGGTGCCGACGACCCGAAGCTCGGTGTGGAGCTCACCGACTCCGAGTACGTGGTCGTGTCCATGCGCATCATGACGCGCATGGGTGCTGCCGCTCTCGAGAAGATGGGCACGGACCGCCCGTTCGTGAAGGCCCTGCACTCGGTCGGTGCGCCGCTCGAAGCCGGCCAGCAGGATGTGGTGTGGCCGTGCAACGACACCAAGTACATCACCCACTTCCCCGAGGACCGCGAGATCTGGAGCTACGGCTCGGGTTACGGCGGAAACGCACTGCTCGGCAAGAAGTGCTATTCGCTGCGTATCGCGTCGGCGATGGCCCACGACGAGGGCTGGCTCGCCGAGCACATGCTGATCCTCAAGCTGATCTCGCCCGAGGACAAGCCGTACTACATCGCGGCGGCCTTCCCGTCGGCGTGCGGTAAGACCAACCTCGCGATGATCCAGCCGACCATCCCAGGGTGGCGTGCCGAGACCCTCGGCGACGACATCGCGTGGATGCGTTTCGGCAAGGACGGCCGCTTGTACGCGGTGAACCCGGAGTTCGGCTTCTTCGGCGTCGCGCCCGGCACCAGCACCGATTCGAACCCGAACGCGATGGAGACCATCGAGGCGGGCAACACCATCTACACCAACGTCGCGAAGACCGACGACGGTGACATTTGGTGGGAGGGCATCGGCGGCGACGCCCCGGCCCACCTGACCGACTGGCTCGGCAACGACTGGACCCCCGAGTCGGACACGAAGGCCGCCCACCCGAACTCCCGCTACTGCACCCCGATGTCGCAGTGCCCGATCCTCGCCCCCGAATGGGACGACCCGCAGGGCGTGCCGATCTCCGCGATCCTGTTCGGCGGCCGACGCAAGACGACGGTTCCGCTGGTCAGCGAGTCCTTCGACTGGCAGCACGGCACCTTCCTCGGTGCGACCCTGTCGTCCGAGCAGACCGCCGCCGCCGAAGGCAAGGTCGGCAGTGTCCGTCGCGACCCTATGGCGATGCTGCCGTTCCTCGGCTACAACGCCGGTGACTACCTGAACCACTGGATCACGCTCGGCAAGAACGCCGACTCGGAGAAGCTGCCGAAGATCTTCTACGTCAACTGGTTCCGTCGCGGCGACGACGGCCGCTTCCTGTGGCCCGGTTTCGGTGAGAACTCGCGCGTGCTCAAGTGGATCGTCGACCGGATCGAGCACAAGGCGGACGCGCAGTCCACCGCGATCGGGTACGTCCCGACCGCGGCCGACCTCACGCTCGACGGCCTCGACGTGGATGCCGCCGATGTCGACGAAGCGCTGAAGGTCGACGTCGACGAGTGGAAGGCCGAGATCGACGGCATCGCCGAGTGGTTCGAGTTCCTCGGTGAGAAGGTACCCTCGGGTATCCGCGACGAGTTCGAGGCTCTCAAGCAGCGTCTCGGCTGAGCACTGCTCTATCACTGAGCACGGCTGTACAGAAGGGCGCCCC
>NZ_JBAQXC010000256.1:0-16069 GCF_049299235.1 Rhodococcus sp. (in: high G+C Gram-positive bacteria) | reverse complement strand
CAAGACGATTCACCCGAGACGCAAACTCGCCATAAGTCAGCGACTGCCCCTCGAACACCACCGCCACCACATCCGGCGTCAACGCCACCTGCGCCTCGAACAACGACACCAACGTCGCCGACGCATCCACCGCCGCAGCCGTCTCGTTCCACGACTCGAGCACCAATGCACGCTCACCGGCCGAGAGCAGCGGGCCGTCCCCGACCGGCAGCGACGGCAACGCCGTGAACGCCTCGAGCAGGACACTGAAACGGCGCGCGAACGTCTCGACCGTGCGCTCGTCGAAAAGATCTGTTGCGTAGAGGATTTCCGCGGACATTCCCGCGGGCTTCCCGGACTCGTCGGTGTTCTCCGCAACCGTGATCTGCAGATCGAACTTGGCGAGGTCGATGTCCGCGTCGACGCCGGAGACGGTCAATCCCGGAAGCTCGAAGCGCGGCTGCTCGAAGTTCTGCATGGTGAGCATGACCTGGAAGAGCGGATGCCGGGCTTGCGACCGCGGCGGGTCGAGGACCTCGACGAGCCGTTCGAACGGCACATCCGCGTTGCCGAATGCGGAGAGATCGATCTCCTTCACCCGGGCCAGCAGTTCCTCGAAGGTCTCGCCGCCGTCTACCGCGGTCCGCAGGACGAGGGTGTTGACGAACATGCCGACGAGATCGTCGAGCTCTTCGTGACCCCGACCGGCAACAGGAGTGCCGATCGCGATGTCGGCGGTGCCCGACAGCCGCGCGAGCAGTACCGCCAGCACAGAATGGACGACCATGAACGGGGTCGTGTTCGTTCCGTGCGCCAGATCGGCCACCGCGCGGTGGACGTCGGCGTCGATGTCGAACGAGAGCGTCTCACCGCGGTTGGTTGCGACGGCCGGACGCGGCCGGTCGCTCGGCAGATCCAGCTGTTCGGGAAGTTCGGCGAGCGCGCCCTTCCAGTGATCGAGCTGGCCCGTGAGCACCGACTCCGGATCCTCCTCGCTACCGAGGACTTCCCGGTGCCAGATCGCGTAGTCCGCGTACTGCACCGGCAGCGGAGCCCAGCCCGGAACCTCGCCGTTCGCACGAGCGATGTAGGCGCCCATGACATCTCGGGTCAAGGGTCCCATCGAGAAGCCGTCGGCGGCGATGTGGTGCACCACGAAGACCAGAACGTGCTCGACGTCGGAGATCTCGAGCAGTGCCATGCGCACGGGCGGCGCAACGGTGACGTCGAAGCCTTCGGACACCAATTCCGCTGCCCGGGTGAACAATCCGGATTCGGTAACCTGCTCGACCGGCAACTCGACCGGCTCGGCGGGGAGCACCGACTGGGTGCCGACACCGTCGATCTCCGGATAGACGGTACGCAGGATCTCGTGCCGTGCAACGACATCGGAAACCGCCGAGCGCAACGCCGGGATGTCGAGACGCCCCGAGAGCCGGACCGCCACCGGGATGTTGTTGACAGCAGAGGCAGCATCGAAACGGCTGAGGAACCACATGCGCTGCTGGGCGAGCGACAGCGGAATCCGGTCGCCGCGCTCCTGCGGCACGAGCGGAGCCTGTCCACCCTCACCGACGTGTGATTCGATGCGCGCAGCGAGCCCCGACACGGTCGGGGCTTCGAACAGCACACGGGCCGGGACAACGGTCTCGAGTGCCGCGCCGATGCGGCTCGCAGCCTTCGTCGCGATCAGCGAGTTGCCACCGAGATCGAAGAAGTCGTCGTCGGCACCGACTCGTTCGGCACCGAGCACCTCGGCGAACACCGATGCGACGATCTCCTCGACCGGCGTCGACGGGGCCCGGTACTCGGTGATCTCGAAGATCGGTTCGGGCAGCGCCGCCCGGTCGAGCTTGCCGGCCGGGGTCAGCGGGATCTCGTCGATCACGACGATCTTCGACGGAACCATGTAGGAGGTCAGCGACCGCGCTGCGAACGTCGTCACCTCGTCCGGGTCCACGTCGGCACCGGGCACGGTCAGGATGTAGGACACGAGGGACGTGATACCCGCATCGTTCGTGTAGCCCTGGGTGGTCACGAACTCCACGTCGGGATGGGAACCGACGACGGCGTCGATCTCACCGAGTTCGATGCGCAGACCTCGCACCTTGACCTGGAAGTCGGTACGGCCCACATAGTCGATACGCCCGTCGGGCAGCCGCCGGACGAGGTCGCCGGTGCGGTAGAGACGCTCGCCGGTGTCACCGAACGGGTCGGCGACGAATCGCTCGGCCGTCAGCGCACCCCGATTGTGGTAGCCGCGTGCGAGGCCGGGGCCGGACAGATAGAGCTCACCTGCGACACCTTCGGGAACGGCTCGCAACCGGGCGTCGAGCACGTGTGCGGCGAATCCTCGCACGGGCACACCGATGGGTGCGGTCGAACCGGGTTCGACGGGTCCCTCCACAGTGCCCCAGATGGTGGTCTCCGTCGGGCCGTACAGGTTGAGCAACGCCCGTCCCGGTGCCCATTTGGCGGTGACGTCGACGGTGAGCGCCTCACCGGCGGACAGGACGTGGGACAGGTCGGGAAGCCCGTCGGGGTCCATCGACGACAGCACCGACGGGGTGATGATGGCGTGGGTGACGCGCTCACGCCGGAGTAGCGCACCGAGTTCGCTGCCGCCGTAGATCGACGGCGGGGACACGACCAGCGTTCCGGCCGCGGCGACCTGCATGAGCATCTCGAAGACCGACGCATCGAAACTCGGGGACGCGACCTGCAGGACACGGCTGTTCTCGTCGAGACCGAACCGCTCACGCTGCTCGGCGACGACGTTGGCGAGACCGGTGTGGGTCACGACCACGCCCTTGGGAAGGCCCGTCGAACCCGACGTGTAGATCATGTACGCCGGATGCTCGGCCTGCAGCAGGCCCAGGCGGTCCTCGTACGTGACGGGATCGGCGGACGCTGCGTCGAGACGCTGTCGCGCGGAGTCCTCGTCGAGGACCGTCCACGGCACGGCGTCGCCGAGCGCCGAGCGGTGTTCGGTGGTGGTCAGGCCCAGGACGGCGCCGGAGTCCTGGAGCATGTGTGCGATGCGCTCGGGCGGGTAGGTGGGGTCGACCGGAACGAACGCGCCACCCGCCTTGGCGACGGCCCACACCGCCACCACGAGTTCGACGGAGCGTGCCAACCCGAGTGCCACGATCGATCCCGGTGCCACACCGTCCGCGACGAGGACACGGGCAAGCCGGGAGGACTGCTCGTCGAGGTCGCGGTATCTCAGTACCCGGTCCTCGAACACCAGCGCCTCGCGCGTGGGATCGGACTCCGCCGCCGAGGCGAGCAGCTGGGGCAGCAGCACCGAGCGCACACGCCGGCGACGCTCGGGCCGGCGCGACGGCCGCTCCCGCCCAGCGCCTGCTGCTCCTGCGTTCGATCGGTGCACAGTCATACGTTCCAGACCCCATCTCTCGGGAAAGCAGCAACTACATCAGCGCAGGGCCGGTGCCGACCCCAACGCTGGCGGATTCCGGGCAGCACGAGGCCACACGCGGACACCCACGATATACAGGGAATCGAACCGGCAGCGAATCTGTTACGCCTGGTCGCATCTATGTCCCCTGGTGCGTGGCGCCCCCACCGGCCCCCACCCGGACCCTTCCGTGATCACACCATCTCGGTTGTGACCATCCGCACATTCGCGCCGGTACGCAACGCGGCACCGGCCGCCGATTCACCCACGATCACGACCACAGCGAGATCTTCCGCCTCGGTCAGATCACCGATCCGGAGATCGGGACCGCTCACGAACAGATGGGTGACCCATTCGTCGATCGCAACACTGCCGGCGTCGGCGTCGGTACCGAGCACCACGGTGGCGCCGGTGGTGGCGGCGAGCAGGAACTCGGCGACGAATACGTCGACGCTCCCCAGGCCGAGCGTGCGGGATTCGTAGGTGAAGTCCAGTTCCTCCCGCGCATTCGTGAGCCACCGGACGGCGTCCTCATGGGAGACCACCCCGCCTGCCAGGACGAATGCACCGTCGGCCGCCTTGAGCGGGCGCTTCAGATCGGCGTATCCGAGTGCCCGCGACGACAGATCCGCGATCGCGACACGGGTCGCGTCGTCGTCGACGTCGATCCACTCGAGGCCCTCGGCCGCAGGAGACCCCACGGTCAGCACGTGCGATGCGCCGATGCCTGCCGCGTCCCCCGGCGACGCCGGATCGACGAGGGCGATCGCTGCCCCGGCCTTGAGGACCGCCCACAGCGCCTCCACGAGCGCACCGGTCCGGGGCAGTGCCACGGCGACGACGGCGCCGGGGGCAACCCCGCGGCCGATCAGATAACGCGCGAGCCGGGACGATGCACGGTCGATGTCCCGGTAGGTCGATTCGGCCTCGCCGTCGGCCACGGCCGGCGCCTCGGGATCTTCGTCGACAGCAGCGGCGAGCAACTGCGGCAGGGTCCGGCCGAGAGCGGTGTCGGCACCGCGGTCCGTCGGTGGCGCTGCCGAGGCAGCCGCCATCCGTTCCTTCTCGTCGGCGTCGAGGATGTCGATGTCACCGACAGGCCCCGCCGGGTCGGCGACGACCGCCTCGAGAATCCGGAGGAACCGACGGGTCACCGTCTCGATCGTGGCTGCGTCGAACAGTTCCGTCGAGAACGTGAAACCGCAGCGCAGTCCGTCCGGTGCGCCGTCCGGCGCGGTGAGCGGTTCGGCGACGAGCATGAGGTCGAACTTGGCGGTGGTGTCGTCCGCGGTCAACGCGGACACGGTGAGTCCCGGCAACTCGAAGCCCGTCGGTCCGAGGTTCTCGAACGCGAGCATCACCTGGGTCAGCGGATGCCGTCCGGGGACCCGCGGCGGGTCGACGACCTCGACGAGGCGTTCGAACGGCAGATCCGCGTGCGTGAAGGCCTGCAGGTCGACCTCGCGGGCCGTGCGGATCAGATCGGCGAACCCTGCACCCGCGTCGACGCGGGTGCGCAACACCAATGTGTTGACGAACATGCCGACGAGATCGTCGAGTGCCTGCTCACCACGGCCGGCGGTGGCGGTCCCGACCGCGATGTCGCCCGAGCCGCTGATCCGCGACAGCAGCACCGCGAGTGCGGCGTGCACGACCATGAACAGCGACGCGTTGCTGTCGTTGGCCAGGTCGACGAGCCCGGCGTGCAGGTGGGGCGGGACATCGAACCCGTGCCGGGAACCTGCGCCGGTGGGCGTCGCCGGACGCGTGCGGTCCGTCGGCAACGCGATCTCGTCGGGGATCCCGGCCAGCGCTTCGGTCCAGTACGCGAGCTGCGATCCCGCCACCGACTGCGGGTCGTCCTCGGACCCGAGGACCTCACGCTGCCAGAGTGCGTAGTCGGCGTACTGCACCGGCAGTGGCTCCCACACCGGTCCGCGTCCGTCGGCGCGGGCCGTGTACGCGGTGATCACATCGCGCGCGAGCGGCCCGACGGAGAAGCCGTCGGTCGCGATGTGATGGATGACGAAGACGAGGACGTGCTCGTTCTCGGCCGGCCGCAGCAGCCGTGCGCGCATCGGCGGACGGGCGGTGACGTCGAATCCCTCTCGGACGAGACGGCCGACCTGCTCGTACACGTCGTCGGCGGCAACGTCGACCACCGGAAGATCGACGATGGCCTCCGTGATCGGGAGCACCTTCTGGACCGGACCGTCGGTGGTCTCCGGGTATGCCGTGCGCAGCACCTCGTGCCGGGTCACGACGTCCACGACGGCGAGGCGCAGCGCATCGACGTCGAGTTCACCGCTCAGTCGCATCGCGAACGGGATGTTGTAGGCGGCGGACTCCGGATCGAACCGGTTCAGGTACCACATGCGGCTCTGCGCCAGGGACAGCGGCGCGACGTCTCCGCGTTTCTGCGGGACGAGCGCGGTGCGGCCACCGGCACCGATGCGGGATTCGAGGCGAGCAGCGACGCCGTGCACCGTGGAGTCCTCGAACAGCACACGCACCGGGACGGTCGCGTCCACGGCAGCGCCCAGTCGCGAGACCGCCTGCGTCGCGAGCAGCGAATTGCCACCTGCGTCGAAGAAGTCGTCGTCGACACCCATCCGGGGAACACCGAGGACGTCCGCGAAGACGCCGGCGACGATCTCCTCGAGCGGGGTCTGCGGCGCGCGGAACTCGCGGGCCTCGAACACCGGCGCGGGCAGCGCGCGGCGGTCGAGCTTGCCGTTGACGGTCAGCGGGATCTCGTCGAGGAACACGAACGCCGAAGGCACCATGTATTCCGGAACCAGGGCTGCGACGTCGCGGCGCAGCGCTTCCGCCGGCAGCTCACCGGCGGCAACGACGTAGGCAACGAGCCGCACGTCGCCGGGCTGGTCCTCGCGTACGACCACGGCGACCTGCGAAACACCCTGTGCTGCAGCGACTGCGGCTTCCACCTCACCGAGTTCGATGCGGAAACCGCGAACCTTCACCTGGTCGTCGGCGCGGCCCACGAACTCGAGGTCGCCGTTACGGGTCCAGCGTGCGACGTCACCCGACCGATACAGACGCGATCCGGCTGCATCGGCTCCGGTCGCGAAGGGATTCGCGACGAAGCGGCCGACGGTCAGTTCGGCACGATCGAGGTATCCGCGGGCAACCTGCCCGCCGGCGATGTATATCTCGCCGGGAACACCCTGGGGAACCGGGCGCAGCCGCTCGTCGAGCACGTACACGCGCAGCCCGGGAATCGCGGAGCCGATCAGAGAACCGGTGGCGCGCACGGATTCGGCGTCGAGTTCGCGATGCGTGACGTGCACGGTCGTCTCGGTGATGCCGTACATGTTCACCAGTCGCGGCGCGGTGTCGCCGCGGCGCGCGAACCAGTCGGACAGCCGGCGCAGTTCGAGCGCTTCACCACCGAAGATCACGTAGCGCAACGCCAGGTCACGGGTGCCGGTCACCCGGTCGGCTTCCGCGAGCTGGAAGAACGCCGAGGGTGTCTGGTTGAGAACCGTCACGCGTTCGGCCTCGAGCAGATCGAGAAACAGCTCCGGCGACCGTGACGTCACGTAGTCGACGACCACGAGGGTGCCGCCGAACAGCAGCGGACCCCACAGTTCCCACACCGAGAAATCGAACGCGTACGAGTGGAACAACGTCCACACGTCGTCGGGACCGAACCCGAATCCGGCGTCGGTGTTGGAGAGCAACTGCACGACGTTGCGGTGCTCGACGACCACGCCCTTCGGCCGGCCTGTCGAGCCGGACGTGAAGATCACATATGCCGCATCCGCCGGACGCAGCACACCGGTGCGGTCCGCGTCGGTGACCGGCGCGTCCGAGTGCGCGGCGGGATCGAGGACATCGATATCGACGACACGCTCGACACCGGGCAGCTCGGCCTCCCGCCCGGTCCAGGACACCACGGCCCGCACCGTCGCGTCGGTCAGGACGGTCTCGATGCGATCGGCCGGATAGGACGGGTCGATCGGAACATAGGCCCCTCCGGCGGTGAGCACGGCGAGCAGTGCCGTGACCAGATCCGTGGAACGCGGCAACACGACAGCGACCCGCACGCCCGGACCGACGCCGGCGGAGATCAATTCCCGTGCAATGCGATTGACTCGACCCGACAGTTCACGGTAGGTCGGCCGGTCCGTACCCGAGACGATCGCGACCGCATCGGGGGTCTCGGCGACGCGACGCTCGAACAGCGAGACGATCGTCGCGTCGTCCGAGAACGGTCCGTCCGTGGCGTCGGTACCGCTCCAGCGTTCGAGAATCGTGGTGCGTTCGGGTGCCGACAGCAGCTCGAGGTCACCGACTGCGACACTGTCGTCGGTCGTGATGTCGTGCAGCAACCGGAGCAGTCCGACCTGCATGTCGCGGACCGACCCGCGGTCGTACAGGTCGGTGGCGTACGCGATCTCCACGTCGAGCCCGGACCGTTCGGCCGAGTCGTCGACGTGCTCGGAGAACGTGAACTGCAGATCGAACTTGGCGAGGTCGTAGTCGAAATCGACGCCGGTGACGGTGAGACCGGGCAGTTCGAGGGTCGGGATCTCCATGTTCTGGAACGCCAGCGACACCTGGAACAGCGGGTGACGTGCCTGAGACCGCTCCGGGTTGAGGATCTCGACGAGCCGTTCGAACGAGACGTCGGCGTTACCGAACGCGCCGATGTCGATTCGGCGGACCCGCTGAAGCAACTCCCGGAACGACTCGCCGGAATCGACCCGGGTCCGCAGTACGAGGGGGTTGACGAACATGCCGATCACCTCGTCGAGGGCTGCATCTCCGCGGCCCGCGACCGGCGTACCGATGACGATGTCCCCGGCGCCCGACATCCGCGACAGCAGCGTGACGAGCGTCGCGTGGACCACCATGAACAGCGTGGTGTGATTCTCCCGTGCGAGTTCGAGCAGCCGCGCGTGCAGATCCTCGTCGATGTGGAACCGTTCGAGCGCACCGTTGTTCGTCGCGACGGACGGACGCGGCCGATCCGTCGGGAGCGCCAGGTTGTCGGGCAGATCCGCCAGTGTCTCGGTCCAGTACGCGATCTGCCGGGCGGCAACCGACCCGGGGTCGGATTCGTGGCCGAGCATTACGGTGTTCCAGATGCTGTAATCCGCATACTGCACGGGCAGCGGTGCCCATCCCGGCTCGCGACCCTCGGTCCGCGCCGAGTACGCGGTCATCACGTCGCGCAGCAGGGGTCCCGCCGAGAAGCCGTCGCCGGCGATGTGGTGGACCGAGAACGCCAAGATGTGATCGTCCGGTGCGATCCGGTACAACTCGATCCGGATCGGGATCTGCTCGGTGACGTCGAACGGCGTCGCGAGCAGCGTGTGGATGCGTTCGCCTACCTCGTCCTCGGTGCACGGGATCGGTGCGAGATCGGGGGCGACGTCCGGGGCGGGCAGCACGTGCTGGTAGCCGATTCCGTCGGCTTCCGGGTACAGCGTGCGCAGCACCTCGTGCCGTTCGAGCAGGTCCTGGACGGCAGCACGCATCGCGTCGTGGTCGAACGTGCCGGACAACCGCCGTGCGAACGGAATGTTGTAGGCGATCGAATCGGGTTCCAACCGATTGAGGAACCACATCCGTTGCTGCGCAGGCGACATGGGCACACGAGCAGGACGCTGTTGCGGAACCAGCGGCGGCCGTTCCTCACGGCGCTCGGCCGTCTCGACCAGACGCACGACGTCGGAGACCACCGAGTTCTCGAAGAAGTCCCCCATCTGGAGATCCACGCGGAAGTGCGCGCTCAACCGTGCGACCGCCCGGGTCGCCACGAGGGAGTTGCCGCCGAGTTCGAAGAAGTCGTCGTCGAGTCCGACCCGATCGATGTCGAGCAGATCACGGAATACGGCGGTGACCGCGATCTCGACGTCGGTTTCGGGCGCGCGGTATTCGCGGGCCGCGGCGGCGAAGTCCGGGCTCGGCAAGGCCTTGCGGTCGAGCTTGCCGTTCTGGTTCAGCGGCAGTTCGTCGAGCTGCACGAACAGCGACGGCATCATGTAGTCGGGCAGCTTGACCCGCGAATGCGCGACGAGGTCGTGGGGATCGAGCGTCGCGCCGGCCTCGGGGACGACGTAGACCACCAGGTGATCGCCGGTCCGCGGGTCCGCGTGCACGATCGCGACCGCCTGCGCCACATCGTCCCGGTCGAGCACGGCCGACTCGATCTCGCCGAGTTCGATGCGCAGACCGCGCAGCTTGACCTGGAAGTCCACGCGACCGATGTACTCGAGCGAACCCGGATCGGTGGTGCTCCAGCGCACCAGATCGCCGGTGCGGTACATTCTTTCACCACTGCGACCGGAAGGGTCCGCAACGAAGCGGTCGGCAGTGATGTCCGGCCGGGACACGTAGCCGCGGGCGAGCTGGACACCCGTCAGGTACAGCTCTCCCGGCGTACCCGCGGCGACCGGGCGCAGCGCGTCGTCGAGCACCCGCAACGCGGTGTCCGCGACCGCCGCGCCGATCGGCACGACGGTGTCGCCGGGACGGGTGGCGTAGTGCGTGACATCGACAGCGGCCTCGGTGGGTCCGTACAGGTTGTGCAGTTCGGCGTCGAACACCTCGTGGAAACGCGCAGACGTCGCGGGCGGCAGCGCCTCACCGGATGCGAACACCAACCGCAGCGAACTCGCTTGCGCAGCAGTCGGTTCGGCGAGAAATACCGATAGCATCGACGGAACGAAATGTACTGCGGTCACCGATTTCGCGGCGATCGTGCGCACCAGATACGCAGGGTCGCGGTGCCCGTCCGGTTGCGCGACGACGAGTTTCGCGCCGACCTGCAACGGCCAGAAGAACTCCCACACCGACACGTCGAACGTGAACGGCGTCTTCTGCAGCACCACATCCGAGGCCGTGTACCGGTAGCGCTGCTGGCGCCAGCGCAGGTTCGCCACGATCGCCCGGTGACCGACTCCGACGCCTTTGGGCAGGCCGGTCGAGCCCGAGGTGAAGATGACGTACGCGAGGTTGTCGGGGCGCAACGGCGCCGTACGGTCCGCGTCGACGACGGGGCCGTCGTCGATGTCGCCGAGCACGAGCCGATCGATCTCGAGCACCCGCAGCTCACGCTGCGTCGCGAACTCGTCGTGTGAGGTGGTCAGTACCGCCACCGGGCGGGCCGCGTCGAGGACGTGCCCGATCCGGTCCGCGGGATGGTCCGGATCCAGCGGGACATACGCGCCGCCGGCGACGACGACCGCGTACATACCCACGACCATCTCCATCGACCGGCGCATGCCGAGTCCGACGAACGTGTCCGGTCCGACGCCGAGCGAAATCAGATGCCGGGCGAGCCGGTTGACCCGCGACGAGAACTCCGCATACGTCAGGACGGTGCCGTCGAACTCGACGGCCGGTGCGTCCGGCGTGCGCACGACCTGGGATGCGAACTCCGCGGCGAGCGTGTCCACCGCGTCGCCGCCGGACAACGCGCCCGACTCGGCGCCGAGCACCTCGGCGCACTCGTCGAGCAGGGTGCCGACGATCCCTTCGAGTCCCCCGCCGTCACCGGATTCGAGCAGCCCGGGGAGCGCACTCGACAACGCCACCGGGAACAGCGCCTCGGGACCGAGAGCCCCTCCCATCGCTGCATCCAGCGCGGTGATCTCCGCGCTCAGTGCGCGGAAATCGACATCGATGCCCCCGTGGGACAGTGCTCGACGGTCCGGCTCGATCTCGGCCACCGCGCCGACGAGGCGCGGCAGATCCGCAATCGTGAAGTTGTGCCGGCTCGGCTCACGCATCGACATCAGTACTACCTGTTCCTCTCCGTTGCCAGGGCAAGTGCCTGGGCGATGAGCGAATCGATCAGGGAGGCGTACCCGCTCTCCCCGAGCTCGGGAAGTATGCCCGGTACGAGCCGCGACAGTGTGACCGACACCTGGGCGTCCGGTCCCAGCACCTTCCCCATCGTCTCGGCGGTGGTGGCCAGCGCCGTCGCCAACTGCCCGACGGTGACCGTCACGCCACCGTGCACGACCGCAACCTCGTCGGGAGCGGTTTCCGCAGCTGCGGCGGTCAGCTCGTGCAGATCGGCAGCGGTGTAGGTCCGCTGCGGCATCATGCGCGCCCGTTCCTCACTGCCGACGATGTCGATGGTGCGCACCAGGATCTGCGGATCAGCGACGACCGCATCGACGACGCGGCCGAATCCGTCGGCGAACCGCCGCATCGTTGCCTCGTCGAACAGATCGGTGGCGTAGGTGAACAGCAACCGCATCCCGTCGATCGTGCCGTCGGTCCCGATCTGCTCGGCCGCCGTCAGCTGCAGGTCGAACTTGGCCTGGCCGAGCCCTTCGTCGACGACCGAAACCTCGAGGCTGGGCAGCTGCAGAGTGCTCGGCGTCATGTTCTGGAACGTGAACAGCACCTGCACCAGCGGCGAGTACGCGGGCGAGCGCTTGCGTCCGAGCGCGTCCACGACGCGTTCGAACGGGACGTCGGCGTTGCCGAACGCTCCGAGGTCCGTTTCCCGTACCCGCTGCACGAGTTCGGCGAACGTCGCGGTCGGCTCCACCTCGGCGCGGAGTACCAGCGTATTGACGAACATGCCGATCATGTCGTCGAGTGCGCGCTCACCGCGACCCGCGATCGGCGTACCGATCGTGATGTCGGTGCTGCTCGACAATTTCGCCAGCAGGACCGCGAACGCCGCGTGCATGACCATGAACACGGTCGAGTTGTGTGCGCGTGCCAGGCCGGCGATGCCGGCGCTCTGCACGGCGTCGAGCGCGAACTCGAACTCGGCGCCCTGCCCGGTGGCCCGCGCCGGCCTCGGCCGGTCGGTGGGCAACCACAGCACCTCGGGGGCACCGGTGAGTTCACCGGTCCAGTACCCGAGCTGGCGGGCCAGCAGCGATTCGCTGTCGTCCTCGTCGCCGAGCAGATCCCGCTGCCACAACGCGAAGTCCGCGTACTGCACCGGCAACGGCGACCACGTGGGAACTTCACGGTCGACGCGGGCCGAGTAGGCGATCATCACGTCCTTGGTGAGCGGGCCCATCGAGTAACCGTCCGCACCGATGTGGTGGACCACCACGGCGAGAACGTGTTCGGTGGGGCTCACCGTGAACAGGGCACCGCGCAGCGGCGCGGCCTTCGTGACGTCGAAGCCTGCGGCAACGAGTTCGGCGACCCTGAGGGGTAGCTCCGATTCGGTGACCTCGACCGGCGTCAGCTGCGGCGCGACCTCACGGACCGAGAGGATCTCCTGGACCGGCCCGTCACCGGTGTCCGGGTACCGCGTGCGCAGAACCTCGTGCCGGTCGACGACATCGCGCACCGCGGATTCGAGTGCGGGCACGTCGAGCAGACCCGACAGCCGCAACACGACCGGAATGTTGTACGCGGCCGAATCCGGGTTCATCCGGTTGAGCACCCACATCCGCTGCTGGGCGAGTGAGAGCGGAACCTGCTCGGGCCGGGTGCGTGCGGTCAGCGCAGGCCTGCTGCCCTGATCGCTGTACTGCTCCGCCCGAGCGGCCAGCGCCCCGATCGTCGACGCCTCGAAGAGAGCACGCACCGGAACCGTCGAATCCAGCGCCGCGCCGAGACGTGCGGTGACCTGCGTCGCGAGCAGCGAGTTCCCGCCGAGGGCGAAGAAGTCGTCGTCCAGGCCCAGCCGGGTCTGTCCCAGGACCTCCTCGAAGATTCCGGCAACGATCTCCTCGATCGGCGTCGACGGCGCCCGGAACTCGACGGCCTCGAACTCGGGCACCGGCAGGGCGCGCCGGTCGAGCTTGCCGTTCGCGTTCAGCGGAAGAGCCTCGAGCACGACCACGACCGCGGGCACCATGTAGCTCGGCAGAACCCGGCCCAGGTCATCCCGGATCGCCTCCGGGTCGACGGTCGAATCCGGTGCAGGAACTGCGTATCCGACGAGCAGGTCTCCACGGCGCGGATCGTGGAACGCGAGCACCGCGGCCTGCGACACCGACTCGTGCGCACGCAGAACGGATTCGATCTCTCCGAGTTCGATGCGGAAACCACGGATCTTCACCTGGAAGTCGGTACGCCCCAGGTACTCGAGTGTGCCGTCAGCGCGCCACGATACGAGATCGCCGGTGCGATACATCCGCTCACCGTCGCCGAACGGGTTCGCCACGAAACGGTCCGAGGTGAGATCCGGACGACCGTGGTAACCGTTCGCGAGCTGGGTGCCCGCAAGGTACAGCTCACCCGGGACACCCGGCAGAACGGGATCGAGCCTGCCGTCGAGAACGTAAACGCGGGTGTTCCATTCGGGCGCGCCGATCGGAACGGACGCGGCGTGCGGATCCTGGAATTCCTGGCTCGTCACCGACACCGCCGCCTCCGTCGGCCCGTACGTGTTGAACAGGCCCACTCCGGGGTTCGCCTCGCGGAACGCACGCGCGGCCTCGACCGGCAGTGCCTCACCGATCGCGAGGACCCGACGCAGCTTCGGCGTGAACTCACCCTCCGCGACCGCCCCGAGCGCCTCGAGCATCGACGGCACCAGGTGCATGGTGGTGACACCGTGATCGCGCATCAGTGCGAGCAGGTACTCCGGATCGCGGTGACCACCGGCTTCCGCGATCACCGTGCGACCACCGGAGACCGGTGCAGACCAGAACTCCCACACCGACAGGTCGAACGTCGCCGCGGTCTTGAGCAGCGCCACGTCGTCCGGTCCCAGACCGAAACTGCTCGTCTTCCACAGCAACTGGTTGACGATGGCCCGGTGCGAGACCGCCACGCCCTTCGGCCGGCCGGTCGAACCGGAGGTGAAGATGACGTAGGCAGTGTTCGCGTCGGACAGCGCCCCCCGCCGGTCCGCAGCGGTGACCGGCGTATCCGGGAGACCGGCGGTGTCCGCATCGTCGACGAGGACGACGGGCCGGCGCGTACCGAGAACGTCACGGTCGGTCGCGATGGCGAGCACACACACCGGGTCGGAGACCTCGAGGATGTACTCGATGCGATCGGCCGGCTGATCCGGATCGATCGGCACGTACGCGCCGCCGGCCTTCGCGACCGCGAACATCGCGACCACCAGTTCCACGGAACGCCGGATACTCAACGCCACCCGCGATTCCGGGCCGACCCCGGCTGCGATCAGCCGGCGGGCCAGCACGTTGGCGCGCGCATCGAAGTCGCGGTAGGTGAGGGATCCACCGGCGTACTCGAGCATCACCGAATCCGGGCGCTCGGCCACCTGTGCGTCGAACAGCGACACCAGGGTCTGTCCGGACACCGGCGCGGACGTGGCATTCCACGTGTCGAGCATCCGGTCGCGTTCACCCGGAAGGAAGACGTCGACATCACCGATGACACGGTCCGGATCCACCACGATCGTGTCGAGAACCCGCACGAACCGGTCCGCGAACCGGCGGACGGTCTCCTTGTCGAACAGGTCGGTCGCGAATCCGAGGGCACCGTCGATTCCGGTCGGAGCACCGTTCTCGTCGTACTTGTCCGTGAGGAACAGGTGCAGATCGAACTGGGCAACACCTGCATCGAGCTCCGCCGCCGACACCGTGAGGCCCGGCAGTTCGAGCGCCGCCCGCGCGACGTTCTGGAACGAGAAGCCGACCTGGAACAACGGATGGCGTGCCGTCGATCGAGGCGGATCGAGCACCTCGACGAGCCTCTCGAACGGCACATCGGCGTGCGCGAACGCCTGCAGATCCGCTTCGCGCACCGACGCGAGCAACTGCGCGAACGACTCGTGGCTCGTGATCGGGGTCCGCAGTGTGAGCGTGTTGACGAACATGCCGATCAGATCATCGAGTTCGGCCTCGCCGCGGCCCGCGATCGGGGTGCCGACCGTGATGTCCTCGGCCCCGGACAACTTCGTCAGCAGGACCGCGAACGCCGCGTGGGCCACCATGAACAGCGTGGCGTTGCCGCCACGGGCAAGGGCACCGAGACGACGGTGCAGATCCGCGTCGATGTCGAAGTACACCCGATCACCGCGGAAGGACTGCTCCACCGGGCGAGGCCGGTCGGTCGGCAACTCCAGCAGATCCGGCACACCGTCCAGCGCTGTGCGCCAGTACCCGATCTGTGTCGAGATCACCGATGTCGGATCGTCTTCGGAACCGAGCCGTCCCCGCTGCCAGATCGAGTAGTCCGCGTACTGCACCGGCAACGGCGCCCACCCGGGCGCCTCGCCCTGCGACCGCGACACGTACGCCGTCGCGACGTCCCGGGCGAACGGGGTCATCGACGAACCGTCGGTGGCGATGTGGTGCATCACCACGGCGAGCACGTGGTACCCGGGATCGATCCGGAACAACCGGACGACCATCGGCACCGTATCGGTGACGTCGAACGCCGTGGCAGCGAGAGCGGCGAGCCGCTCCGGCAGTTCCGCCTCGGTGACATCGACCGGTTCGAGATCGGTCCGCACCGGCGGCAGGACCACCTGCACCGGTCCGTCTGGTGTCTCCGGGTAGACGGTCCGCAGAACCTCGTGCCGCCCAACCACATCCGCGATCGCCGCCTGCAACGCCTCGACATCGAGGGTGCCGCGCATCTCGAGGGCCAACGGCACGTTATAGGCGGCCGAACCGGTATCGAACCGATTCAAGAACCACATCCGAGTCTGCGCCAACGACAACGGAACCCGACCCGAACGCACCTGCGGCACCAACGCCACCCGCGCACCCGAACCCACATGCGACTCCACCC
>NZ_JBAQXC010000255.1:0-12504 GCF_049299235.1 Rhodococcus sp. (in: high G+C Gram-positive bacteria) | reverse complement strand
GAGCATGCCCGCGGCGGTCGCGCCGACCGCGACCCCGAACCCGGCGAGCCCTTCGGCTGCGGAGCCGGCGGCATTCTCGCGCAGCAGCAGAACCATGATCAGTGTGTTGATGCCGAAAACGATGCGGTGGGTCCCGATTCCGATCATGGCGATGGTGACGCCCGGGGCCTGCCAGACCGCGGTCGCGCCGGTCCGCAGTCCGTCGACAACGGATCGGAGTGCGGTGCGCGGGACTGCCCGATCCGGTCCCAGTCGGTGTTGCGCGAAGCCGCCCGCAGCGACCGCGGCAATGACCGAACCCGATGCGCCCAGTGCGACCGCGATTCCCGATCCGGTATCGCCTGCACCGATGATCCCGATGGTGCCCACCGCGACCGCGGCACCCGCGGCCGACACTCCCGATCCGGCGGTTGCGAGTACGGAATTGATTGGTACCAGCCAGGATTGAGGAACAGTATGGGGTAGCGATGCGGACACCCCGGCGAGTACGAACCGGCTCACACCGACGGCAGCGAGCGCCAGCAGCAGCAGGGTCGTCTCACCGCCTCCGGTGAGCAGGACCGCGGCAGCGGCGAGAATGAACGTGCCGCGCAGCATGTTGGCCCACAGCAGCACCAGGCGTCGATCCCAACGGTCGAGCAGCGCACCGGCGAAGGGGCCGACGACGGAGTACGGCAGCAGGAGTACCGCGA
Source organism: Rhodococcus sp. (in: high G+C Gram-positive bacteria) (assembly GCF_049299235.1). Taxonomy (GTDB): domain Bacteria; phylum Actinomycetota; class Actinomycetes; order Mycobacteriales; family Mycobacteriaceae; genus Rhodococcus. Next base: position 11,812 of record NZ_JBAQXC010000255.1, on the reverse strand, counting down.
ATCCGGCGGCGATGGCGGTCGGATCGGTATGGCGTTCGGGATTGAACAGGATCGCACCGCCGAGCGCACCCTGGAACAGTCCGTCGCCGAACTGGCTCGCGAATCGGACCGTGGTGAGCCTCGCGAGGTCCGGTGAATGACGCAGCGCCGTCACTGTGGATCGCCACGCCTGCCGCTTCGACTCCTGCACGATGTTCGACACTATCGCCACCCGCCCGGACGGGACGGTGCGGATACGGTGGAACGTCAGGCCGTCGTTGCGTGCTCGCGCCACCACCGCACGGTTTCGGCGGCGGCCACCGGGAGTGGGGTGGCCGTGATGCCAAGGGCTCGCTCGCTCCGCTCGGAATCCATGACGAACGGGTCGGTGAACTGATAGAGCATTTCCGTGAGTTCGCGCATGTCGCGGTTGACCAGGCCGCCTCCGCGCAGCACCCAGGACGGTATGGTGCCGACCTTCGGTTCCGGGATGCCCGCGGCGACGGCGAACGCGGCCACCATTTCGCGCTGGGTGACCGCGGGCGCGGTGGGGGCGTGCACGACCGTGTTCCACACGGCGGGGGTGTCTGCCGCGGCGATCATCGCGGCGGCAAGGTCCGGCACATAGGTGAACGAGTGCGGTACATCGGCCGCACCGAGTACGCGTGGGATGCCGCCGGCGAGGACCGTCGGGACCATGCGCTCACCGGCATGAGCGTTGAGCGCGCGCGGACCGAAATAGTCCGATGCGACGACGCTGACCGTCGGGGTGGTGTGCGCGGCCCGATCGGCGAGCAGTCGGGTGCGGATGCCGCGCTTGCCGCTGCGTGCGGTGCGCGGAGAGTCTTCTGCCATGACACGGTGCGGGTCGCTGTACGAATAGAGGCTTTCCGGGAAGACGACGACGGTCCCGGTCTTCCCTGCCGCGTCGAGAACTGCGCGCTCGGCCGCGGGGAGTTCGAGTTCCCAGGTCGCGGCGCGGTAGGCCGATCCGTGGATGCACATGTGGACGGCGGTGACGGTGTCGCCGCCGAACGCGGCGGTGAGGGCGTTGGGGTCGGAGACGTCGGCCGGGATCCGTTCGACGAGCGGGTGGTCGGGTCCGCTGCCGGAGCGGGTGAGCACGCGGACACGTTGTCCGCGGTCGGCGAGTTGCTCGGCCACGGTCCATCCGATCGGTCCTGCACCGCACACGATGTGGAGATTCGACATGGTGTCCTCGCTTCCTGATGCCAAAGAGTGAGCACTGCTCTCGTTAGGGCTCAGCGTGCGCCGGGCCATGCACATTGTCAAGAGCACTGCTCACACATGTGACTGATGTTCACATTTGTTGACAGTGTTCACACTCGGGGGCACGCTCGATGTCATGGCAACGACACCGCGCGCTCGCGCCCGGGCACAGACGATGGCCGACATCCTGCGCATCGGCCGCGAACACCTCGCCGTGGACGGGGCTGCCGCGTTGTCGCTCCGCGCCGTCGCACGCGACCTCGGTGTCGTGTCGTCCGCGGTCTACCGCTACGTCGCCAACCGTGACGAACTGCTCACCCTTCTCGTCGTCGATGCATATGAGGAACTCGGCAACGCGGTCGACAATGCTGTCGCCGTCGTCGACCCGCACGACGCCCCGGAACGCTTCCGCGCACTCGCCCGCGCGGTCCGGCGCTGGGGATTGCGCGAACCCGCACGCTATGCGTTGCTGTTCGGCAGTCCGGTGCCCGGTTACCGAGCTCCCGCCGAACGCACCACCGAACCGGGCATTCGGGTGGTGGTCCGTCTCGTCGAGATTCTCACCAGCGCATACGCGGACGGCGTACTGCGCTTGACCGCGGACGACATCCCCGACGCACTCCACACCGATCTCGTCCGGATTCGCGACGAAACCGGCACCGACCTTCCCGATGCGGCATTGGCCCGAGGCGTGTTGCTGTGGACGGCACTGTTCGGCGCGGTGAGTTTCGAAGTGTTCGGCCAGTACGGCGAGAACACGTTCGCAGCCCCCGACGATCTCTTCGAACACCACCTCGCGGTACTCACCGAAACGGCCGGACTCGCGACCGCACCGTCGAAATCGTGAGCCGAGCTTACGGGCGTCGGGATGGTGACAGTGGGATGATGTTCCGGTGGCGCAGCACCAGGACGAACCCGACGACCGAACGGCACCGGAAACGCCGCACGTGCGCGCCGGGAGTCTGCTGGTGTCGGGCATCGACCTGGCCGAACCCACCTTCCGACGCACCGTCGTCTACATCGTCGAACACAACGAATCGGGTAGTTTCGGCGTCGTGCTCAATCGGCTGAGCGACACCGCGGTCGGTGCGGTTCTGCCCCGGTGGGCGCCCTTGGCCACCGAACCGAAGGCCCTGTACGTCGGCGGTCCGGTGCGCCGCGATTCGGCGTTGTGCCTCGGCGCACTCCGGGCCGGGATCTCCGCCGACGATGTTCCGGGACTGCGCCGAGTGGACGGCCGTGTCGTCATGGTCGACCTCGACTCGGACCCGCAGGTCGTCGGTCCGCTCGTCGACGGCATCCGCGTCTTCGCGGGCTACGCCGGATGGAGCGCAGGCCAACTGAACGGGGAGTTGGCGAACAACGACTGGATGGTCTTGTCGGCATTGCCACAGGACCTGCTCGTTCCGGCCGGCCCGGACTTGTGGGCGCGAGTCCTGCGCCGACAACCGCTGCCGCTGGCGTTGCTCGCGACCCACCCCATCGAAGTCGAACGCAATTGATGCCGGTGTGCCTTTTGGGCTGCTGGCCGGGCCCAAAAGGCACACGGCATCAATGTGCGAAATGCTGTTCCGTCGAATGCTTCCCAGGTCCTCGGCTGCGAAGCTCGTCGCACACCTCCACGAGATCCTGGTGCAACATTCGGGCCAGATCGGCGCTGAATCCTTCGCGCACCACGATCCGAAGCACCGCGACATCCTCGGCGTTCGCGGGCATCGTGTAGGCCGGAACCTGCCACCCCCTGGCGCGCAGCTCGTGCGAGACGTCGAACACCGTGAACCCCGGATCGCCTGTCAGTTCGAACGACACGACCGGAATCGCGGTGCCGTCCGTGATCACGTGCATTCCCTCGATCTCGGCGATCTCGTGGGCGAGCCGGACCGCAGTCGACCGGAGTGTGCTCATCACCCGCTGAAAGCCGTTGTGCCCGAGCCGCAGGAAATTGTAGTACTGCCCGACAATCTGATTTCCGGGACGCGAGAAGTTCAGCGTGAACGTCGGCATGTCGCCACCGAGGTAGTTGACCCGAAACACCAGGTCTTCGGGTAGCGCATCGCGGTCGCGCCACACCACGAACCCGATACCCGGATAGGTCAGGCCGTATTTGTGTCCACTGACATTGATCGACGCGACGCGCGGCACCCGGAAGTCCCACTCGAGTTCGGGATGCAGGAACGGTACGACGAATCCGCCGCTGGCCGCATCCACATGCAGCGGTACGTCCGGTCCACCCGAGGCGGCTACCCCGTCGAGGACCGCTGCGATATCCGAAATCGGTTCCAGTTCACCGGTATACGTGGTACCGAGAATCGCGACAACACCGATAGTGTTGTTGTCCACTGCTTCTCGTACCTGATCCGGGGTGATCGAATAGCTACCATGCTCCATCGGCAGGTACTTCGGCTCCACGTCGAAGTACCTGCAGAACTTCTCCCACACGACCTGGACATTGCTTCCGAGAACGAGATTCGGACGTGAGGTGTCCAGTCCGGTCTCCTGGCGACGCTTCCGCCAGCGCCACTTGAGGGCGAGCCCCGCCAGCATCACCGCCTCGCTCGAGCCGATCGTCGATACGCCCGTCGCCGACGACGGATCGAACTCCGACAGTCCCGGCGCGTTGAACAGGTCCGCGACCATCGCCACGCAACGTTCTTCGATCGCCGCGGTCGACGGGTACTCGTCCTTGTCGATGAGGTTCTTGTCGAACGTTTCCGCCATGAGGAGGCCGGCCTGCGGCTCCATCCAGGTGGTCACGAATGTCGCGAGGTTGAGGCGGGAACTGCCGTCGAGCATCAATTCGTCGTGGATGAACCGGTACACCGCGTCCGCTTCCATCGACCCTTGCGGCAGTGTCGCCGCGGGAACCGGGTCGGTGTCGAGCCGGCTCGTGTATGCCGGGGCGAGCATTCCGTCAGGATGTGATCGCTTCCGATGACTCACGGGAACCTCCGGGGTCCGGTCGAGTGTCCTCCAAGGAAAACCGTGTTCCATTGAACCGGACCCTACGGCTCGACGGAGGCGAATCCGCGGTCGTCAGCTGGCGCGGTCGTCAGCTCGTGCGGCTGTCGGCGAGACTGTTGAGCGCCCCGGCCATCTCCTGCGCGCGGCTCGTGGTCACCGTGAACTCCTGGCCGCCTGCGGTCGTGAACACGAGCGCCGGACCCGTGATCGTCACCAGCCCGTACCGCCCGCGGCCCTTGGCCCGCAGACCCCACCCGCCCCAATCCTGGAACGGGCGCGTCTCGGTGACCTTCGCGCCGATCATCTCGTCGAGCTCGTACTCGATCGCGGTCATGCACAGGTTCCGGACGCGAATACCGGAGTCGTCGACCGTCACACGGAACCGCAGGAGACTCAGCACCAGTCCCCCGACGGGCAGGAAGACGGCAAGCGGCCACCAACTGTCTGCGGCCAGGCAGGCGAGCATTGCTGGACCGAGCACGACGAGCGCAAGCACGGCGGTCGTGCGGGCACCCGTCCCCACCTGGTCGACGATCGGAAGCTCGACACGGCCGCGCGGCAACTGGGCGTCCGGGGCGTCCGTCGCGGGTACCCGCTCCCGGAAGTCCCGCAGCGACGCCGCGCCCACGAAACCGACTGCGACACCAATCGCGATGCCGAGTCCGATCGACCACATCGGTAGCTGCGCCTGCGTTGCATCGGCCAGATCGAGCTGAGCGACGAGCATGGTCACGTGGATAGTCGCAAGCAATCCGGTGACACCCAGCCCCGTGACCAGCATGTATCGCCGCATCATCAGCATGGCCTGCGCGAGCGCCGCGATCGCGCTGCAGCCCCCACCCACCAGCAGGATGATCAGCGCGATCGTCCACGCGTTCGACATCGGTGAGGCGAATCCGTCCGGATTCGGCCCGGACCAGTGGGTCGCGATCTCGGCAGGCAGGCGGGGTTCCCACGCGATGGTGAGGAGCACCGCGGCGACGGCGGTGGCGATCGGAAGTGCGATACCGAACACGGCACCGGCGGGATCGATGAGGCGGCGGGTCGTCACGGCCCCAGCGTAGGGATCGCCGGACGATTCGCGAATACGACGCGGCGGCGAGGCGTCAGACGGTGGGTTCGCACGCGCCGCGCAGGCTGCACGCGCCGCAGGACGTGCCGCAGCCCTCGGTCTCGTCGGGCTTGGTGGCCGCGGCCACCCGTGCCGCGATGGAACCACCCGCTCCGGCGGTGGCGAGCGCCGCGACGATCGTGACGACGATCGCGATCACACCGGCGACGGTCGGCAGCGTCAGCGCGGCGACACCACCGGCGACGAGCAGCGCGGCGGCGCCGAGAATGCTGGGGGCCGCGACCTTGTTGGCCAGCGCGAACGTCTCGTCGTCGCGCAACGTGTCGGCGGTGCGGACACCGGCCCAGCGGTTGCGTCCGAGTCGCCCGGTGAGCCCGGCGACGGCGACGACACCGACAACGAGGGCCAGGACGAACAGCACTACCGCGACGATCAACACGGCGACCAGGATACCGCCCGGACACGGCCACCGGTCCGCGCGGGTCCGGCGACGCTCTACCCTGGTCGGAGGTAACAGAACGTCAGCCAAGTAGATAGCGACCGCCGTGACTCGTCCTGATCAGACTTCCACTCCGTCGTCCGACGCCACCCCGCAGCATCGGTACACCGCCGACCTCGCCGGGCGGATCGAGCAGCGCTGGCAGGAGCTGTGGCGGGAGCACGGCACGTTCGATGCGCCGAACCCGGTCGGACCGCTGGCCGGCGAGGTGCCCGCCGACAAGCTGTTCGTGCAGGACATGTTCCCGTACCCGTCGGGCGCCGGACTGCACGTCGGACATCCCCTCGGCTACATCGCCACCGATGTCTACGCGCGCTATCACCGGATGCTGGGCCACAACGTGCTGCACACGCTCGGCTACGACTCGTTCGGGCTGCCCGCCGAGCAGTACGCCGTGCAGACGGGCACGCATCCGCGGACCACGACCGAGTCGAACATCGCGAACATGAAGCGGCAGCTGCGCCGCCTGGGTCTCGGCCACGACGAACGGCGTGCCGTCGCGACCACCGACGTGGACTTCTACCACTGGACGCAGTGGATCTTTCTCACCATCTACAACGCGTGGTACGACCCGACGGCAGGCAAGGCACGCCGCATCGGTGAACTCGAGTCCGAACTCGAGTCCGGGGCGCGCACGCTCGACGACGGCCGCGATTGGGCTGCGCTCCCGGAGGCCGACAAACAGGCCGCCCTCGACGACTACCGCTTGGTGTACCAATCGAATTCGCTGGTGAACTGGTGCCCCGGTCTCGGCACCGTGCTCGCGAACGAGGAGGTCACCGCGGACGGCCGCTCCGAACGCGGCAACTTCCCGGTGTTCCGGAAGAACCTGCGGCAGTGGATGATGCGCATCACCGCGTACTCCGACCGCCTCATCGACGATCTCGAGTACCTGGACTGGCCCGACAAGGTCAAGACGATGCAGCGCAACTGGATCGGCCGCAGCCGCGGTGCTCAGGTGAAGTTCGCGGTCGACGGACACGACGCGAGCATCGAGGTCTTCACCACCCGGCCCGACACCCTCTTCGGTGCCAGCTACGTCACGCTCGCCCCCGAACATGCCCTGGTCGACGAGATCGTCGGTGACGCATGGCCGGAGGATGTCGACGAGCGCTGGACCGGCGGCGCCGCCACCCCGGCCGAGGCCGTCGCCGGCTATCGCGCGTCCATTGGCGCCAAGTCGGATCTGGAACGGCAGGAGAGCAAGGAGAAGACCGGCGTTTTCCTCGGCGCGTACGCGGTGAACCCGGTCAACGGTGAGAAGCTGCCGGTGTTCATCGCCGACTACGTGCTCACCGGATACGGCACCGGCGCGATCATGGCGGTGCCCGGCCACGACCCACGCGACTGGGAGTTCGCGACCGCGTTCGGTCTGCCCATCCGCGAGGTCATCTCCGGTGGTGACATCACCGCCGAGGCGTACACCGGCGACGGTGCCCTGGTGAACTCCGGCTACCTGGACGGCCTCGACGTCGCCGACGCGAAGAAGGTGGTCGTCGGGAAGCTCGAGGAGTCCGGTGCCGGAACCGGCACCATCCAGTACAAGCTCCGCGACTGGCTTTTCGCGCGGCAGCGCTACTGGGGTGAACCCTTCCCGATCGTGTACTCGGCGGACGGCCGCCCGCACGCCCTTCCGGAAACGATGCTGCCCGTGGAACTTCCGGATGTGAAGGATTACGCACCGGTGTCCTTCGATCCGAACGACGCCGATTCGGAGCCGTCGCCGCCGCTGGCGAAGGCCACCGAGTGGGTCGGCGTGGACCTGGATCTCGGTGACGGTCTGCAGCGTTACACCCGCGACACGAACGTGATGCCGCAGTGGGCGGGTAGCTCGTGGTACCAGCTTCGCTACATCGACCCGACCAACCAGGAAGAGTTCTGCGCCAAGGAGAACGAGGCGTACTGGACCGGTCCGCGGCCGGAGATCCACGGCCCGAACGATCCGGGAGGTGTGGACCTGTACGTCGGCGGTGTCGAACACGCGGTGCTGCACCTGCTGTACGCGCGGTTCTGGCACAAGGTGCTGTTCGACCTCGGCTATGTCACCTCGTCGGAGCCGTACCGTCGCCTGTTCAATCAGGGCTACATCCAGGCGTACGCCTACACCGACGCACGCGGTGTCTACGTGCCCGCCGACGAGGTCGTCGAGCGTGACGGCGTGTACTTCCACAACGGCGAGCAGGTCAATCGTGAATACGGGAAGATGGGCAAGTCCCTGAAGAATTCCGTTGCGCCGGATGAGATCTGCGAAGACTTCGGTGCCGACACACTGCGCGTGTACGAGATGTCGATGGGTCCGCTCGACCAGTCCCGCCCGTGGGCGACGAAGGACGTCGTCGGTGCCCACCGTTTCCTGCAGCGGGTGTGGCGTGTCGCCGTCGACGAGGAGACCGGTACGTTGCGTGTCACCGATGCCGACCCGGCGGAAGACACGCTGCGTGCCCTGAACCGGACCATCGAGGGTGTGTCCGACGACTACGCGCACCTGCGGGACAACACCGCGATCGCGAAGCTCATCGAATACACCAACCACCTCACCAAGACCTACCCGGACGGGGCACCGCGCGCCGCGGTCGAGCCGCTGGTGTCGATGCTCGCGCCGGTCGCACCGCACCTCGCGGAGGAGCTGTGGTCGAGGCTCGGGCACACCGAGTCGCTCGCGCACGGCCCGTTCCCGGTCGTCGACGAGAAGTGGCTCGTCGAGGACAGCGTCGAGTACCCGATCCAGGTCAACGGCAAGGTCCGCAGCCGCATCACGGTGCCGGCTGACGCGAAGCCCGACGTGATCGAGGCGGCTGCGCTGGCGGACGAGAAGATCGTGGAACTGCTTGCAGGCGCCGCGCCCCGCAAGGTGATCGTGGTGCCCGGCAAGATGGTGAACGTCGTCAAGTAGACGCACGGATGAGTGTGCAGTTGTTGTCGAAATCCGAGTGGATTCTCGACAACAACTGCGCACTCACGCTCGGATATTCCCGTTCACGAAGTCGACGACATCGCCGAGTACCTCGTCGCGGTTGGTCTCGTTGAAGATCTCGTGTCGCGCACCGGTATACACACCCGACCGGGCGTGCGCCCCGGAGTAGCCGGCCCAGCCCTGCACGGTGCCTTCGATCGGGACGAGACCGTCGTCGGAACCGTGCAGCCACAGCACCGGAACGGTGTCCACCGGCCCGGCGGCCGTGATGGTGTCGAGGCAGTTCTTCATTGCTTGGACCGTGGGCCGTTTGAACGGTCCGTGCCACACGAGTGGGTCGGCGACGTAGGCGCGCCCCACCTCTGGGTCGCGGGAGAGCGTGGCGGGGTCGATGGGGGTATCCGGGATTTCGTCGGCGGCGAGCAAGGCGTCGATCGCAGCCCAGGTGCCGAGCACCGGCGCGGACAGCACGACCGCGGCGAGGTCTGCGCCGTATCGCTGTGCATAGCGCGCGGCGATCATTCCGCCCATCGAATGTCCGATGAGCACGACGGGTAGGCCGGGATTCTCGCGGCGCGCGGTCGACTCGAGCAAACGGAAGTCGTCGACGACCTTCTCGAAGTCGTCGACGAGGACGCGCTCGCCGTCGCTGAGGCCGTGCCCGAGGTGATCGATCGCGTAGACGACGGCGCCGTCGGCGCCGAGTCGGGCCGCGACGTGGTCGTATCGTCCGGCGTGTTCGCCGTAGCCGTGGCACAGCAACGCGACGTAGCGCGGATTCTCGTGGGGCCAGCGGCGGCCGGCCAGGGTTCCGGCGTGTCCGTCGAGGGTGAACGCAGCCGTCTCGCTCATCGTGGCTCCTCTCGGTGGTGCTCGTGTGTCAGCCAAGCACTCCGCGCGCCACGGCGGAGCCGATTGGCCACGGGATCTGGCCTGTCGGACCGTATGGCACTAGTCTCCTGCTCTAGAACGTGTTCTATTTCGAGGAGGCATTCATGGCATCGACCACCGACGCGATCCGTACCACCGTCGAGAACTACATCAATTCGGTCGCGAAGGGCACGGCAGACGACGTGCTGGCCCTCTACGCGCCGGGTGCGACCGTGGAGGATCCGGTCGGCACCGAGCCGCGTACGACCGCCGAGTCGCTTCGTGAGTTCTACGGTGTCGTCGAACCGCTCACCCAGACGGCGGAACTGCTCACGATCAAGATCGCTGCGAACAACGCCGCGTTCCTGTTCCGCCTCACCACTCACCTCGGTGAGCAGGATCTCGTCATGGAGGTCATCGACGTCATGACGTTCGACGACGACGCGAAGATCACGTCGATGAAGGCGTACTGGAGTCAGGACGACATGGTTGCGGTGCCCGCGTCCTGATGCACAGCACCGTCGTCGAAGTCGATGGTTTCACGTGGAACATTGCCGAGAGTGACGGCGCGACCGGACCCGCGGTGGTCCTGTGCCACGGCTTCCCCGGCCTCGGATACAGCTACCGCCACCAGGTGACGGCGCTCGGGGCTGCCGGGTACCGCGCGATCGCGCCGGACATGCCGGGCTACGGCGGCACCGACCGGCCGGCCACGATCGACGAGTACACCAATCCCGCGGTTGCCGATCGGCTCGTCGGCCTGCGCGACGCACTCGGTATCGAGCAGGCCGTCCTGGTCGGACACGACTTCGGTGCGCCCGCGGCGTGGACTGTCGCGGAGCGTTATCGAAACCGTGTGGCCGGCCTCGTGCTGCTCGCCGTGCCGTACACACCGGACCGGTTGCCTGCGCGCCCGAGCGAGTTGTACGCGGCGACGGCCCGCAAGCACTTCCTGCACCTGCACTACTTTCAGGAGCCGGGGGTCGCCGAACGCGAACTCGACGCGCGACCGCGCGAGTTTCTGCAGCGCCTGTTCCACGCATTGTCCGGCGGCTACCGGTATCTCGATATCTGGCAGCATCCGTCGAACGGAAACGGCTACCTCGACGTCCTGCCCGATGCACCGGGTCTGCCGTGGGACTGGCTGAGCGAGGCCGAACTCGACCACTACGCGACGGTGTTCGCGCGCACCGGTTTCGGCGGGGGACTGTCCTGGTACCGGGCCTACGATGCCAACTGGGAGGCATCGGCGACGAGCGGTGCTGCGCAACTCGATGTTCCGACGCTCTTCGTCGCCGGCGCGAACGATCCCGTCATCGCGATGTCCGGGCCCCGTGCCCTCGAGCGGATGAGGCAGACCGTCCCGGACCTGCGCGGCGTGCATCTGCTCGACGGGGCGGGACATTTTGTCCAGATGGAACGGGCAAGTCGGGTCAACGATCTGCTCGTCGGTTTCGTCGCGGACGTGTCCGCGACGTAGCCGCCCGGACCTGAATCACCCGAATCCACGAATCCGCCAACCCGACTCGTGGCCCGTCCTACTATGTGCGGGTGACCACCGATGCCGCCGCACGCGGATTCGGAACGGTACTCGTGCTGACCGCGATCGTGGTGAGTGGATGTTCGTCGGGTGGTTCCGCGCGAACCGACCCGGTACGACTCGACGTCGCGACCGCACAGGACCAGTACCCCTGGACCGGACTACTGCTTCCGGCCCAGGTTCCGGTTGTGGTGCCCGCCCCCGCTGATTCGGACGTCGGAGGTACCGGCGATCCGGTCGCGGTTACGGAGGACGGACCTGCCGCGGTCGCGGGCGATCGCACCGCGCTGTACGGCGGCAGCCTCGACCGCGAACTGTGTGATCGGCAGGAACTCGTCGATACTCTCGAGCAGGATCCGGTGAAGATCGAGGCCTGGCTCGGTGTCCTGAAGGTCACCGATGCGCGCAACTACGTGCGCGACCTCACCCCGGTGCTGCTGCGTGCGGACACCCGCGTCACCGCGCACGAGTACCGCAGCGGCAACGTCGTCCCGGTCCAAGCCGTGCTCGAATCGGGCACCGTCGTACTGGTCGACGACCGCGGAACCCCGAAGGTGCGCTGTGCGCGCGGTACGCCACTGACGGCCCCCGTCCTCACGCCTGCCCCGGACCTGACCGGTGACGGTTGGGCCGGGCTGGATCCGCAGCGGCTGTTCGTCGTGCAACCTGCTGCGTCCGCGGTACCGCAGTTGACGGTTGTCGACGTCTCGACCGGAGCGCTGCTTCCGGTGCCGATCGGGGCGGGTC
>NZ_JBAQXC010000254.1:0-2475 GCF_049299235.1 Rhodococcus sp. (in: high G+C Gram-positive bacteria) | reverse complement strand
CCCGCGACCACGCCGACCACAACCGCGCGTACCGTCCGCCACGCTCGAGCAATTCGTCGTGCGAGCCCTCCTCGACGACAACTCCGCGGTCCATCAACACGACCCGGTCTGCGGTCGCGGCCTGGCTGAGCCGGTGCGCGACGATCAGCGCCGACCGTCCCGCCAGCGCAGCCTCGGCCGACTGCTCGAGCACGCCGGCACCGGCGCTGCCCGCGTCGGCGGTGGCCTCATCGAGGATCACCAGCGCCGGATCGAGCAGCACCAACCGAGCCAGGGCGATCTGCTGCACCTGCATCGGCGACAGGTCGTGCCCGCCTGCGCCGACGATCGTCTCGATCCCGTCGGGCAACAGTTCCACCCACTCCCACGCGTGGACGCGCCGCAGGGCGTCACGGACCTGCTCGTCGGTGGCGCCGGGTGCCGCCATGCGCAGGTCGTCGGCAAGCGTCCCCGCGAAGACGTGCACCTCCTGTGTCACGAGGGCGACGCGGTGCGCGCGTTCGGATTCGTCGAACTCCGTGAGGTCGACACCACCGAAGCGCACGGTGCCGTGCGCGGGCCGGTGGATGCCGGCGAGGACCGCGGCCAGGGTGGTCTTGCCTGCGCCGGACGCGCCGACGAGCGCGACATGCTCACCGTCGCCGACCGCCAGGGACACCCCGTCGAGCACCGGATCCTTCCCCGGATAGGCGAACGTGATGCTCTCGGCGGCAAGCACCCGCCCCCGCGGCGGCACCGACGACGCCCGGTCGTCGGAGGTGAACCGCTCCCCCTCGACCGTCACACCGACGATGCGCACGAGGGATGCCGCCGCCGACTGCAGATCGTCGGTCACCAACAGCAGGTCACCGATCGGGCCGAACAGGCGGAGGAAGAACAGCATGGCGGCGGTGGCCGCGCCGACGGTGAGCGCATCGTCACCGACGAGCGCATAGCCGACACCGAGAATCGTTGCCATACCGACAAATTCGGCGGCGTTGATTCCGGCGAAGAAACGGTTCTGCACGAAGCGGGCCCGCATGTTCCAGCGGACCACCTCCCACGAATGCCGTTCGATTCCGGCGAGCAGCCGCCCTGTCAGACCGAATGCGCGGGCAGAGTCGATACCGCGGATCGCGCCGAGCACCTCGTGTGCGCGTTCGGCCATCGCCGCACGTTCGGCCGTGTAGACCGGTGGTGCCTCACGGACGTAGCGGCGCACGGTGAGGATGTGGATGGGCAGCACGACCAGCACGACGGCGAGAAACCGCCAATCCAGTGCGGCCAGACCGACAACGGTCGCGGCGATCGTGAACACCGAGGTGGACAACGCCGGGACACCCCGGGAAATGGCGGTGCTCACGACCTCGACATCGTCGGTGGCACGGGACACCAGGTCGCCGGAGCCCGCGGACTCGACCCGCGACAACGGCAGACGCAGCGCCGCCGACAACATGCGTTCGCGTAGCCGGGCGAGGACGGTTTCGAACAATTGGGCCGACGCGGCGACACCGGCGCCGGTGAGCGCCGCGCCCACGACGGTCGCGGCGACCATGATCCCGGCGAGTTGCCACACGGCGGCGGCACCGCCTCCGTCGATGGCGATGTCGACGATCCGGCCCAACGCCCACGGCATCACGAGTCCGAGGATCGCCGCGGCGACGAGCAACGCGACGACCCCGATCAGCCGGGTCCGACTGCCGGACAGGGCAGCGAAGAAGTGCGCCCCCGTGGTGCGCGCGTCGGCGATGGGAAGAGCACCGGCCGCGGCCGGTTCGGTGGTGGTGTTCATCGGGCGGCCTCCACGGTGTCGTCGCCGCGTTCGCCGACGGGCAGATCGGGCGCATCCTCGGCGCTGCTGCGTTCAACGAGGCGACTGCGTTCAGCGAGGCGACTGCGTTCGACGAGGCGACCCTCGGCGAGAACGATCACCTCGTCGGCGGCGGCGAGATGGGCGGGCGCATCGGTGAACACCAGGGTCAGGCCGGCAGCGCGCGCCTGCGTCAGCCGTTCGGCGACACTGGCTTCGGTGACGGAGTCGACGGCGGTGGTCGGGTCGACGAGTACCAGCACCGATGCGTCCGCGGCGATCGCCCGCGCCAACGCAACTCGTTGCCGTTGCCCGCCGGACAGCATCCGGCCCGCTTCCCCGACGGGGGTGTCGAGGCCGTCCGGCAACGCGTCCACCACGTCGTCGCAGGCCGCCGCGAACACGGCTCGGGTGATGCGGTATTCGCGGTCGTCGGCGTCCGGCGCCACGGCAGCGGCGATGTTGTCGAGCACAGACCCCTCGAACAGTGCGGCGTGGTGCGGCGCGACCCGCACCGCGCCGATCGCCGAGGCCTCGTCGAGGTCGAACAGGTCGACGCCACCGACCCGGACGGTGCCTGCCGCGGGCAGAACCGAGCGGGACAGCACGTCGACGAGCGCGGCCGTCGTGGGCGCGTCGGCGACCACCGCGACCAGGCCCGTCGCGGGCAGCTCGAGGTCGAGTCC
>NZ_JBAQXC010000253.1:0-12317 GCF_049299235.1 Rhodococcus sp. (in: high G+C Gram-positive bacteria) | reverse complement strand
CCACCCAGGTGCTCATCGCCCTGTGGACGAAGCTGCGTCCCGACCAGATCGGCCCCGTCGACACGATCGAGGCCCTGTGCGACGGTGTGTCCTCGCGCCGCAACCAGCTGCTCGTCGACCTCGGTTCCGAACTGTCGCTCGGTGCGATCGACGGTGCCGCCGACGCCGACATGGGCGCACTGGCAGGCACGGTCGACCGTCTCGCCCGCACCTACAGCCCGTTCGGCCCGGTGCTGACCGACTCGATCAACGACCACCTGCGCAAGGTGTTCGGACCGTCCGGCAAGCGCCCCGCCTATGTCGCCGACCGCGTCACCAAGGTGTGGGATCTGGGCGAAGGCTGGACCCAGCACGTGACCGCCGAGGTCGCGCTCGGTAGCCGCGACGGCGCGTCCATCCGCGGCGGCGACCTGGGTGGCCTGTCGCAGGGCGCCCTGGCCGACGTTGCCGCCGTCGACACGCTGATCGACGCCGCCGTGCAGTCCGTCGCCGGTCGCCGTGGTATCGCGGTGTCCATGCCGTCCACCGGTGGTGGCGGGGGAGCGACAGTCGACGCCGCTGCTCTCGGTGAGTTCGCCGAGCAGATCACCGGCCGTGACGGTGTGCTCGCCAACGCCGCGCGCCTCGTTCTCGAGCAGCTCGGCTTGACCGAGCAGGCTTCGGGCCTGGCAGACAAGGCCGACAGTGAACTGATCGATCTGGTCTCCGCGGAGCTCGGCTCCGACTGGCCGCGTCAGGTCGCCCCGGCGTTCGATGCCCGCAAGGCGGTCCTGATCGACGACCGCTGGGCCACCGCCCGTGAAGACCTCGCCCGGGTCTGGCTCGACGAGTCGAACATCCCCGTCGAACGATTCGCGGGTGCCGGTGCGACCGTCGCCGCGCACGCCACGTTCTGGGAGCGCAAGGCCACCGAGGTCGGCCGCACTGTGCTCGCGGAGACCTTCGGCCGCATCGCGACCGCCGCCACCGACGTCGCCGACGCCGAATACGCCGACGAGGTCGCGGTCGTGACCGGTGCCAGCAAGGGCGGCATCGGCGCTGCTGTCGCGGCGAAGCTGCTGGCCGGTGGCGCGACCGTGGTCGTGACCACCTCGAGTCTGAGCGACTCCCGCCTCGGCTTCTACAAGAAGCTGTACGCGCAGAACGCACGGGCCGGTGCGGCCCTGTGGGTGATCCCCGCGAACATGGCGTCCTACTCGGATGTCGACGCACTGATCGAGTGGATCGGCACCGAAACCGTGGAGAACGCGGGCGGCGCCAAGAAGCTGATCAAGGATGCGTTGACCCCGACGCTGCTGTTCCCGTTCGCCGCGCCGCGCGTGGCCGGGTCCCTCGCCGACGCGGGTGCCCGCGCCGAGATGGAGATGCGGGTGCTGTTGTGGTCGGTCGAGCGGCTCGTCGCCGGTCTCGCCGCGATCGGCAACGACCGCGACGTCGACACGCACCTGCACGTGGTGCTGCCCGGTTCCCCGAACCGCGGCATGTTCGGTGGCGACGGCGCCTACGGCGAGTCGAAGGCCGCACTCGACGCGGTCGTCACCCGCTGGGGTTCCGAGAAGGTCTGGGCCGAGCGCGTCACCCTGGCGCACGCTCTCATCGGATGGGTGCGCGGCACCGGCCTGATGGGCGGCAACGATCCGCTGGTCGAGGCCGTCGAGGCAGCCGGTGTGCGCACCTGGTCGACGCAGGAGATGGCAGCCGAGCTGCTGAAGCTCGTCGGCCCGGAAGCGAAGCGCCTGGCCGCCGAGACGCCGCTGGTCGCGGATCTCACCGGCGGTCTCGCCGAGGCGGACCTCGACCTGCCGGCGCTCGCGAAGCAGGCGCAGGACGCGGACGACGCCGCCGAGAGCGACGTCGACGACGAGTCGGGCACCATCGCCGCGCTGCCGTCCGCGCCGCGACTCGACGCCGACCTGCCGGTTCCGGCGTGGAAGCAACTCGACGTGGACCCGGCCGACCTGGTCGTGATCGTCGGTGCCGGCGAACTCGGCCCGTACGGTTCGGCGCGTACCCGCTTCGAGATGGAGGTCGACGAGGAACTCTCGGCCGCAGGTGTACTCGAACTGGCGTGGGTGACCGGGCTGGTGGAATGGGAGAACGACCCGAAGCCCGGCTTCTACGACGTCGAAACCGGAGAGTTGGTGCCGGAGGCGGAGATCGCCGACCGGTACCACGACGCGGTGGTCGAACGCTGCGGTATCCGCCGCTACGCCGACGACGGCGCCATGATCGACAACACGGCGCCGCTGATGACTTCGGTGTTCCTCGACAAGGACCTGTCCTTCGTCGTCGGGTCCGAGGCTGAGGCCCGTGCGTTCGTCGACTCCGATCCGGAGAACACGGTCGCGGCGGTCGACGCCGAGTCCGGAGACTGGACGGTCACCCGCAAGGCAGGCACGGAGATTCGCGTGCCACGCAAGGCGAAGCTGACCCGTACGGTCGGCGGCCAGATCCCGACCGGGTTCGACGTCACCCGCTGGGGCATCCCCGCCGATATGGCGGATGCGGTGGACCGGGTGGGTCTGTGGAACATTGTGTCGACGGTCGATGCGTTCCTCACCGGTGGTTTCACCCCGTCGGAGTTGCTGCGCTGGGTGCATCCGTCGCTGGTGGCGAACACGCAGGGCACAGGCATGGGCGGCATGACCTCGATGCGCTCGCTGTACATCGACACGCTGCTCGGTGAATCCCGCGCGAACGACATCCTGCAGGAAGCCCTGCCGAACGTCATCGCCGCGCACGTCGTGCAGTCCTATGTCGGTGGTTACGGCGCGATGGTGCACCCGGTCGCGGCGTGCGCCACGGCCGCGGTGTCGGTCGAGGAAGGCGTCGACAAGATCAAGCTGGGCAAGGCCGAGTTGGTCGTGGCCGGTGGCTTCGACGACCTGGGCATCGAGGGCATCGTCGGGTTCGGCGACATGTCGGCCACCGCGAAGTCCGATGAGATGACCGCCAAGGGCATCGACGATCGTCGCTTCTCGCGGGCCAACGATCGCCGTCGCGGCGGGTTCGTCGAGTCGGCCGGTGGCGGCACCATCCTCTTGGCGCGCGGTGATCTCGCGCTGGAGATGGGTCTCCCGGTCCTCGGTGTCGTGGCGTACGCAGGTTCGTTCGCGGATGGTGTCCACACGTCGATCCCGGCGCCGGGTATCGGTGCTCTCGGTGCCGGTCGCGGTGGCCGCGCATCCGGTCTGGCACGGGAACTGCGCAAGCTCGGTGTCACTGCCGACGACATCGCGGTGATCTCCAAGCACGACACGTCGACCGCGGCGAACGACCCGAACGAAGCCGAGTTGCACGAACGGCTCGCCGGTGCGCTGGGCCGCAGCGACGGCAACCCGCTGTTCGTGGTGTCGCAGAAGTCGCTCACCGGTCACGCCAAGGGCGGCGCGGCAGCGTTCCAGCTGATCGGCCTGTGCCAGGTCCTGAGCCAGGGTGTCGTCCCGCCGAACCGCAGCCTGGACTGTGTCGACGAGAAGATGGCCGAGTTCGAGCACCTCGTGTGGGCGCGCACCCCGATCCGGTTCGGTGAGCGGTATGCGCTCAAGGCCGGTCTGTTGACCAGCCTCGGGTTCGGGCATGTGTCCGGTCTGATCGCGGTGGTGCACCCGCAGGCGTTCGTCGAGGCGATCCCCGCCGAACGTCGTGACGCGTATGTTGCACAGTCGCAGCAGCGCACGGTCGCAGGCAAGCGTCGCCTGGCCGACGCGATGACCGGTGGCGCCGCGCTCTACCAGCGACCGGCGGACCGTCGTCTCGGCGGCGACGGGGTTCCGGCGACGGCGTCCCGGCAGCTCGAAGCGGACATGCTGCTCAGTGCGGAGGCGCGTCTCGGCGACGACGACGTGTACCGCTCGGGCCTGCCCGGCTGCAAGTAGGACAGGATCGGTCCGGGCCGGCGGGAAGGTAGCAGCGGGATGGGAGTCGCGGGTGTCGGGTTCGACCTGGTCTCGGTGACGGAGTTCGAGGAGCAACTGGGCCGGCCCGGCACCGCGATGCTCACGAACTTCACACCGGGGGAGCGTCGCGACGCGAACACCCGCAGCTCCCGCCCGGGCCGCCATTTCGCGGCCCGGTGGGCGGCGAAGGAGGCGCTGATCAAGGCTTGGTCGGCGTCGATGTTCGGTCGCCCGCCGGTGCTGCCGGAGGGTATTCACCGGGACATCGAGGTGATCTCCGATGCGTGGGGCAGGCCCGGTATCCGGTTGCACGGCGCGGTGGCCGAACACCTTGCGGGCATGAGCGTCCACGTGTCGCTCACCCACGACGGTGACATGGCAGGCGCGTTCGTCGTACTCGAAGGTCCGGCCGACGGGTAGATCCGGTCGGGACGGCTCAGGCCGGGGAGGTCGCTGCCTCCCCGGCTTCTTCCGTTTCCCAGTCGTCGTTCGTGCGGAATTCGTCGTTCGTGCGGGGGGCGTCGTCGGTGGTGGCGGGTTCGGTCGCCGCGGCCCGCGCCTGCACACGCTTGCGTTTCTTCGCGCGCGCACGTGAATCCTGTTCGGCAACCTGCAGATACGCGACCATCAGGCGTTTCAGTTCGACGACTGCGTCGCTGTGCGACTGATCGTCCTGAACGGAGAAGTTCAGCATCGAGTAGACGACGTGGACGAGCACCTCGGCCATCAGCTTGCGGCGGGGCCTGGGCGTGTCGGGCGTCAGCGGTGCGAGCATCCGCTCGACCTGCTCGGCGAACGCGCGTTCATGGATGGCGCCGGTCGCACGGGTCGACGGGGTGGACTGCATCGCCAGCCACACTTCGCGGCGCGACGGATCGGTGGTCCACAATCCGGCCATGTGGTCGACGAAACTGTTGAGGAACCGCAGCCAGTCGACCGACGGGATCTTCCCGTCGAACTGGGCGAGTTCGTCACGCACGCCCACCAGGTCCTGACGGTTCAGTTCACATACGATGACGTATTTGTTCGCGAAGAACTGGTAAAGGGTGCCGATCGGAACGTCGGCGCGGGATGCGACTTCCTCACAGGTGAACGATTCGAAGCCGACTTCGGTGAGCAGTTCCCGCGACGCGCTGAGCAGTGCGTCGAACTTGCGTCGGCTGCGTTCCTGCGTCGGACGCCGCCGCGGTACGAGTTCCTGTGGCGCTGACTGCACCTCCAGCGCCGGGTCGATCCGGCGCGAAGTTCGCCGCGCGTTCGTTGCAGACTCCACGCGCCCAGGCTAGCCGCACCGTGCCTGATTGCCGAGAGGTATCCGTGAGGGCGAGTCGCAGCAATCGCGGCACGGCATCTACCTGCACCTTCACGCGGCGAGCGTGAATTGCATCACGTCGATGTGTCCGGTGCGGAAGCGGTCGGCCGCACCGCGCAGATATTTCACGAAGCGCTGGTAGGTGTCCTCGGACGACAAGGCGACCGCCTCGGCGTGCCGTGCGGACAGCGCCGCGGCCCAGCGTTCGAGCGTCCGGGCGTAGTGCGAGCCGAGCGGATGGATGCGGTCGACGCGGAAACCGGCGCGCTCGGCGCACTCGACGACCACGTCCGGTGGCGGAGGCTGCCCGCCGGGAAAGATCTCGCGTTCGATGAACAGGTGGAACAGGGCGTCGTCACGTCGGAAGGGTCGACCGCTCGGAACGTCGTCGGGCTCCGACCGCATCCGATGTCGAGATGGGTCGCACCGGGGTGCAGGCCGCATTTGCGCAGCGCAGAACGATGTCGTCGTGGGGCTGTCGTCGTGAGGCTGTGGCCACCGTGCGGTACCTCGGCGGAACAGCGCCGAAGTACCGCACGGTGCTGGAGGCCGCGGAGGCCTAGACCGCCAGGTCGCGGCGCAGCTTGGCGACGTGACCGGTCGCACGCACGTTGTATTGCGCGACCTCGATCTTTCCGTCCTCGTCGACGAGAAACGTCGAACGGATGACGCCGGTCACGGTCTTGCCGTACAGCTTCTTCTCGCCGAACGCGCCCCACGCGGTGAGCGTGGACTTCTCCGGGTCGGACAGCAGCGGAAAGGTCAGCTCGTCCGTGTCGCGGAACTTCGCGAGCTTGGCCGGCTTGTCCGGGGAGATCCCGACGACGTCGAGGCCGGCACCGTTGAGTTCGGCGAGATTGTCGCGGAAATCGCACGCCTGCTTCGTGCAGCCGGGCGTGCCGGCGGCGGGGTAGAAGTACACGATCACCTTGCGGCCGCGGTAGTCCGAGAGCGACACCTCGTTGCCGTCGGCATCGGGAAGGGTGAACTCGGGCGCGGTGTCGCCGGGGGCGAGTCTGCTGGTTTCCGTCACGTCCGCCACGGTAGTGGACCCGGTGTCCACTACCGTGGTCGCAGCACACCGCAGCGACTTCTGGAGGATCACGTGGGTAGGGATACCGAGGCCATCGAACGGGACATCGAGAATGCCCGCAACCAGCTCGCGAGCACGCTCGACGAATTGACGGTGCGGACCAATCCGAAGAACCTGGTGGCAGGCACCAAACAGATGATTGTCGCCAAGGTGAGCCAGCCGAACGTCAAGTACGCCGTCATTGCGGTCGGTGTCGTCGTCGGCGCTCTGGTTCTGCGCAAACTGTTGCGCTGATCACCGACGGGCACCGCCGACCACGACTGGGCAGCGGTGCCCGCTTCCGGTACGCGGTTCGCTGTGACGTGCGCGTGCCTTCCGGCTTCGATCTTGGCGTGGTTCACTGGGATGACGTCGATCGACTCGCCTTCGAAGGGGCTGACGGTCATGCGGAACGCACAAAATGTTGCACGACTTGCCGTGGTCGCGATACTCGCCGCGACCCCCGTCCTGGGCGCCGGAGCCGCAGTATCCGCCGGAACCATCGGCATCGCCCCACCGGGCGGACCGCGGGTGGCCACGCTGACACCCGCCGGCGGCGCCGAAGTCGGCATCGCACAGCCGGTGACCGTTCGGTTCGAGGAGCCGGTGACCGATCGGGCCGCCGCGGAACGGTCCGTCACGATCGTCCCGGCCGTGCCCGTCGCCGGCGGGTTCCGATGGCTCGACGATCGGCAGGTGCAGTGGGTTCCGGACGGTTACTGGCCGGGCCACACCGCCGTCACGGTCCTGGCGGGCGGAACCCGGACGCAATTCCGCACCGGCGACGAATTCGTCGCGGTCGCGAACCTGTCCACACATCAGTTCACCGTGTCCATCGACGGTGAGGTCGTGCGGACGATGCCGGCGTCGATGGGAAAACCCGGCTACGAAACACCGACAGGGACGTTCCCGGTGCTCGAGAAGTTCCGCGACTTGGTGATGGACTCGTCCACCTACGGGGTCCCGATCGACGCACCCGAGGGCTACCGGATCGACACCGAATATGCGGTCCGGCTGACGTGGAGTGGGATCTTCGTGCACGCCGCGCCGTGGTCGGTGGATTCGCAGGGTTACGAGAACGTCAGTCACGGATGCATCAATCTGAGCACCGAGAACGCGGCGTGGTACTACGACAACGTGGAGATCGGCGACCCGGTCGTGATCGTGTACTAGCGGTACGGGCTTAGCGGTACGCCCGAATCGGGCTGCGAAAGCGAAGAAGACCTGCACCGAACCATCGGTGCAGGTCTTCTGCTGTGCGCCATCAGGGACTCGAACCCCGAACCCGCTGATTAAGAGTCAGCTGCTCTGCCAATTGAGCTAATGGCGCTCGGCACTGCGTCTCCGATCCGCTGTCCCGGCGACGAAAAGAAGATTACACACTCCGTTGATTCGCGCCAAATCGCCTGGTCGCCGAGTGTTTCCTCCGTCGTATCCCGTAACACCCGGCCGGCGACAGGCGATTGGTATTCGAACGTTATCCACACTTGGGGCCTGTGGTTTGGTGCCGGTGTTCGCCTGCTGGCATCATCGTGGATACGTGTATTGACGTGCAGTTTTGCGGACTGGGGGAGGTCCGGAACCGGAGGGTGGATTGTGACGGAGATGAGAACGGGGGCGCCACGGCGCCGGTCCCGGCGAGTGGTCACGGCGCTGGTGGGTGCGATGCTCGTCGCCGTCATGACGTTCATCACCGCGTGTGCGGGAGGATCAGCCGGTGGAGCCGACGAGGTGCCGATCGACTCGAACCCTCTTGCCGCGCTCATCAAGCCGACCGTCTCGTCGAGCGTCGTCGACGGGGGTGTGGGCTTCTCGCCGATCGACCCGGTGACCGTCTCGGTGGTGAACGGCAAACTCGAGTCCGTCACGCTCCGCAACCCCGACGGCGTCGAGGTCGGTGGCGTGCTCGCACCGGACGGGACGACCTGGGCGAATACCGAACCGCTCGGCTACAGCCGCCAGTACACGCTGGAGACGGTTGCGTATGGTCTCGGCGGTGCGACGTCCTCCACGGCGATGTTCACCACGAGTGCCCCGGGCAACCTCACCCAGCCCTATGTGATGCCCGGTGAGGGATCGGTCGTCGGCATCGGGCAACCCGTGGCGGTGCAGTTCGACGAGAACATCCCGGACCGGCGTGCGGCGGAGGCCGCGATCACCATCGAAACGAACCCGCCCGTCGCGGGTGCGTTCTACTGGCTCAGCAACCGCGAGGTGCGGTGGCGGCCGGAGGCCTATTGGGCGCCCGGCACGACCGTGACCGTGGACGTGAAGGCGTACGGCAAGGACCTCGGCGACGGCTTGTTCGGCCAGTCCGATGTGCACTCGTCGTTCTCCATCGGCGACGCGGTGGTCATCGACGTCGACGACAACACGAAGACGGTCGTCGTCAACCGCAACGGCAGCGCCATCATGTCGATGCCGACGTCGATGGGTAAGGACAGCACGCCGACGCCGAACGGCGTCTACACCATCGGCGACCGCTTCGACCACATGATCATGGATTCGTCGACGTACGGTGTCGCGGCGGACTCGCCGCAGGGCTACCGCACCCCGGTGGACTGGGCGACCCGCATGTCCTACAGCGGAATCTTCTTCCACTCGGCACCGTGGTCGCTCGGTGATCAGGGAGTGCGCAATGTCAGTCACGGCTGCCTGAACCTCAGCCCGGCGAACGCGAAGTGGATCTTCGACAACACCAAGCGCGGCGACATCGTCGTCGTGCGCAACACGGTCGGTGGAATCCTGGAGGGTACCGAAGGTCTGGGCGACTGGAACATCCCGTGGGCGACGTGGAAGGCGGGCAACGCCAACATCTGACCTGCGTACGCACAACGGAGGGTGACCGGAGCGCGGTCGCCCTCCGTTGGGTTGCGGGCTGGTTCAGCGGCGAGGCCAGGGACGACCGACGTAGCGTTCGACGTCGGTGTTGAAACGCTCGAGCCAGCCCGCGAAGGCCGCGACGTCCCCCGGGGTCCATTCGTCGAGGATTTCGTCGAGTATCCGGATGCTGTGGGCGCGTTCGTCTGCGAGTCGGCGTGCGCCGTCCTCGGTGATGCGGAACTTGCGTGCGATTCCGCCATCGGGGTCGGGGATCCGTTCCACCAGTCCGGCGCGCAGCATCGCGCCGGTCTGTCGGTTGAGCGTCGACGCATCCAAACCGAATGCGTCGCTCAGGTCACCGATCGACATGGGGCCTTGCGCCTCGATCCTGCCCAGCAGGGTGTAGGCGCTTCGGTCCAGGCGGCCTGCCTCGCGTCGTGGCCGGGCGGTTTGCGTGCTCAGGTACCGTCCCAGCAGCATCGTCTCGAACTCGATCAGGTTGGTGGGCTTGTCCATCTCGTCCTTCTGTGGCTAGGTGTTCGCCCCGTGGGTCCCGCAGTCGAATATTCCACCATGATGTGCATCCAGCACATAATATGTATTATGCACTAAATATGTAACGTACAACTAATTGTATTGATGTAGACAAGGAGTTCGGGGTGGACAACCCGACACCCGCAGTTCGTCCGGGCGCACTGGTAGGCGTGCTCGCGTTCACCGGCATCGTCGCGGCGCTCATGCAGACGCTCGTCATCCCGCTGATCGCGCAGCTTCCCTTCCTTCTCGACACCACCGTGTCGAACGCCTCGTGGGTCATCACCATCACCCTGCTCGCCGGTGCCGTCGCAATGCCGGTCACGGGTCGTCTCGGTGATCTGTACGGCAAGCGCCCCGTGATGCTCGCCTGCACGGTTCCCCTGATCGTCGGCTCGGCGATCTGCGCAACGGCAACGGCCCTGTTCCCGATGCTCCTGGGACGCGGCCTCCAAGGCTTGGGCATGGGCCTGATCCCGCTCGGCATCAGCGTCCTGCGCGACGTGCTACCGCCGGAGAAGTTGCATTCCTCGATTGCGCTGATGAGTTCGTCGATGGGCATCGGTGGTGCTCTCGGCCTGCCCGTCGCCGCGGCGGTCGCCGAGAACGCGAACTGGCGGGTGCTCTTCTGGGCAGCGACCATACTCGGCGCTGTCGTTCTCGTCGGGATCTGGCGGATCGTGCCGGCCACACCCGTCCAGGGAGTCCGCGGAAAGTTCGACCCGATCGGTGCGATCACCCTCGGAATCGCTCTGGTGTGCCTGCTGCTCGCCGTCTCGAAGGGTGCCGATTGGGGCTGGTCGAGCGGGGTCGTCCTCGGGATGTTCGCGGCCGCGATCGTCGCGACCGGCGTCTTCGCGTGGTGGGAGTTGCGCGTTGCGGATCCGCTTATCGACCTGCGTGTCACCGCGCGCAGGCCGGTCCTGCTGACCAATCTGGCATCCATCGTCGTCGGCTTCGCCATGTACGCGCAGTCGCTGATCGTGCCGCAGCTGTTGCAGCTTCCCGAATCGACCGGATACGGACTCGGCCAGTCGATGCTCGCAATGGGGCTGTGGATGGCGCCCTCCGGCATCATGATGATGCTGGTCTCGCCGCTCGGTGCGCGCTTGTCCGCAGGTCGAGGGCCGAAGATGACGTTGCTCGTCGGATCCCTGGTCATCGCGCTGGGCTACGGTTCGTCGGTGTTGCTGATGGGGTCGACGTGGGGCCTGCTGATCGTCACCAGCATCTGCGGTGTCGGTATCGGCCTGGCCTACGGTGCGATGCCCGCGCTGATCATGGGGTCGGTGCCGCAGACCGCGACCGCTGCAGCGAACAGCTTCAACTCCCTCATGCGGTCCATCGGCACCTCGGCGTCCGCTGCGGTCGTCGGCGTGGTGCTCGCGCAGATGAGCATGCAGGTGGGTGGGCATACCCTGCCCACCGAAGCCGGCTTCCGGACCGGTCTGCTCATCGGTTGCGGAGTCGCACTCGTGGCCGCGTTGATCACCCTGGGCATTCCCGGCAAGCCTTTGGGTGCGACCCTGCAGCGCGTCGACGCAAACGGGGCCGGTGTCGGCGATCGGGTAGTCGAGGTCGCGAAGGCGTAGATCGGCGCCCGCCGAATCTCAGTAGGGCTGTTCGGCCGGCTTGTGCGCGGACACGGTGCGGTAGAACTCCGTGAGCTGTAGCTGAGAGGCCGCGGCCTCGTCCACCACAATCGTCGGGTGCGGATGCAGTTGCAGCACCGACGCCGGGCACACCGCGGCGAGGGGTCCTTCCACCGCAGTGGCGATCGCGGCGGCCTTGTGCTCGCCGGTCGCGATCATCACCAAATGCTGTGCCTCACAGATTGTTCCGAGACCCTGGGTGATCACGTGTCGCGGCACTTCGTCGAGGTCTGCGAAGAACCGGGCGTTGTCCCGGCGGGTCTGGTCGGTCAGGGTCTTGACCCGGGTCCGGGAGGTCAGCGACGACGTCGGCTCGTTGAACCCGATGTGGCCGTTCGCGCCGATGCCGAGCAGTTGGACGTCGACCGGTCCCGCAGCGGAGATCGCGCGGTCGTAGGCGTCGGCGGCCGCGAAGGGGTCCGCCGCACTGCCGTCCGGACCGAAGACGCGGTCGCTGTCGAGGTCGAGGTGATCGACGAGTTCGGTACGGATGACCTGCGCGTACGACTCCGGGTGCCCGGCGGGTAGGCCCACGTACTCGTCGAGCAGGAACGCCTGCAGTCCGGCGAAGTTCAAACCCTCCTCGCGGTGCCGACGCGCGAGTTCCCGGTACACCGACAGTGGCGACGATCCGGTCGCCAGACCCAGCGTTCGGGCACCGGAGCGGACCGCGTGCTCGAAGATGTCGGCGACGATCGTGCCGGCCGCGGCCGCGTCGGAGGCAATGACGATTTCCATCGGGATGTTGTCCTTCAGCTGGTGGGCAGGGTGTTGGTGAGCCAGGTGCCCGACGCCATGACGGCGCGGGGCATCAGCGTGTCGTCGAGGACGACGAGGTCGGCGCGGCACCCCGGGCTGAGGTCACCGACGACCCCGGTCAGGCCGAGCAGTGCCGCCGGGGTGGCGGTCGCGGCGGTGACCGCGGACAGCAGGTCCACGCCCGCCTCGAGCACCGTCCTGCGGACGATGTCCATCAGTGCGCTGGTTCCGCCGGCGATCGCGGTGTCTCCCTGACCGGCCAGGCG
>NZ_JBAQXC010000252.1:0-21986 GCF_049299235.1 Rhodococcus sp. (in: high G+C Gram-positive bacteria) | reverse complement strand
ACGCCGATGCGCAGCCCGAACGGCGGCCGCGGGCGAGCGCGCCCGCATATCCGCCGCCGGCCGTGCGCTACCGCGACCGCCACGAGGATTGAGGGTCGCTCACCGGCCCTATCGAGCTGCGCGCAATTCGCGGGGCAGCGCGAACACCAGCGTCTCGTTGGCTGTCGTGACCGATTGCACATCCCGGTAACCGCGGTCCGCGAGCAGATCGAGCACCCCACGCACGAGGATCTCGGGTACCGACGCACCCGAAGTGATTCCGACGGTCTCGACGCCGTCGAGCCATGCGGGATCGACTTCCCGGGCATAGTCGACCAGGTAGGCCGCCTTCGCCCCGGCTCCGAGCGCAACCTCGACCAGTCGCACCGAGTTCGACGAATTGCGCGATCCCACGACGATCACCAGGTCACATGCGGGCGCCATCGCCTTGACCGCGACCTGACGGTTCTGGGTGGCGTAGCAGATGTCGTCGCTGGGTGGGTCCTGCAGCAGCGGAAACTTCTCCCGCAGTCGTTTGACGGTTTCCATGGTCTCGTCGACGCTCAGCGTGGTCTGTGAGAGCCAGATCACCTTCGCTTCGTCCCGGACCCGGACCGTATCGACAGCGTCCGGCCCGTCGACCAACTGCACGTGGTCGGGGGCCTCCCCGGCTGTACCTTCGACTTCCTCGTGCCCCTCGTGCCCGATGAGCAGAATGTCGTAGTTGTCGCGTGCGAAGCGTTTGGCTTCCTGATGGACCTTGGTGACGAGCGGGCAGGTCGCATCGATGGTGTGCAGGTCGCGGGCCGCGGCCGCGTCGTGGACCGCCGGGGACACCCCGTGCGCGGAGAACACCAGCACCGACCCGGCGGGCACCTCGTCGGTTTCCTCGACGAACACGACGCCGCGTTCGGCGAGGGTGTCCACCACATGTCGGTTGTGGACGATCTCCTTGCGCACGTAGATCGGTGCTCCGTGCTTCTCGAGGGCCTTCTCCACGGTTTCGACCGCACGATCGACCCCTGCGCAATAGCCGCGCGGTTCCGCGAGGAGCACCCGCTTCCCCGTCGGCGCGGTCCCCGCCGAACGTGCAATACCGACTTCGAGTGGAACAGGCGCAGACATGCCTCCAGGGTACGGGCCGCTGAGGGATGTGGCCCTCCTCGGCTACCAATCACCGAGTTCGTGAGGCAGTCTGGTGGGCATGATCCGTCCACCGTTCATGGCTCGGGTGGCGGCCGGGGTCGCCGTCACCGCCTACGAAGAGACCCTCAAGTTGCCGTCCACTGCCCTGGCGCTGCCGATGACGACGGTCAGTCAGGTGCTACAGACGACGATGCGGGTCCAGCAGTCGATGACCTCGCTCGCGATCAAGGGCGACCGCCTGTTCGAAATACTGGGTGCCCCGTCTGAGGAGAACCCGACGTGGGCGGTGTTCGACGAGGACGAAGTGCCGAGCACATCCCCGGTGAACAACGGCGCAGAACCCTCGGAAGCGACCGGGTCGTCGGAAGCACCCGGCCGGTTCGCCCTGTATTCGATGCCGCCTGCGGTGGACTCCGAACCCGCAGCGACCGACCCTGTGCCGGCGAAGAAGGCAGCCCAGAAGGCGGCCCGACCCGGATCGGCGGCGTCCAAGGCGTCCAAGGCTGCTGGAAGCGCGAAGCCGACCGAATCCGCGCCCGCGCCCGAACTGCCCGAAATCGCCGACTATCTCGACTACGGTTCGTTGACGCTCGCCCAGTTGCGTGCGCGCCTGCGCACGCTGTCGGTGGAGGATCTGACCGCGTTGCTCGACTACGAGAACGCGACGCGGGCGCGGGCGCCGTTCGTGACGATGCTGTCCAACCGGATCACGACTGCCAGCGCAAGGTGACGTCGGCGCACTCCACTGCCCAACCGAACTCCGCGGACAATCCGTGGCCGGTGCGCACCGTGTCGCAGAAGGTCGCCGGCTGGATCGACCGTCTCGGCACCATCTGGGTGGAAGGTCAGATCACCCAGATGAACGTGCGTCCCGGCACGCGCACGGCATATCTGACCTTGCGGGATTCGTCGGTGGACATGTCGCTGTCGGTGACGTGCTCACCGCAACTGATCCAGAACGCGCCGGTCGCGCTGACCGAGGGCGCCCGCGTGGTGATGTTCGGCAAGTTGTCGTTCTGGCCGACACGAGGCAGCGTCTCGCTGCGGGTCACCGAAATCCGCGCGGTCGGTATCGGTGAGTTGCTCGCCCGCATCGAGCGGCTGCGGGCACTGCTCGCCGCGGAGGGCCTGTTCGATCCGCGGTTGAAACGGCCGCTGCCGTTCCTGCCCGGCCGGATCGGCCTGATCACCGGACGTGGCGGCGCCGCCGAGCACGACGTCGTATCGGTGGCGCAGAAGCGGTGGCCCGCGGTGCGGTTCGAGATCCGCAACACCGCCGTGCAGGGCCCGACCGCGGTCCCACAAATCCTCGACGCCCTCGAGGAACTCGACGCAGATCCCGCAGTGGACGTGATCGTCCTCGCCCGCGGCGGGGGCAGCGTCGAGGACCTCCTACCGTTCTCCGACGAATCGCTGTGCCGGGCGATCGTCGCGTGCACCACCCCCGTGGTCAGCGCGATCGGCCACGAACCGGACAGTCCACTGTGCGATCACGTCGCCGATCTGCGCGCAGCCACCCCGACCGATGCCGCAAAGCGAGTCGTGCCGGACGCCGTCGCCGAGCAGCAACTCGTCGATGACCTGCGGGCACGCGCCGCCTCCGCGCTGCGCAACTGGGTGCACCGCGAGGAGCATGTGGTCGCGCAACTCCGCAGCCGGCCGGTCCTCGCCGATCCGATGCGCGCACTGGAACAGCACACCGACGAGGTGGATCGGCTCCGGCGGTTCGGTCGCCGCGACATCGACCGGGTCGTCGCCGACCAGACCACAGTGGTCGAGCACCTGCGAGCCCGGTTGGCGTCGCTGGGGCCGGCCGCGACCCTCGCGCGCGGCTACGCGGTGGTCCAGCGGATCGTGCCCGACGGCGACCCCGAGGTCGTCCGGTCGGTCGAGGAGATGCCGCCGGGCACCCAGGTGCGGGTGCGGGTCGGCGATGGTGCCGCCCGGGCCGCGGTGATGGGACGAGAGCGGTAATGGGACGAGAGCAGTGATGGGACGAGAGCAGTGATGGAACGAGAGCAGTGATGGAACGAGCGCTGGCAAGGATGAAGCGATGAGCGAGACGAATGCGGATGTGGCGGAACTCGGCTACGAGCGTGCCCGCGACGAACTGGTCAACGTGGTGAAGATGCTCGAACAGGGCGGCCTCGACCTGGACGAGTCACTGGCGCTCTGGGAGCGGGGAGAGGCCCTCGCCACGCGATGCGAGGAGCACCTGGCCGGCGCCCGCCGGCGCGTCGAGGACGCACTCTCACACGCCGAGGACGGCGACCGGGCCGGCTAGCCGACCAGGTCGGGTTTGCTCAGGGGACCAGCGGTTGCGCGGCGTCCGCCGCGGCGGCGAGCGTCGCGAACTCGGCGTTGTCGCCGGATCCGCCGATGATGATGCGCACGTCACCGAAGTCCGAAACCCACAGCGGTTCGGCGCCCTCCTCGCCGTACACCGTCCAGTCCCGGCCGTCGATGCTCTCGGTTCCGGTGGCGACCCGGTTCGACCCGGCGGCGAACCGCACGAGTTCGTCGGCACCGGCGTCGGACTGAGTGAACTGAACGTAGCGACCGGCCGGGGTGATGAACCCGACAGTGCTCGAGTCCCCGCCTTGCTGACCGGTGATGATGCTGCGGCTGCCCGAGTTGGCCTGCCAGTCCTCGGGGACCGCCGGATGGCGAATGGGGAAGCCGAGTTCTTTCGCGTCGTACGCCAACCCTGCGTCGATGTCGAAACTCGGAACGGGTCCGGCCGTGGGACCGCCCGGGTTGAACGAACATTGGCTGGCGATCGCCGCGATGACCAGACACGCCAGGACAAGCGGAATGAGCGACCAGGCCATATCGCGGGTGTCGTTCAGAATGCGGGGTTTCTCGGAAGCCACCCGCCCAGTCTGACAGCCTCGGCCGATCCAGGTGGCGGCCGGTCCGGGTCCGGGCCTCCACCAGCGCGGTACTGATGAGAGAATCACTTCTTGAACCACCATCGGATTCAACGGCCCCACACCTCGGTGGCCGACTCTCGCGCCGACGCACCGCGTCGACCGACTGCATCAGGAGGCAGTAGCCCATGACGGCCACCCCATCGCGCCGCGAAGCTCCGGACCGCAACCTCGCCCTCGAGTTGGTCCGTGTCACCGAGGCCGCGGCGATGGCAGCAGGCCGCTGGGTCGGCCGCGGCGACAAGGAAGGCGGCGACGGTGCCGCTGTCGACGCGATGCGTCACATGGTCAGCTCGGTGTCCATGCAGGGCATCGTGGTGATCGGCGAGGGCGAGAAGGACGAAGCCCCGATGCTGTACAACGGCGAGGAGGTCGGCAACGGCGACGGCCCGCTGTGTGACGTCGCAGTCGACCCGATCGACGGCACCACACTCATGGCGAAGGGTGCACCCGGCTCGATCGCAGTTCTCGCGGTCGCCGAGCGGGGCGCCATGTTCGATCCGTCGGCGGTGTTCTACATGGACAAGATCGCCGTCGGCCCCGAAGCCGCCGACGTCATCGATCTGGCTGCCGGCGTCGCCGAGAACATCCGCCGCGTCGCGAAGGCCAAGAACCGCGCGGTCTCCGACACGACCGTCACGATCCTGGATCGCCCGCGTCACGCCGAAATCATCCGGGAGATCCGCGAGACCGGGGCGCGCATCCGGCTGATCTCCGACGGTGACGTCGCGGGCGCCATCGCGACCGCCCGCCCCGATTCCGGTGTCGACATGCTCCTCGGCATCGGCGGTACCCCGGAGGGCATCATCGCCGCGGCAGCGCTGCGCTGCATGGGTGGCGCGCTGCAAGGCAAACTCGCTCCGACGAACGACGCGGAGCGCCGCAAGGCCCTCGACGCCGGCCACGACCTGGATCGGGTGCTGGCCACCGAAGAACTCGTCACCGGCGAGAACATCTTCTTCTGCGCGACCGGTGTCACCGACGGCGACCTGCTCAAGGGTGTGCGGTACTACGGCGGCGGCGCGACCACGCAGTCGATCGTGATGCGCAGCAAGTCGGGCACCGTCCGCATGATCGAGGCGTACCACCGCCTCGAGAAGCTGCACGAATTCTCGTCGATCAACTTCGACGGCGTCGACGGCGCGCAGCGTCCACTGCCCTGACCGTGCGCTCCGCGCCGGTGTGTCGTTCGGGCTCCGCTGGGGGCCCAAACGACACACCGGCGGCGGAGCCGCCGCGGTGGCAAGCTGAGGTTCATGACTGAGAACAGCGAACCGCAGTTCCGCATCGAGCACGACACGATGGGCGAGGTCCGGGTCCCGGCCGACGCCCTGTGGCGCGCGCAGACGCAGCGCGCCGTGGAAAATTTCCCCATCTCGGGCCGAGGCCTCGAACGTGCCCAGATCCGCGCCCTCGGCCTACTCAAAGCCGCATGCGCACAGGTCAACAATGATCTCGGCTTGCTCGACGCAGACAAGGCCCACGCGATCATCGCCGCCGCCGGTGAGATCGCGGCCGGTAAGCACGACGACCAGTTCCCCATCGATGTCTTCCAGACCGGCTCGGGCACAAGTTCGAACATGAACGCCAACGAGGTCATCGCGTCGATCGCAGCGCGGGACGGGGTGACCGTTCACCCCAACGACCACGTCAACATGTCGCAGTCGTCGAACGATACCTTTCCCACCGCAACACACGTCGCCGCGACCGAGGCCGCGGTCCGCGACCTGATTCCCGCGCTCGAACACCTGCACGGGGCACTGGTCGAGAAGGCCGCGCAGTGGCGCACCGTCGTCAAATCCGGCCGAACCCATCTGATGGATGCCGTTCCGGTCACATTGGGACAGGAATTCGGCGGCTATGCCCGGCAGGTCGAGGCAGGCATCGAACGCGTCCGGGCAACGTTCCCGCGACTCGGCGAACTGCCCATCGGCGGGACCGCGGTCGGCACGGGACTGAACGCACCCGCCGGGTTCGGTCCACGAGTCGTCGCGGAGCTGGTGAAGGCGACCGGAATCGACGAGTTGCGCCCGGCCCGCGACAGTTTCGAGGCACAGGCCGCCCGCGACGGCCTCGTCGAGGCGTCGGGAGCGCTGCGCACGATCGCCGTGTCGTTGACGAAGATCGCCAACGATGTGCGGTGGATGGGGTCGGGTCCGCTGACAGGGCTCGGGGAGATCCGGTTACCCGACCTGCAGCCGGGCAGCTCCATCATGCCAGGGAAGGTCAATCCCGTTCTGCCCGAAGCAGTTACGCAGGTCGCAGCGCAGGTTGTCGGCAATGATGCGACCGTCGCGTGGGGTGGCGCGGCCGGCGCCTTCGAATTGAACGTCTACATCCCGGTGATGGCGCGGAATCTGCTCGAATCGATGCGGTTGCTCGCGAACGTGTCCCGGTTGTTCGCCGACCGGTGCATCAGCGGCGTGGAAGCGAACGTCGAGCATCTGCGGACGCTGGCGGAGTCGTCGCCGTCGATCGTGACGCCGCTGAATTCGGCGATCGGATACGAAGAGGCCGCCGCCGTCGCCAAGCAGGCATTGACGGAGAAGAAGACGATCCGGCAGACCGTGATCGACCGGGGCCTGATCGGCGACGGGTTGAGCGAGGACGAACTGGATCGTCGACTGGACGTGCTCGCGATGACGAACGTCGAGCGCGAACCCTAGACGGACACGAACGCGACACAGACACGGGGTGCCGCGCTCATCTCCGCCGCGTGCAGTCGGTGCCGTCGACGAAGTGCCCGGTGCCGCCCTCGTACTGAGCCTCCGTCCCCCGACCGAGTTCGGTATTGTCGGCGCGCCGATCCACGAACCAGACGTACGCGTCCTCGGCACTGTCGATGGCGCGGAAGTCGACGATCTCGCCCTCGGGAGCGATCACTCTGGATGCTGCCCTGGCGACGGATTCCCCCGTCATACCCGACCGAGCGGACGACCCGTGGTCGACGGCTGGGCCGTCAGGATCACCCCGGCGGGTGTGCGCCCGAGCGATCGGAGGACGGCGCAGCGATGTGTCCGTGCGACTTCTCGGAGGTCAGCCCATGACCACCTGGGTTCTGCCGTCGATGAAGGTGATGTGCCCCATCTGGAAGTCGCTCTGCACACCGTCCGGGATCGGATGCTCGTCGCTGATCGGGAAGCCGAGTTCTCCTGCCGCACCGCCGGCCGCCTCCCACGCGACCTGAATCTCACCGCCCACGACGTGAGCACCGGTGTCCGGGCTCCACGCGATGACGCCACCCGCGAACTCACCGACGCTGCCGTCCCCGATACTCTCCTGGCTACCTATCGGTGGGCCGAGCGGACCGGCTGCTCCCCCGGTTTCGGTGTACTTGTCGAGGACCGCGCCACTGATGGCGTACTCCTGGCCGTCGGGGCCGGGCACCACGGTGGTTGCGTCACCGGCGATCTCGTTCCCTGCGCTCTCGGCCGCACTCTCGGCGGAGTTCGCGGCACTCTCGACCGCCGATTGTGCGCCCGCCGCCGCGGACTCCACCGCGGTCTGCGCGGATTCGGCGACGCTGGTCATGCTGTTGTAGGCGTCCTCGCCTGCGGTGTCGGCCGTGTCGCTGCACCCTGCGATCACCAATCCGGTGGCGGCGAGCGCACCGAAGGTCGTGGCGACTCGACGTGGAATTCGGCTCATGACTGACTCCTCGCTGGCGGAAGTCGCTGCTGTTGAACTTCACGGCTGTTGAACTTCACGGCTGTGGACTTCACGGGTTTGCACAGTGTGCATATCCCTTCGCACGGTGCCACCCGACTGCGCGCGGCGTCGCGATTCCGGACAGCCGCATCCGAATCGTTGCCGTTCCGCCCACGAGCAAGGCTTGAACGGGCCTTGCGGTTGCGCGCGGGATGCAGCGGCGCGGCAGTCGTAGACTTTCACCCGCTGCCGAACCGTTCGGCGGGATGGAGGGATCAAGACGATGACCGACGCCGAGCACACTCCCGGTTTCGAGGCCGGACTCGAGATCCGCCGGGAGGTGATGGGCGACGACTTCGTCGAGCGCGCCTTCGACCGGGCTCGGGGAACCGACTCGGAAGCCTTGCAGGAGTTCGTCACCGAGCATGCGTGGGGTGCGGTGTGGTCCCGCCCGGGCCTCGACCGTCGCAGCCGCAGCCTCCTCAACATCGGCATGCTCATCGCGCTGCGCGCCGAGAACGAACTGCGCGGCCACATTCGGGGGGCGCTGCGAAACGGATTGACGCGCACGGAGATCACCGAGGCGGTCATCCACTCGGCAGCCTACTGCGGCTCCCCCGCTGCCCTCGCGGCGATGCGGGTCACCCAGGAGGTCCTCGAGGCCGAACTCGGCCCCGCCTGACCCACCCGCATCCCAGGTGACGGGAACCTGCATCCGGTCTGACCGAATGAAGGTTCCCGTCACCCAAGAGGATTCAGGCTCCGGGGGCGAATTCCTCCAGCATCTCGGTGACCAGTGCGGCGATCGGCGACCGTTCGCTGCGGGTGAGGGTCACGTGCGCGAACAGCGGGTGGCCCTTGAGCTTCTCGATCACCGCGGCGACCCCGTCGTGGCGGCCGACCCGCAGGTTGTCCCGCTGCGCGACGTCGTGTGTGAGGACCACCCGCGAACCGGAACCCAGACGCGAGAGCACCGTCAGCAGCACGTTGCGTTCGAGCGACTGCGCCTCGTCGACGATCACGAACGAGTCGTGCAACGACCGTCCCCGAATATGCGTCAGCGGCAACACCTCCAGCATGCCGCGGCTGATCACCTCGTCCATCACCGCGGGACTGGCCAGACCCTCGAGCGTGTCGAACACCGCCTGCGCCCACGGACCCATCTTTTCGCTCTCGCTGCCCGGCAGGTAGCCGAGTTCCTGACCGCCGACGGCATACAGCGGTCGGAACACGACGACCTTGCGCTGAGTGCGACGCTCGAGCACCGCTTCGAGCCCCGCGGTGAGCGCGAGCGCGGACTTTCCGGTGCCGGCCTTTCCGCCGAGCGACACGATGCCGATGGAGTCGTCCAGCAGCAGATCCAACGCGACACGCTGCTCCGCGGACCGGCCGTGCAGTCCGAACGCCTCGCGATCCCCGCGTACCAACTGAACACGCTTGTCCGCGGTCACCCTGCCCAACGCGCTCGACGAACCACCGAGAAGGCGAACACCGGTGTGGCACGGAAGGTCCCGCGCATCATCGAGGTCGACGATACCGTCCGCGAACAACTCGTCGATCCGACTCCGGTCGACGTCGAGTTCGGCCATACCCGTCCACCCGGAGATCACCACGTCCTGTGCGTGGTATTCGTCGGCGGGCAGACCTGCGGCACCCGCCTTGACCCGCAGCGGGATGTCCTTGCTGACCAGAACCACGTCCCGCCCGTCGGACGCCAGGTTCAGGGCGCACGCCAGGATCCGTGAGTCGTTGTCGTCCGTTCGAAAACCCGCGGGCAGCACCGACGGATCGGTGTGGTTCAACTCCACATGCAGTGTGCCGCCGGCGTCACCGATCGGGATCGGCTGATCGAGCCGGCCGTGCTGCAACCGCAGGTCGTCGAGCAGCCGCAGCGACTCGCGCGCGAACCAGCCGAGCTCGTGATGGTGCCGTTTGCCTTCGAGTTCACCGATCACCACGAGTGGGAGAACGACCTCGTGTTCCGCGAAGCGGGTCACCGCCCACGGGTCCGAGAGCAACACCGACGTGTCCAGAACATACGTGCGAACGGAGGGTTTCTTCGCCGCGGCCTTGGAGCGACGTCCGGTGCGAGCGGGGACGGAGCGTGTTGCGTCCACGTGAGGCTCCTAGACCTGCGCGGCACCACGCAGGTGTCTTTCTCGGTGGGCCGGTCGGCCCGGGTGCCTGCGAACGACACAAGGGCCGGGTGCCGGCCCCTCGCACTGAATTTCTCAGCCACGACCAGGACCTCCCGCGTGGCCGGCACCTGTGTCGACCACACCGTCACGCTAACGCCGACACGCACCGGACGCTCGGCAGAGCGCGGTGCGTGTCGGTGAAGAATGCGTTAACGGCCGACGTCCGGCCATCGGCTCCGCCCGGGACGCCGATCAGATGAGCGGCCAGTCCTCCAGCCCCTGATACAGCGGCACATCCTGGGCCAGCGTGCTCACGCGGGCACGGAGCGCCTCGACGTCCGCGCCGCCGATCAGGGTCTGCGCGATGACGTCGGCGACCTCGGTGAACTGGGCGTCCCCGAATCCGCGGGTCGCGAGGGCTGGTGTGCCGATGCGCAGACCGGAGGTGACCATCGGCGGGCGCGGATCGAACGGCACCGCGTTCCGGTTGACGGTGATCCCGACCTCGTGCAGCGCGTCCTCCCCCTGCTGACCGTCGAGCTGGGAGTTGCGCAGGTCCACCAGAACCAGGTGCACGTCGGTGCCGCCGGTGAGCACCGAGATGCCCTTGTCCGCGACGTCCGCCTGCGACAGGCGCTCGGCGAGGATTTTCGCGCCCGACAGGGTGCGCTGCTGCCGGTCCTTGAACTCATCGCCCGCGGCGATCTTCAGTGCGACGGCCTTGGCTGCGATGGCGTGCATGAGCGGTCCGCCCTGCTGGCCGGGGAACACCGCCGAGTTCAGCTTCTTCGCCCATTCCTGCTTGGCCAGGATCAGACCCGAGCGGGGGCCACCGAGGGTCTTGTGCACGGTGGTCGAAACGACGTCGGCGTAGGGCACCGGCGACGGATGCAGACCTGCGGCGACCAGGCCGGCGAAGTGCGCCATGTCGACCCACAGGTAGGCACCGACCTCGTCCGCGATGGAGCGGAACGCGGCGAAATCCTCGTGACGCGGGTACGCGGACCAGCCGGCGACGATCACCTTCGGCTTTTCCCGCAGTGCGATGTCGCGCACTTCGTCCATGTCGATGCGGTGATCGTCCTTGCTGACCCCGTAGGACGCGACGTCGTACAGCTTGCCGGAGAAGTTCAGCTTCATGCCGTGGGTGAGGTGACCGCCGTGTGCGAGGTCGAGACCGAGGAGTTTCTCACCTGGTGTCATCAGCGCCATGAGCACCGCCGCGTTGGCCTGCGCACCCGAGTGCGGCTGCACGTTCGCGAATTCTGCTCCGAACAGGTCCTTCGCCCGGGTACGCGCGAGATCCTCGATGACGTCGACGTGCTCGCAGCCGCCGTAGTAGCGGCGCCCCGGGTAGCCTTCCGCGTACTTGTTGGTCAGCACGCTGCCCTGCGCCTGCAGCACCGCGCGCGGAACGAAGTTTTCCGAGGCGATCATCTCGAGGGTGTCGCGCTGGCGGGACAACTCACCGGCCATCGCCTGTGCGACTTCCGGGTCGAGATCGGCGAGCGCGGCGGTGTTGACGTCGGTGCCAGGCACGGTTGTCATCGAGGATTCTCCAAGCTGAGGTCGGCAGGATACGACCTCCAGTCTACGAAGTGCGGCCCGAACGAGGAATTCGGGACCCCGCCGAGACCGACGTCACCGCAGCGAGCTCGGCACCAGCGGTTCGTCGAGCAGCCGACGGAAGCGCTCGGCCCGGTCCGCACCCGGCTCGGCGTGCGCCAGCCAGCCGCCGAGCAGCCGGTACCCCTCCACGTAGGTACTGATGTAGGCGCGCCACAGCGGTGACGACAGGAACCGCAGCGACTGCCGGGACCGCTCGGGGCTCGCCAACGACCAGCGCTGAAGGAATGCCGCGACGTCGTCGTGGCTACGGCCACTGTCGTGCAGCAGCAGGGCAGCGTCCTGACGCACCGGCAGCAGATCGGCCGACGCGTCGTGGAGTTGCTCGGCGAGCTCACCGTCGAAACGGAGCCCCAGGTCGGCGTAGATCTCCTGCGCCCACAGCCCCCAGCCGGGGCCGATGATCGCCTCCAGCGCGAGGTCGGCCAGACCTTCCGCCATGAGGCACTGCGGCGTGTTCACCAGGAACAGGCTCTGCTCGGCCTGGCCGCCGACGACCAGGCCGGCCTCCTTGCGGCAGTGTTCGGTGTGGTGCCCCGGGTACGCCTCATGGGCGATCAGGCGCGGTAGTTGCGACATGTGTTGCTCGAGATCGGAGTTGATCGCGACCCGGGAGCGGTAGTCGCCGAGGTAGTAGTTGAAACCCGACCACGGCTTGTCTCCGACGATCTCGTATTCGATGTGCTCGGCTTCCGGCAGCGGGTATGCCGCGCGCACCTTGTCGCGCAGGGCGCTCGAGAACGCCTCGACGCATTCCGCGAGCCGGTCTGCGGGCACCGTCTCGCCCCGACGATGGGCGTGCAGACGTTCGCCGAGCGGTCCTGATCCGGGGAGCAGCGCATCGAGGCGGCGATGCGCAGCACGGTAGTCGTCCTCGTTACCGGGGGCGATGCGCACGTCGAAGTATGCCTCGACCTCGTCGACGAAGCCGATCTGTTCACCTGCGAATATGCGCGCGGAGCAGTCGAGGGCACGCAGGTGCACGTCGAGGAATCGGGTCCGTTCCTCGGACAGTCCGGCACCGGTCAGTTCCCCGCGGAGTCGGGTCGCGATGTGGGAAAGATCACGGGGATCCGGCGTCGGCGCCTCCGCGACCCGGCGACGCAGCGACGGGTCGCCCGTGTAGGCGTCGACGAAGCCTTCTTCCAGCCGGTCGAAAGCAAGCCCGAGCAGCAGATATTCACGCACGAAACCGTCCGATCCCATGCCCAGGAACACTAGTCGCTCCCCCGCGGCCAGGACGACGCCGGACGCGGCGATCACGGACCCCGAGGGGACACACCCCTGTGGCTGCGCGCACAATTCGGATCATGGACAACGTTCGTCGCAAGCGGCTCGCAGGCTGCGTCGCCGATTCGCTCGCTTCGGAAGGCTCGTGTCGATGGCACGGTTGAGCGAACCGAGCCCGTACGTCGAATTCGACCGCAAGCAGTGGCGGACGCTGCGCAAGGCGACGCCGCTGGTTCTGACGGAGGACGAGCTGATCGGCCTGCGCGGCCTCGGCGAGCAGATCGACCTTGCGGAGGTCGCCGAGGTGTATCTGCCGCTGTCGCGGTTGATCCATCTGCAGGTCGCGGCCCGGCAGCGGTTGTTCGCCGCGACCGCGACATTCCTCGGGGAGAAGCATCCGGACCATCAGGTGCCGTTCGTGATCGGGGTCGCCGGGTCGGTCGCGGTCGGGAAGTCCACGACCGCGCGTGTGCTGCAGGCGCTGCTGGCGCGGTGGGAGCATCATCCACGGGTCGACCTGGTCACCACCGACGGGTTCCTCTACCCGACGAGGGAATTGATGCGTCGGAATATCATGCACCGCAAGGGCTTCCCGGAAAGCTACGACCGCAGGAAGTTGCTGCGCTTCGTCACCGAAGTCAAGTCGGGTGCTGCGGAGGTCGCGGCACCGGTGTATTCGCACATCTCGTACGACGTGATCCCAGGTCAGTACCACGTGATCCGGCAGCCGGACATCCTCATCATCGAGGGTCTCAACGTTCTGCAAACCGGTCCGCGGCTGATGGTCTCGGACCTGTTCGACTTCTCGATCTATGTGGACGCTCGCATCGAGGACATCGAAAAATGGTATGTGGAACGGTTTCTCGCGTTGCGCAAGACGTCCTTCGCCAATCCGGACGCGCACTTCCACCACTACGCGAGCCTGTCGGATCGCGACGCAATGAACGCAGCCAAAGAAATCTGGCACTCGATCAACCTGCCGAATCTGGTCGAGAACATTCTGCCGACCCGCCCGCGCGCCACGCTGGTATTGCGCAAGGACTCCGATCACACCATCAATCGGCTGCGACTCCGCAAGCTCTGACACCCGCCCCCGTGCGCGCTTCCGGTAGCGGCTGCCACCACAAGCGCGCACGGGTACGGCTACACCCCGAATCGGCGGTGCCGGGCAGCGAAATCGCGTAGAGCGCGCAGGAAGTCGACGCGACGGAACTCCGGCCAGTAGGCCTCGGTGAACCAGATCTCGGAGTACGCGCTCTGCCACAGCAGGAACCCGGACAGTCGCTGCTCACCCGAGGTCCGGATGACGAGATCCGGGTCGGGCTGCCCCGAGGTGTAGAGGTGCCCGTCGACGGCATCGACGGTGACGGCATCGATCAGCGCCTGACCGGAGACCCCGGCGGCCTGCCGGTCGCGCAGCAGCGATTGGACGGCATCGACGATCTCCTGCCTGCCGCCGTAGCCCACCGCGACGTTGACGTGGGTACCGGTGCGGCCCGCGGTGCGGCAGGCTGCGTCGCGGAGCCGACGCGCCTGCTCGTCGGGCAACAGATCGAGGGTGCCGACGATCTTGACACTCCAATTCTGGTCCGGGCCGGAAATCTCCTCCACGACATCGGTAATGATGTCGAGGAGGACGTCGAGTTCCTCCGGTTCACGTCGCAGGTTCTCGGTGGAGAGCAGGTAGATGGTGGCGGTCTCGATGCCGGCGGCATCGCACCAGTGCAGCAGTTCGGCGATCTTGCGGGCACCGGCGCGGTGGCCGTGACTGACGTCGGTGAAGCCGTTCTCCCGAGCCCAGCGACGGTTGCCGTCGCACATCACGGCGACGTGCCTCGGATGCTGTGCGCCGTCGAGTTGACGCAGCAGACGTCGTTCGTAGAGCTCGTACAACACCCCGCGCACATTCACCCCGAAATCACCACGGAGGTCACATTACGCGCCCCGGGACTCTCCGGTCGCGACGGTGGTCACACCCGTACGCAGACCCGGTAACACACGGGTAGCGTGACACCCGAACCGAAACCTACGGTTGCGTAGGTTACCGATAAGTACTAGAGGGGGTCCAACTCATGGCGGTGTTCGGGATCGACGAACTGCCGGTCAAGCCGCGCATGCGCGGCTGGATCCACCTGTGGGCGTTCGCGGTCTCTTTGGTCGCCGGCATCGTGCTCGTCACCCTGGCCGCGACGATCGCCGATCCGCCCGCGGGTTCCGCCACCGCGGTCTACAGCCTCACGGTGTGCGGAGTGTTCGGGGTCAGCGCGCTCTACCACCGAGTGCACTGGCACGATCCTCGAGCGCGCATGTGGATGAAACGCGCCGACCACTCGATGATCTTCCTGTTCATCGCGGGCAGTTACACACCGTTCGCGACGCTCGCCCTCCCACCGGACACCGGCCGCACCCTCCTGATCGTCGTCTGGTCGGGCGCTCTC
Organism: Rhodococcus sp. (in: high G+C Gram-positive bacteria); assembly: GCF_049299235.1. Classification (GTDB taxonomy): domain Bacteria; phylum Actinomycetota; class Actinomycetes; order Mycobacteriales; family Mycobacteriaceae; genus Rhodococcus. Next base: position 6,851 of record NZ_JBAQXC010000252.1, on the reverse strand, counting down.
GCCGGCGTGACTCTGAAGATGCTGTGGCCCAATGCGCCTCGATGGGTCGGCGTGCCCCTGTATCTCCTGCTCGGATGGGCGATCGTTCCCGTCGCGGGCACCGTGATCGACGAAGCCGGGCTCGCCGCGATGGTGCTGCTCCTCATCGGCGGCATCCTCTACAGCGTCGGCGCCGTGCTGTACGCGACGCAATGGCCGAACCCGTGGCCGCACACCTTCGGCCACCACGAGTTCTTCCACGCCGCGACCGTCGTCGCCGCGCTGTGCCACGCGGTCGCGGTGTGGCTCGTCGTATTCGCTTGAATCGTTCGACCCGCTCTGCTGCACGCGCCCGGCAAGACGGAGAGTTTGGTAGCGTCGCCAGCAATGTCACTCTCGCTTCTTGCCTTCGAACTGACCGAGACGAATCGCGAATGGCTGATCCACAAGCCACTCGCGATCGTCGGCTACATCGCGGTGGCGATCGTTCTCCGATACGCGCTGCACAAACTGATCGACCGCGCGACCCTCCCGCGAGGTCCGGGCCGAGCACCCACGAGGTCGGTCCTGCGTCCACTGCAGGAGCGCGCCGCCAAGGTCAACGGCGATCCCGCAACGCGCGAACGACGCGCCCAGCGGGCCCGGACGATCGGCTCGGTATTCAAATCGGGCGTGTCGATCGTCGTGTTGGCCTGGGTTGTGCTGCAAACACTCGACCAACTCGGATTCAACATCGCTCCGTTCATCGCATCGGCGGGCATTGCCGGCGTCGCACTCGGATTCGGCGCACAGAACCTGGTCCGGGACTTCATCTCCGGCATGTTCATGCTGCTCGAAGACCAGTACGGCGTGGGCGATGTGGTCGATGTGGGCGACGCGACCGGAACCGTCGAATCCGTCGGCCTCCGGGTCACGACGATCCGGGACATCGACGGCACCCTGTGGTACTGCCGCAACGGTGAGATCCTGCGTGTCGGCAACATGAGTCAGGGCCACGCGGTGGCAGTGGTCGACGTGCCGATCGCTCCGACGGCGAATGTCGACCGGGCCTGCCGGGTGGCGCTCGATGCGGTGCTCGACAGGGTCGGGGCCGACGACATCGCGCCGGACGTGCTGGACCCGCCGGAGTTGCTCGGCGTCAACTCCGTCACCGCAGGCGCTGTGACACTGCGTCTGACGGTGTGTGTCCGGCCGGGCAAACAGTGGGGCGTGCGCCGCGCTCTCACACGTGCGGTGCTCGAAGCATTCGATTCCGACGGCATCGAGTCGCCGTCACTGATGCTGGCGCACGCCCCCTCGTCCTGACCGCGATCAGGCGTCGAGTCCCGCCTCGGCAGGTTCCTTCCTGCTCCGCACAGCGTCGATCGCGAGTACGCACAGGAGGGACACGGCACCCCAGATAGCGAATGTCGTCAGGTGCGATCCCACCGTGTCCGCACCGAAGTACAGGATCGACCGGATCGATTCCACCGCCGCGGGCATCGGCAACACCGCGTGCAACGCCCGGAAGAGTTCGGGCAGCATGTACACCGACATCGCACCGCCCGACGCGGGCACGCCGAGGAACATCAGGATCGCGACCGCGGGGACGACGGCGAGGAGTCCGAACAACCGGGTGAGCACCGTGGCGAACATCGCGGTCGCGAAGATCGCGACGATGCCGACGCCGAACAGTTGCCAGAAGTGCCCGTCGACAGCACCGGTGATCGGATCGGCGATCACCCACACGACGGCCGACATGAACACCGCGAACCCGGCCGACAGCGGCAGCAGCGATTTCAGCCGCATGGCTGCCGGGGCGGCGCTGTGACCCACGACGGCGAACATGAATCCGGCCATGATCCAGCCCATCGCGACGTACAACGTCACCGTCCCCATGCTGTCGGCCCCCGGCAGCGGCGCGAGATCTTCCGTGACGAGCGGCATCTGTTGGCCCGCGGCGACCTGCTCGAACGTCCGCGCCACGACCTGCTGCTGACTCATGCCTGCCGCCTGGCTCGTGATCAGCGTTGCCGTCGGAGACTCCGCCGACGGCAGTACATACGCGGCGACCGCGCTGCGGTCCTCGATTGCCGCACGTGCCTCGTCCACCGACGTGGACGCGGTCAGATCGAACAGCCCGCCCAGGTTCCGGTCGAGTCCGGCCACCGCCTGGTCGGCGACCTCCTGGGTGCCTGCGACCACGGTGACCGGCATCTCGCGGGGCGCCGGCTGGTACATCGAGCCCAGCATCACCGAGAACATCAGCGCGACCATCGCGAGCGGAAAGAAGCCGAGCGTGACATAGCGAACCCAGTTGCGCTCGGGACGTGGACCGGCCGTGAGCGACGGCAGGGTGACCTCCGGGAGGCCCGCATCCGGGTTGCGCTTGCGCCTGAGCGCATCGATACCGAATACCGCGGCGAGCGCCACGACCGCGCCGATCGCAAGGACCATCACGTGGCGACCGAGTCCGTCACCACCGAAGTACAGCAGCGACCGGAGCGCCTCCCCGGTCGCCGGGGTCGGCAGGAACGAATGCAACTTCACGTACAGCGACGGCAGCGTGTAGACCGACATGCCCATGTTGGATGCGGGAACACCGAGCACCATCAAGAAGAGCATGCCGACGAGTACCGCCATCGGACCGAAGATCCGGGTGAGGAACAACTGAACCGACCCCACCGCGAACACCGCGAGCCAGGAAATCCCCAGGACCGCAGCGGTATGTCCTTCGATCGCACCGAGCACGGGATCGGCGATGAACCAGACGAGGGCAGCGATCAACGCGGACCAGCCTGCGAGCAGCGGGATCGCGCGGCGCTTGCGGAGCAGTTCGGGCGAGTTGGACAGCATGATGCTCCACGGCATGTAGCCCGCGAGCATCAGCCCGGTGGCCATGAACATCGCGGCGAGACCGGCGGTGTCGTGGCCGGGAAGCGGTGCCAGGTCCTGGGAATCGAGAGCGAGACCCTGACCGATCACCTGCGGTGCGACCAGGCCGGTGACCGTCGATACCTGGGAAGCGCCTGCGGCGCTTGCGGTGTAGAGCGTGGCTGTCCCGGTGTCCGACAGCGATACCGCACCCGCGACCTCACGGGCGAGGACGAGGTCGCGTGCCTCCTCGGCCGTTGCGACGACACGGACGTCGACGGCGTTGGGGTCGGCGCTCTCGAGCGCATCCGCGAACCCGACGGCCTGTTCGGCGGTGCCCGCTACGGCGATCGGCATGTTGTTCGGTGCCGGGGCGTGCATCGCGTAGAGGTACCCGGTGATCATCATCCCGACGAACAGGAACGGCATGACGAACATGGCGACGATGCGGCCGATCTGTTCCTTGCGGGCCCGTGCGTGGTCGGCTTCGGTGGGCTCGCCGTCGCCCGGCGGGCCTCCTGCTCGGTGTTCGAGGGTTGTGGTGGACATCGGCGGCACTCCTCGAATAATTACGTTGACTGACTTAAAAAAATGTACGCTAAGTGTCTTAAATCCATCAAGCTGTGGATCCGGTGACGTTCGTCCCATCGAATGAAGGACGATGGTCCGACAACAGGAAGCGACGGAAACGACATGGGCAGTTACGGCGATCGGGTGCGGCAGGCTCTGCTCGACTCCGCGGAAGAACTCTTCGCGCAGTTCGGCATCGACGCCGTGTCGAACCGGCGCATCGCCGAACACGCCGGAAACTCCAATCACTCCGCAGTGAACTACCACTTCGGCGGACGCGACGAGCTGATCCGAGCCATGGTCGAACGAATCTCCGACGAAACCGACGCGCGACGACGAGAACTCGTCGCTCTCCTCGGCCCGGAACCGAACCTGCGCGATCTGCTGAGTTGCCTCATCGTTCCGTTCACCGACCAATTGGCGTCGATGCCCGTCCCGAGTTGGCGCGCACGATTCCTCCGTCAGATGCGCAGCGTCCCGTCGATCGCCGAGAGCGTCGCATCGACAGTCACGGCAGATCCGGTCGTGGACGAGCTGATCCAACGCATCCACGTGCCGCTCACCGACATCGCACCGGCGGTACTCGCCGGCCGGTCCCGCATCATCGGGCGCCTCGTCGTCGACGCCTACGCCGACTACGAGGCGCGGCTCGAATCCGGCGAGGCAGAACCCAACTGGGTGGGCTTCGCCAATTTCCTCATCGACGCGTGCGCGGGGCTACTCGAAGCTCCCGTCACCAGCGAGGGCGACTTCCTCAGCACCCGCGGAACGTCCGCCTGGGTATGACCTCAGGGCCACCGACCCGAGCCGGTGACCAACCTGATCCGGTGACCGCCCTGCGGCGGCGATGTCGTGACAGCGCGGGCTAACTCGCCTCGGGCCTCTTCGCCTCGAGGCCCGTAGTCTCGGCACTCGTAGACTCGGCACTCGTAGACTCGGTGCCCGCGGCCGCGGCACTCGCAGTCTCGGTGGCCGACGTGGGGGTCGCGCCGCGGTCCGTGCCCTCGTCGGCGGCCTGATCAGCTTCGGGATGATCGGGCTCGAAGGTCTCCGGCAACCGGCCCAGGCGCTTGTTCATATTGCGGACGAGCAGCGCCGTCGCGACGAGCAGAATGACGATCAGCGCCAGCCCGACCGGCGACGCCTTACCGAATTCCGGCCCTGTGGGTTCCTGCGCAAGCACGTTCGCAGTCACCATGCCCATCGTCACCATGCCCGTCGTCATCGCACTCGTCCGTCCTCGATGCCCGCGAACAGATCCGACTCGGGGATCACGGTGTTCACGCGGGTCTTGGCCAACTCGAATTCTTCGGTCGGCCATACCTTCTGCTGAATGTCCAGGGGTATCGCGAAGAACGACCCGTTGGGGTCGATCTGCGTCGCGTGCGCGCGGAGTGCGTCGTCACGATTCGGGAAGTAGTCACCGCAGGTGATCTGCGTGGTCACCCGGGCCATGATGTCGCCCTGTTCGGTGCGCCACCGGCTGAGCCATTCCTCCATCGGGAAGCGTTCGCCTCGCCGTTCGTACTCGTCACGGAACAGTTCGATGCGCCGGCGGATGAATCCGTGCGAGTAGTACACCTTGCGCACCTTCCACGGCTCGCCGTCCTCCGGGAAGTATCCGGGGTCGGCGGCCGCGTCGTACGCCGCCATCGACACCTCGTGACAGCGGATGTGGTCGGGGTGTGGATAGCCGCCGTTCTCGTCGTAGGTGGTCATCACGTGCGGACGGAACTCACGGATGGCCCGGACGAGCGCACGGGTGGATTCCTCCAGCGGAACGAGCGCGAAACACCCGTCCGGCAGCGGCGGCTTGGGGTCGCCCTCGGGGAGGCCGGAGTCGACGAATCCGAGCCAGCGGTGCTGCACACCGAGGATCCGGGCCGCCTCGGCCATCTCCTCGCGGCGCACCTCCTCCATGCGGTCGCGGATCCCCGGGACGTCCATCGCCGGGTTGAGGATGTCGCCGCGTTCACCGCCGGTCAGGGTGACGACCTGAACCTCGTTTCCCTCGGCCGCATAGCGGGCCGTTGTGGCGGCACCCTTGCTCGACTCGTCATCGGGATGGGCATGCACGGCCATGAGCCGTAGTCCGCTCACGTGTTTCCTCCACCTCACCGTTGTGTGCTTCGTCCGACCGCGCCCGGCACCGCAGGCGGGGCGAGTCGGTCCTTCCCCTATAGTTCCACCTGACAACTCCTCCGTCAGCCGTGGCCCCGTGCCTGCGCGGCGGGCACGAAAGTAAAAGTGATGAGCGACACCACCGTGAACGACAGGTATCCCACCGACCGTTACCCGACGAGCGGCGGTTCACCCCGCCGCCTCGTGTGGTGGGTGATCGCGGCCGTCGGTATCGGTCTGGCCGTGGCCTTGACATTCGTGGTGTACCAGCGCAGCGGTCCGGCGGAGATCCAGTCGGAGATGATCACCTACAACGTCATCGACGATTCGACGGTCGACGTGCAGTTCACCGTGACCAGGGACGATCCGTCACGGTCCGCGGTGTGCGTGGTCCGGGCACGGTCGCAGGACGGGCAGGAAACCGGCCGGCGCGAGGTGCTGATCCCGCCGTCCGATAGCGGCACGGTCCTGCTGAATTCGACGATCAAGACATCACAACGTCCCGGCACGGGTCTCATCTACGGCTGCAGCTTCGACATCCCCGAATATCTGCACCCACAGTGACGGTACGCTGCGGCTTTCCGCGCCGAAAGCCGCATTGGTGCTAGAATGAGCGGATACACGGTTCCACCCTTTGGGGCCGTGTATTGCTGCATAGTAGACAGTACGGCTCCGTTCACCACACCCACCGGGCGTAACGATTTGGGGCCCATGCTGTCGTGGCCGCTGCATGTTGCGCGGCCTGTCGACAGGAGCCGGGGGCTCCAACCCGAAGGAAGTGATCGAGGATGACCGAGACCCAGGGCACCTGGCTGACACAGGAGTCGTACGACCGACTCAAGGCAGAACTCGACCAGCTCATCGCGAATCGCCCGGTTATCGCAGCCGAGATCAACGAGCGCCGCGAAGAGGGGGATCTCAAGGAGAACGGCGGATACCACGCCGCCCGCGAGGAACAGGGGCAGCAGGAGGCTCGGATCCGCCAGCTCCAGGAACTGCTCAGCGCCGCGAAGGTCGGTGTTGCGCCCACTCGTTCCGGTGTTGCGTTGCCCGGATCGGTTGTCACCGTGTACTACGACGGCGACGAGAGCGACAAGGAAACGTTCCTGATCGCGACACGCGAAGAGGGCGCGCGGAGCAACGAGATCGAGATCTACTCGCCCAACTCACCGCTCGGCGGCGCGTTGCTGGAGGCGAAGGTCGGCGAGACCCGTGAATACACTCTGCCCAACGGCGGCACCATGAAGGTGACCCTCGTCAGCGCAGAGCCGTACCACGGCTGATCGAAGTTCAGATGTGCGGAGGGCCCCGACCGGACGGTCGGGGCC
>NZ_JBAQXC010000251.1:0-6147 GCF_049299235.1 Rhodococcus sp. (in: high G+C Gram-positive bacteria) | reverse complement strand
GTCGTTGCCAGGGGATCTCAGAAGAGGTTCTGCACAATCAGCCTTGTCAGGTTGACAACAATCTCGCCCGCGTAGACGAACAGATCTGCTCCGACCAGGATCAGGTCACTCGACACAGTCTCACCTTTCGTTCGGCCGCACCCCTGATGGGCGCCGGTAACACGCGAGGGTCCGGCCGGACAACGCCGGCCGGACCTCTCGTGGCCGAATCGTAACCCATCGGATGTGTTGTGCGCGCCAACCGTTCCCGGTTCGTTCTATCAAACGACACAAACGGGGGCGCAACGCAGAAGTGCCCGTCTCCGCGGGAGGAGACGGGCACTTCTGAAGTTCGGACTGCTCCGGCGAACTACCAGGTACGGACCTTCAGGCCCGGATTCTCCGACAGGATCGCGGAGATCGGCGTCGCATACAGTTCCGGGCTGTCACCCAGGATGCCGCTGACCACACCGGCGATCTCGCACATCTGGTACTGGCCGACGTTCGACGCGCTGGAAATACCCAGGGCGAGGGTGCCGGTCACGAGGGTGCCGCCGCTGTCGCCCTGCAGGGCGCACAGGTTGGTGGAGAACCCGGCGTCGAGTTCACGGTGGCCGATTTCGACGTTCTGGTTCGCTGCCGTCACCACACCGCAGCTGTAGCCGGTGCGGACACCGGACTTGCACACCGGCGCACCGACAACCGGTTCGGCGATGCCGGTCACCGCGAGCGGCGCCGCGAACGGAACGCGCACACCGTTGTTCTCGAACCGGCTGCGTGCCTCGGCGGTCGGGCGGATCAGCGCATAGTCGCGGCTGTCCAGGCTCGTCTTCTCGAACGTGCCGATCTGCTGGCCGAGACCGTCACCGACGACCTGGAAGACCTGCGACGCGTATTCGTTGCCGGCCTGGGCGCGGTTCGGATCGCAGTGACCGGCGGTGATGTTCACCGGGCGGTCGGAGCTGTCGACGCCATTGAACCCGAGCGAGCAGCGCAGCCCGGTGCCTGCACCGAACGCGGCGTAGGCGTCGCCGCCGAACAGCGAATCCGGCGAGGCCAGCCCGGCGATCGGCTCGAGCTTCAGCAACTCCGGCTCCAGCGTCGCCGGGGCGAGCAGGACCCGCGCGCCGGCCAGGGCATCCGGCAGTTGCAGACCGGCGACGTCGTCGGCGCGCACCACGATGTCGTTGTTCACGACGTCGATGGCGATGCCACGAACCAGGTCGGCGACGGCGGGCGGCTGCGTGTCGAGCCAGTCGTTGAGCTGCTTCGACAGGCCTTCCAGCTCGTCCTCACTGCGTGCGGCCGGGCGGACGGTGAATCCCGCGTCCTCGGCGGCATCACGCGCCGCGTCGTGGTCGTCGCCGTCGGTCAGTCCGACTGTCGGAGTGCCCTGCTCGTCCAGCCACACGCCGGCGAACACGTCGGCGAACTGCTCGCGGGCGGTCGCCGCGAACTTCGCGAGTTCCTGGCTGCGGTCGGCATCGCTGACGAAACGCTCGGGGCTGATGCCGAGGTCGCGTGCCAGCGCATCGACCAGCTCGGTGGGCAGACCGGCGGGTGTGCCGGCAGGTTCGGCCTGCGCCAGGGCGACAGCGGGGCCGAGCAGCAACAGGGCCGTCGAGCCGATCACCGCTGCCCGACGGGCGAAGGAGCGTCGCATGGATGCCTTCCTCATAGGTCCTGCCGAAAGCGCAGGCTTGGCGACTACACAGATCTCACTGGTTACACGGTCTTACTGGTTACACGGTCTTGCTGGATACGCAAAGACGCCGTCCCGAGACCGGGGCGGCAGTCGATGCGTCAGATCATATGCTGTATTGCGGCGTGGATCACGCCCAGTCAAGCGGGGTCGACGGCGGTCCGGACTCGCGTGCCCGTTGCGTCCTCGATGTCGCGAATGGGGATGCCGAGGCTGGATGTGCCACCGTTGGGCGCGAGCACCAGATTCGCCTCCACACAGTCGGGAGCCCCGGCACTGTTCGAGCCGCTGATCACACCGAGCGCGAGGGAACCGGTGACGATCGCGCCACCACTGTCACCGGACAGCGTGCACGCGGTGGTCGCGAAGCCGCGGATCGTCGTGCTGGCACCGTCGGGGTAGATGAGCTGCGTTTCGATACGGTCGGCGGCGACGACACCGCACGTGAAGTACGACGACTGGCCGGCCTTGCACACAGGTGCGCCGACAACCGGAACCGCGGTGCCGGTGATCGTCAGCGTCGAACCGTTGCCGCCGCGCACGACCGGGCGGTTCAGCCCGGCGTCCACGCCGGCCTTGTCGATGCCGATGACGCCGAAGTCGAGGGGGCTGTCGGTGCCGACCGACGACCGGGTGAATGCGCCGATCCGGGTGCTCTCGTCGATGTTCTCGCGGTTCGGCAAGTACACCGTGGAACCGCCGTCGGCGCGGGCCACCGCATCGCAATGCCCGGCGGTGATGTTCACCGCGGAACCGTCCGCGTCCACGGCGTTGAACCCGAACGAGCAGATGCCGATGCGGTCGAGCGGGGTGGTACGCACGTCGCCGTCGGCGGTGATGTACGTGTCGCCGCCGAGCGGCGCCGGGTCGTTCGCCGGCAGCCCCGGCGTCAACTGCACCTGCACGTTCGCGATGAGCGACGGAAGATTCAATGCCCGGCCGATCGGGGTGTTCACGATGTCGACGACGAGCTGGTTGTTCAGCACGTCGATCGACGTGGACTGAACGGCGCCGGCCACATCGCGCGGCAGGGCAGCGACCCAGCGGTTCAGCTCGGCCAGTGCCATCTCGAGACCGTCCGCGGACACCGGCGCGACCGTAGCGGTGTATCCGTCGCGCTCGGCCTGCTGGGCGGCATCGGAGTTGGTGACCGCGACGACCGGCTCACCGCTGCGGTTGATCCACGCGCCCGCGAAGTCGGCGGGACGCTCGGACCGGAAATCGCGGGCATACTCGCCGAGTTCCTGCGCCCGGGCCGACCGCTCCAGGTATTCGTCGGCGGACATGTTCAGGTCGCGCTGGACCGCCTCGACCAACTCGGCGGGAAGCTCGCTCGCGGGATCCGCCTGAGCCGTCGCATTGAACGGACCGATCAGCAGCAGCGCCGACGCGGCAGCGACCGCAAGTCTGCGAGCGGTGGAACGGGCAGCGGCGCGCGACGCCGACGAGTGACGCATGAATGCCTTTCGTAGTGATCGGTCGGAAATTGCGACGATCGGGGGACAGCCTACGGGAGCGTTTCTGCTACGGCGCAGTCCCGGTGGTGGACGACGCACCGGCCGGATCCTGTTCCTCGGATTCGGCCGGATTCGAGGTCGGGGGCTGCGTCGGTGACGGCCGGGTGGTGTCGCGGTCACGGTCGCGGTCGCGGTCCGGTTTTTCGTCGGTGGTCTTCCAACTCGGGACCGACCGGGTGGTCGTGGACTGCGGCGCGGTGTTGTTGAACGTCGCCGAACCCGACTGCTGCGACGTGGTCGAAGACTCCACCGGCTGCGCGTCGACCGTCGTCTCGGGGACGGTGGCAACCTGGGTGGTGGCAACCGGGGTGGGGGGCCGGGTCGCGGTCGTGGTCTCCGTCGCCGTGGTGGTCGTGGGGCTCGGTGCCGCAGACGAGATCGGGCTCGGCGACGGCAGTTCCGGGATCGTGGCGACCACGGGCTGGTCCGCCACCGACGCACCGGTGGTTTCGGCCGCCGAACCACGCTGCGTCAACACCAGCACACCGAGCACGGCGAGCAGCACGACCGCGGCCGCGGAGATGGCGAGGAGAACCGGGGAGGGACGCCGCTTGCCGTCGTTGTCCTCCTCGGCCGACGTGGTGCTCGACGGGGACGGCGAAGCCGGTGCCGAGCCCGCCGAAACCTTCGGCGCCCGGGCGTTCGCCGGCACGGCAGGTTCGCGAGATGTGATCTTCGGGATCGCGACCGTGGCATCCGGATCGACGAGCCGCGGTGGTCCATCACCCTGCGGGGTCTGCTTGCGCGACACGTTCGCACGGGTCATGGGGATGATCTGAGTCGAGCCAAGGAACTCGACGGACCCGGCCGCGGCCGCCAACGCGGCGCCACGCACCATCGTCTGATGCGGATCCGGCGCGAGCGCACAACGGGTGCCGAGCCCGGCCTTGACGGACTGCGCGACAAGTTGCGCCGCCGCGGTGTCGACGTTCTCGTCGGCGGTGACGACGACCGCATCGAGGTTCGTCACCTGCCATCCGAAGGCAGAGAGGGCGACCGACAGTTGCTTGGTGACGGGCGGTGCGTCGGTGACCCCGAACCGCACGGGCTTGCCAGCGGCGAGACCGGCACGGACCAGCGTGACCGTCGAACCCAGATCGTCGATGTGATAGACCGCGACGAGACGCCCGGTCTGCCGCGACACCTGCGATTCGAACCAGGCCGCTGCCGCCTCGGCGTCGGACACCAGCGACACGTGCCGCAACCCGACGTAGTCGAGCGCGTTGCGCAGCACGGCGACGGTAGCGGGCGGCCATTCCGTCGGGTGGGTCGCGACGACCGTGTACTCCCGATCGCCGATCAGCGGCGCCGCGTCGGCCAGCAGACATTCCATCGCGGTCGCGACGAGGTCTTCGGCGCGGGACAGTGATCCGTCCTCGGCGCGGACACCCGTCGAGGTGCCGACCCGGCCGAGGAAATCGGCGAAGGAACTGGCACCCTGATCGAGAACGGGGTCGATCTCACCGAGAGTCGCGGTACCGTCCTGGTGCAGATGCACGGCAGTGCGACGTTCGATCGGTGCGGGACCGGGTTGACCGGGGACAGCGGAGGTCACGGCGACCGACGAAACGGTCGTGCCTACGCGCAGGCCGACGCCTACGGACATGCCGAAGTTCCCCCCTTCTTCTCACTGGTGCTACTGATGGTCGTGCTACTGATGGTCGTGCGACCGTCCACTCCGTGCCCCATTGCCCGGAGCAGCGAAATCAGCTCCGAGCGGGAACCGGCACCGAGGCGGCGGCGGATCCTGGCGACATGGTGTTCGACGGTCTTGCCGGAAATGTACAGGCGTGCACCGACCTCGCGATAGGTTAGGCCGGAAACCACCAGGTCAGCAACCTGCGCCTCGCGTTCGGACAGCGATCCGGCCGGTGAGGACACCGGATCGGCGGACACCGCGCCGGGACCGGCGGCCCCCGTCGGGTGCCGCAGCGACCGCGCTACGTGGAGCAGTGCGGTCGCCGCCGTCGTGTCGGTCGCCCGCAGCGCGGCCTCACCGGCCAGGCGCGCGCCGTCCCAGGTCAGCCCGATCGTGGCGAGTGATTCGGCTGCGACCCGAACCCGGGCGGGGTCGACATCGTTCTGCAGGAGGCGCAGCCAGGCCTGGCCCGCACGCGCCAGGGCCGCGGCATATGCGGTGGATTCGGCGGCGACGGCCAGCGCGCGGGCATGCGGGAGCAGGTCGTCCGGCCGTTCCGCGGCGATCGCCGCCTGCACCCCGTACCAGTGCAGGGCCGCGCCCCACAGCGGCGGCTCGCCGAGCGTTGCGAGCAGATCTCGGGCCTGCCCGACCAGATGCGAGATGCGCGGTGTGTCACCGACTCGGACCGCGGCCAGCCACAGTTCTCCGAGCGGTAGCAGGCTCACCAGGTCGACGGAATACGCGGCGACGACGCCCTGCGCTGCCTCCCATTCGGCGAGCAGTCGTCCGGTGTCGCCGCTGCGGCGGGCCGCGCCGACCCGGAGGCCGTGCAGGAACAACAGGTCGCGCGGGAGCGTGGCGCGGCGGGTCAGGTCCGCGGCGGCGGTGGTGGCGGCGGGCACGTCACCGCCGAGCAACGCGACCCACGCGGCCAGCAGTTCGTGCCGGACCGTGGACGGGGTGCGCCGGGCGAGCACGGCCGACGCGTGCGTCAGCTCACCGGAGTGCAGGCACAGCAGCGCCGTGATCGCCTCGACGGTGTCCGGCCGCGCGGTGGCACGAGTGGGGGTGCCGTGCATCGACAGGGCACGCGTGAGCGTGTTCATCGCGACGCGGCCGTCGCCGCCGACCGATTCGCGCATTCCCACGGCGAGTAGTCGTGCGGCGGACGCCGACGACGTGGGAGCGAGAGCGCCGGCGGCGTCGATCATCCGCATCGCGGCCTCGGGACGCCCGGCGGCCAGCAATACCGACGCCCCGATCGGAGCGTCGGCCCCGGCCCGGTCGGGTCCGAGCCACTCGTACAG
>NZ_JBAQXC010000250.1:0-13183 GCF_049299235.1 Rhodococcus sp. (in: high G+C Gram-positive bacteria) | reverse complement strand
CCGCCGAGCAATCCGGCGGCCGGGATCGCAGCGGCCACCGCGACGGCCGCGACGGCCGCCGCGACAATTCGCAATGCCCAGCCGCGCACTGCGAACGACGCGGCGATCGCGGCGACGAGCGTGAGGGCGAGCGGGGTCAGCGAGGCCGCCCATGTGCCGCCGTCGAGGGTGAGGGTCCGGTCCTCCCCCAGCCCGTCGGAGGAATAGGCGGTCACCCACGTCATCCGGCTCGACGCCCACAGGGCGATCGCGCCGACACCGAGCAGCAGTGCCGCCACCACGGCGGGGCGGCGTCGCGGCTTGGTTGGTGTGGACGCGGGCGGGGTGGATGCGGGCGGGGTGGTGTCGGTCACGGCCGATCACCGTAGGGATGCACGGTGCCGGCGGCCGCGACCGCGGACAGCGCCGACATGGCCTTGTTGCGGGCCTCGGTGTCCTCGTAGACCGGATCGGAGTCGGCGACGACACCGGCACCGGCCTGCACGTACGCGACCCCGTCCTTGATCAGCGCCGAGCGGATCGCGATGGCGGTGTCGGCGTCGCCTGCGAAGTCGAGGTAGCCGACGATGCCGCCGTAGATACCGCGGCGGGTGGGTTCGAGTTCCTCGATCAGTTCCATCGCCCGGACCTTGGGTGCGCCGGACAGGGTGCCGGCCGGGAAGCAGGCGGTGACGGCGTCGAGAGCGTGTTTGCCGTCGGCGAGGCGGCCGGTGACCGTCGAGACCAGGTGCATCACGTGGCTGTACCGTTCGATGTGCCGGTAGTCGTGCACCTTGACGGTGCCCGGTTCGCACACCCGGCCGAGGTCATTGCGGCCGAGGTCGACGAGCATCAGATGCTCGGCGTTCTCCTTCTCGTCGTGGATCAGGTCCTTCTCGAGCAGGACGTCCTCTTCCTCGCTGGTGCCGCGCCACCGGGTTCCGGCGATCGGGTGGGTGGTCGCGATGCCGTCGCTGACGGTGACGAGCGCTTCGGGGCTGGAGCCGACGATGGAGAACGCGGTCTCCCCGTCCGGTCCGGGAATGTGCAGCAGGTACATGTACGGGCTCGGGTTCGACGCGCGCAGCATCCGGTACACGTCGATCGGCTCTGCGGGACAGTCGATTTCGAATCGCTGCGAGAGCACCACCTGGAAGGCCTCACCGGCTTCGATGTCACCGATGAGCTTGCGTACGTCCGCGCCGAAACTCTCGGTGGTGCGCTGACGCCGGTAGTCGGGGGCGGGTTTCGCGAACGTCGACACGGTGGACGCCGCGGGCGCGGCCAGGTCGGCGGTCATCCGGTCCAGACGCGCGACCGCATCGTCGTAGGCCTCGTCGACGCGTTCGTCGGAGCCGTCCCAGTTGACGGCGTTGGCGATGAGCCAGATCGTGCCCTCGTGGTGGTCGACGGCGGCGAGGTCGGATGCGAGCAGCATGACGAGTTCGGGGATCTGCAGGTCGTCGTCCGCGAGGGACGGCAGCTTTTCGAGTCTGCGGACGAGGTCGTAGCCGAGGTAGCCGACCATGCCGCCGGTCAGCGGCGGCAGCCCGTGCAGACGCTCGGTGTGCAGAAGCTGCAGGGTGTCGTGCAGGACGTCGACGGGGTTACCGCCGTGCGGTGCGCCGGCGGGAACGTTGCCGTACCAGGCGGCCTCCCCGTCGACGACGGTGAGCGCGGCGGGACTGCCCGCGCCGATGAACGACCATCGCGACCACGACCGGCCGTTCTCCGCCGATTCGAGCAGGAATGTTCCGGGCCGGTCGGCGGCGAGCTTGCGGTACGCCGACAGGGGTGTCTCGGAATCGGCGAGCACCTTGCGGGTGACGGGAACCACGCGGTGTTCGGCCGCGAGTATCCGGAACTCCTCGCGGGTGGTGGTATCGGATCGACCGTGCGCGGACGGGTCGCTGGCTGCGGGAATGGTGGTCGGCTCGCCGGACATGCGCCCATCATCCCAGGGGCTGCCGCGACAGGCGCGGGCGCGGTAGCGTCGCCGGGCATGAAACCCGGTGATATTGCCCCCGACTTCGCACTGTCCGATCAGGACGGCGAGGTGCGCTCGCTCGACGCATTGCTGGCCGACGGTCCGCTGGTGGTGTTCTTCTATCCGGCGGCGTTCACCGCGGTGTGCACCGCGGAGGCCTGCCATTTCCGGGATCTGGCGGCCGAGTTCGCCGCGGTCGGTGCGACGCGCGTCGGGATCAGCGCGGATCCGGTGGACCGGCTCGCGTCGTGGTCGACCCGGCAGGCGTTCGGCTTCCCGTTGCTGTCGGACCCGGACGGCGTCGCCGCCGCGGCGTACGGGGTGCGGCGCGGGCTACTCGGGAAGCTGTCCCCGGTCAAGCGCACGACGTTCGTGATCGACACCGATCGCCGCATCGTCGACGTGATCGCGAGCGAGTTGCGCGCATCGGTGCACGCGGACCGCGCCCTGGTCGCGTTGCGCGCCCGCTGACCGGGTTCAGTCCACCTGGATCGACCGTTTCGCCAGGCCCATCCAGAATCCGTCGACGACCTGCTGCGGTATCTGCTCGGGGTCGCGGGAGGCGCCGAGGGTGACGAACAGCGGCGCGAAGTGCTCGATCGTCGGGTGCGCGTACAGCATGCCGGGTGCGCGGGTGCGGAAGTCGAGCAGACCGTCGATGTCGCCGGCCGCGAATCGTTCGGCGGCCCAGGCGTCGAACTCGGCGGACCAGCCGGGGGCGGTGGCCTCGGGTGTCCGGTCGCGCAGGAACGGCAGTCCGTGGGTGGTGAAGCCGGAGCCGACGATGAGCACGCCCTGCTCGCGTAGTGGCCGCAGTCGCTCGCCGAGGTGCAGCAGTCGCTGCGGGTCGAGGGTGGGCAGCGATATCTGCAGGACCGGGATGTCGGCGTCGGGATACATGACAGTCAGCGGCACGTAGGCGCCGTGGTCGAGTCCGCGGTGGGGTTGCGCTACGACCGGTTCGTTGTCGGGCATCAGCGCGGCAACCTGCCGGGCCAGGTCGGGTGCGCCCGGCGAAGGGTAGGTGACCTGGTAGAAGCGTTGCGGGAAGCCGCCGAAGTCGTAGACGAGTGGGGTGCCGGTGGTGGTCGCTCCGATGGTGAGCGGCGCCGATTCCCAGTGCGCGGACACCATGAGGATCGCGGTGGGTCGCGGCAGGTCCGCGGACCAGCGTTGCAACTGGGACACCCACCGTTCGCTGTCGACGAGCGGTGGGGCGCCATGGCTCAGGAACAGGGCGGGCATGATGCTCATAACACTCCTTTAAGTTGAAGCTTCAACTAATCTATCGTGGCAACGCCCTGCACACCACCATTCATTCCTCGGCTCATCCCTCGGCTTCGTAGTGCCAGTACCCCGGCGCATCGCCACCGTCACCCCACACGAACCCCCGCCCGACAAATCACCCGCGCCGGGTGACGCACCGGACGGTCCGGGAGCGGATCGTGATGGGTGCCGAACGGAACGGAGACCTCCGATGTGGCTGCTCGTCGCCCGGCGACCCGAGATGCTCATTCGGGCGAATCCCCCCGACACCCGATCGGCGCCGGAGGTGTCAGCATGACCGGGCGGCGGCGCGGACCACAGCGGCTGCGCGGCACACAGCGGCTGCGCGGGGCCGTCACCGGCCTCGGCCGACCGACACCGAAGGACGTCGTCTCCGGTCTGGTGACCGGACTGTTCTCCATCCCCGAGGGCATGGCCTACGCCAGCATCGGCGGCTTCAACCCGGTGACCGGGCTGTACTCGGGGATGGTCTCCACGCTGGTCGGGTCGGTGTTCGCCCGCACCGTGCTGATGGTGACGACGCTGACGAGCGCGATCGCGCTCTCCTCCCAGTCGGTGCTGTCCTCCGCCGGACTCGACCCCACCGACCCGGGCAATGTCGCGATGCTGGCCGTGCTGGTCGGTGTGATCATGGCCGTGCTCGGCCTGATCCGCGCCGGGTCGATCATGAGTTTCGTCTCCAGCGCGGTGATGACCGGGTTCACTACCGGCATCGCACTGCAGATCGTGGCAGGCATCCTCGGCGACGCCACCGGCTACGACACCGACCGCCACAACACGATCGCGAAAATCGTCGACGTCGTCGCCCACGTCGGGTCGTGGGATGCGGTCACGGTGGCGGTCACCGTCGCCACCGTCGCGGTGTGGGCGGCAGCGCGCCCGATCAAAGCGGTCGCCTCGCTCGCCACACTGATCGCGCTGGTCGTCGTCACCGCCGTGGTCACCCTGCTGCACCTCGACATCGCCACCGTCGGCGACATCGCCGCCATCCCCGACGCGCTCCCGCCGTTCACCGTCCCG
Source organism: Rhodococcus sp. (in: high G+C Gram-positive bacteria) (assembly GCF_049299235.1). Lineage (GTDB taxonomy): Bacteria > Actinomycetota > Actinomycetes > Mycobacteriales > Mycobacteriaceae > Rhodococcus. The sequence continues at coordinate 8,910 of NZ_JBAQXC010000250.1, read as the reverse complement.
GACCTGACCGCGATACCGCACCTGCTCGTGGGTGCCGTCGCGGTCGCACTGGTCGCCCTCGCGCAGGCCGCCGGCATTTCCGCTGCGACACCGAATCCGGACGGCAGTCGGTCGAACGCTTCCGGCGATTTCGTCGCGCAGGGCGCCGCGAACATCGCCGGCGGGCTGTTCGGGGCACTCCCGACAGGCGGTTCCCTCTCGCGGACCGGGGTCGCGGTGTCCGCCGGTGCCCGGAGCCGATGGGCGGGCATCTTCGCCGGTTTGTGGCTGATCGGTCTGGTCGCGGTCGTCGGGTCGGTCGCCGAGATCATCCCCATGTCGGTGATCGGCGGGCTGATCCTGGTGATCGGTGTCGAATTGGTGGCGGGCCGCTGGGATCACATCGTGCTGGTGTTCCGCACGGCGCCCTGGTCGGCGGTCGCCATGATCGTCACGCTGGTGGCCACTACCCAGTTGCCGCTGCAGAACGCCATCCTGATCGGTGCCGTGCTGTCCCTGTTGCTGTATTGCGTGCAGGCGGCCCGGACCGCCCGACTGGTGGCCCTCGACCGCACCACCGACGGCCGCTGGCGCGTCACCGCGGTGCCCGAGGTCTGCCCGAGCGGGCAGGTCACCGTGTTGCACTACGCGGGCGTCGGATTGTTCGCCGAGGTCCCCCGGATCGACGAGTCCTGGCCCCGGATCGACGAGACCCGGAATGCGGTCGTCGTCCTGAGCGTGCGCACCCTGCCGGATGTGCCGTCCGCCACCGTGATCGACGCCGTCCGCAGACACGCGAAGGTCCTCGGCGGGAACGGAAGCCGGCTGATGATCGCCGGGGTGGACGCGAGATTTGCGCGCATCCTCGAGCACAGCGGGCTCGCCGCCGAACTCGGTGATGATTCCGTCGTCGAGGCGACCGACGAACTGTTCGAGGCCCTCGACGTCGCGACGACCCGGGCACGGCGGTGGATCGACCGGTGAACGGACCACCAGGACGAACTCGACACGAGCGGTGACACCTCGACCTGGACGCGGATCCTCGCGCTGACCGACCGCCCGGACCCCGACTTCGACATCGTCACTCCGTAGGGCACACACCGACCAGGGGCAGGACGTGTTCGTCGGGCTCACCCCGCGAACGTGAGCATCGCCCACCCGACACCGACCGCTGCCGCCGCGACCGCCACCGTGAGCGGAACCCCGAACCGCACGAACGACCGCGTCGAATATCCACCCGGCTGCATCACCATCAGGTTCGACTGGTGGCTGTACGGGTTCAGAAACGTGAACGAGATGCACGTGCCGATCAGCGTGAGCAGCAACACCGGGTCCAGACCCACACTCGCCGCGATCTGCAGGGCGATCGGCGTGAGGATCGCCGCGGCGGCGGCGTTGGTCACCGCATTCGTCAAGATGGTGGTGCCGACCACGAACACCGTCACGATCAAAGCCACGTTGCCGCCTGCCAGCGTCAGGATCGCATCGGAAATGTGCTGGCCCAGCCCGCTGGCGACGACGATCGTGCCCAACCCCACCGACCCCGCGATGATCGCGAGGATATTCCAGTTCAGTGCTCGCACAGCCGATCTCGGCGTAAGCACCCCGGTCAGTACCATCAGCACGGCGCCGGCGGACGCGACGAGTTCGACCGCGACCATGCCCGACGACGCCGCGACGATCGTGCCGACCAGAATCGACACCGCGATCCACGTCTTCGCGGTCTGCGGGGCCTTGCCGGACAACTCCCGCCACAAGGCCACCAGAGTGTTTTCACCGAGCGCATCCGCCGAGTCCGCGGCGACCAGACATAGGGCGCCGGGCCGGGCCGGGGCCTCCCTCAGCAACCGGTCGGTCTGTGCGGCGATCACGACGAGATCCTCGTGTTCCTCGAGATCACGGACCGATCGTCCCTCGTTGGTCGCGATGGCCACCCGGAACAGCCGCTGCGGTGCGACCCCGAAGACCGGATTCGACCACAGCATCCGCACGCCCGACTCGGTCGCCCGGTACACGAGCACATCACCGGGTTCGATCGCGTCGTCGATGTTCTCGGGTTCACCCCACCGGCGGATCTCCACGAGTTCGAATTCTGCCGTGGACCGGATGTCGAGCCCGGCCGCGGTGCGCCCCACCGCCAAGGCGCGAGCCGAGACCGGGATCTCGGCCTGCCACGACAGGTCGCGGTCACTCTCGTCTGCCCGACCACCGAGCAGCCACGGTGCCGTGACCGTCAGCACGATCCACCCGACGATCGCCACCGGTACCGCGACGGGCACGAACGAGAACATCGTCAACTGCACTCCCACCGGTTCGGCGAGCCCGGCGATGAGGAGGTTCGAACTGGTGCCGATCAGGGTCGCCGAACCCGCCAGTGTCGTCGCATGTGCGATCGGCAACAAGATGCCGCGCGCCGATATGCCGGATCGCTGCTCGAGTTCCTTCGTGGCGGGAATGAGCATCGCCACGATCGGGGTGGTGTTGATCAGTGCCGACACGAAACCGACCGACGGAATCAGCCGGCGCAACACCTGACCCGAGTTCCGGACACCCGACAGCAGCAGATGCGTGACACGGGAGATCGCCCCGGTTCGCAGCACGCCCTTCGCGATGACCAGCATCGCCGCGATCGTGATCACGCCGCCGTTGCTCAGCCCGGCGAACAGTTCGGCCGGAGTGGCGATCCCGACCAGACCGGCCACCACCAACGCCGTCGCCAACGCCAGGACGGCCGGAACCGTCCCGGTCGTCATCACCACCAGGGTCGCCACCACAATCAACGCCGCAATCAATGCCATGTACGGGATAATCTCAATTCGCGGCACGGAACGTTCGACCGCCGTGACGGGTGCGCACACACCGATGATCGGACGGAGGCACGAACGATATGGCATTCTCGAACGCCGGCACGCACGTCGTGGTCGGGATCGACGGATCCGATACTTCCCTCGGCGCGGCGAAGTGGGCCGCCGCGGTCGCCCGGACGCTGGAACAGCCACTGCAACTGGTGTATTCGACACACCATCCGACGCGCCTGCTCGGCACCGGCGACCCGACCCTCGCCCAGCAGTTGACCGACAGTCTGTCCGACGACGGCGCCCGCGTGCTCTCGCGCATCGTCACCGCCATCCGGAAGGACCTGCCGGACGCTCGTCTGACCACACTCCTCGCCGACGAGGCACCGGCAACCGCGCTGCTCGCCGCCGGGGCGGACGCGTCACTGCTCGTGGTCGGCGCGACCGGTCGTGGATCCGTCGAGCGCTGGCTGCTCGGTTCCACCGCGTCGCGGGTGGTCCACCGTGCGACGTGCCCGGTCGTGGTGTGGCGCGGCGACCCGGCCGATCCGGGCCCCGACCACCGGCCGATCGTCGTCGGCCTGGACGGCACACCGACGTCTGCGGCCGCGGCCGAACTGGCCTTCGAGTTCGCGTCGCTCACGGGCGCGCCGGTCACGGCGGTCCGCACCTGGACCGACGAATACACGGTCGGCGCGATCACACCCGACTCGATACCGATCGCGAGTCCCGCGGCGATGCTCGTCGATTGGGACGCCGTGGCGCGTGGCGAAGCGGCAACCCTGACCGCCATTGTCGCGTCCTACCGGGAGCGCTTCCCCGGCGTGACGGTCGAGGAGGTGTCCTCGCGTGGATCCGCGGCGCGCGCACTGTTGCGAGCACTCGACGACGGCCAGCTCGTGGTCGTCGGCAGCCGCGGGCGAGGTCGTCTGACCGGAACGCTGCTGGGGTCGACGAGCCAGAATCTTCTGCACCGCGCGGAACGTCCCGTCGTGATCTGCCGCGGCGACGACGCCGAACCGAACCGAACCGGGTAGAGCCGAGCGGCGGGCGACGACACCGCTTTGGCAGGCTTGTGGGAACGGACCACGGAAGCGAGGAGCAGATCCCATGAGCAGCGACAGTCCCCGGTGGCTCGATGCCGACCAGCAAACCGCGTGGCGGTTGTTGGTCTCGGTGGTCACCCGGTTGCCCGCCGCTCTGGACACGCAAACCCAGCGCGACTCGAACCTGACGCACTTCGAGTACTTCACCCTCGCGCAGTTGTCCGAGGCCCCCGGCCGACGGGTGCAGCTGTCCGTCCTCGCCGAATCCACGAACTCGTCGCTATCGCGACTGTCGCATGTGATCACGCGGCTCACCACGCGCGGCTGGGTGTATCGGGAACCGATCGCGGGCAGCCGCGGCTCCTTCGCGGTCCTCACCGACGAGGGGTATGCGAAGGTGGCCGAGGCGGCACCCGCGCATGTCGAGGCGGTGCGCCGGCTGGTATTCGACGGTTTGGACCACGATCGGGTGCGAGCGCTCACCGAACTCGGCACTGTCCTCGTGGCGCAACTCGACAAGGGCATCGCCGCGGGCACCGGAAGGCCCTGATCGTGTGGCCCGGATTGTGTGGCCCAGATTGTGTGGCCCAGACCGGGAGACTGCTCCTACCGGACGTCGGTCCGCGCGTCGGCCGAGCCACACACCGAACGTCCGGTCAGGGAGACCGTCATCTCGACATGATCGGCCGCCTCCGCGGTACGCGACCAGCCCAGTGCGACCAGAGACTCGATGGTGCCCCGGTCTGCGGCGGGTACCCGGGCACCGGCCACGGCCAATCCCCGATCGCGGGCGGTTTCGGTCAAGCGCCGAAACAGCGCGGTGCCGACACCGTGGTACTGCGCCATCTCGGATGCCCGGACCGAACAGTCCGCGCGCGGAACCGATTCCGATTCCGTGACCGTGTACCACCCGGCGCCCAGTAATTCGGTGCCGGCGAATGCACCGACCCGCACCACGGCCCCTGCCCCCCGTGGTTCGTTGTCCGCGGGTGTCAGGTCCCGCAGGACGGTCGGCGCGGTATCCATCGGGTCGCTGTCCACCGGCGGCACCGGGGGAAGGTAACTCCAGTGCCGTGACGCCGTCGCATCCGCGTCGATCACCCAGGCCGACCCTTTGGCGGTGCGTCCCGGCGGTGGAGCCTCTAGAAGCCCATGTGCCCGTAGCCTTTCGGTGAGGGCATCGAACACCTCACCGTGCGTGCACAACAACACACCGTCGAAGTCGGTGTCGGAGACGAACTGGTGGAGAGCGACGATGGAGGTGTCCGGGGCGAGCAGTGGGTGATCGGCGACCGGCACTCCGAGCGCGGCGGCCAGTGGGGCGAGGGTTTGCCGGCAGCGCACCGTCGGGCTGGACCAGAGGGTCCGCACGGCGAGCCCGGACAGCACGTCGGCGAGGTGCTCGGCCTGGTCGTATCCGACGGGGCTGAGGGGACGGTCGCGGTCGTTTCCGGTCCACAATTTCTTGTCGCCGGCGTGGGCATGTCGGACCATCACATACACGGGGACTCCTCGTGGACCGCCTCACGGATGCTGCGGTCTCATCGATACCACGCCACCGCACCGCGTGCGACCGGAACGCGCCTCACCGGCCGGCGGTCAGTGCGGGTCGCGGCTCGTCAGGATCAGTGGGTCCCCGTCGGTGACGGCGATCGTGTGTTCGCTGTGTGCAGTACGCGATCCGTCGGCGGAGCGGATGGTCCATCCGTCCCGGTCATAGACGATCGTGTCCGTGCCCTGCGCGAACCACGGTTCGAGCGCGAGGGTGAGTCCGGGCCGCAACGTCAGGCCCCGTCCGGCCCGTCCGGTGTTGGGCACGTGCGGGTCCTCGTGCATCGTGCGGCCGAGGCCGTGTCCGCCGAAGTCGGTGTTGACGAGATAACCGTAGTCGGCGGCGACCGCGCCGATCGCCGCCGAAATGTCGCCCAGTTTGTTGCCCGGACGGGCCGCGGCGATGCCGGCAGCGAGGGCGTGTTCGGTCGCGTCGACGAGCCGCTGATCCTCGGGGCGCGGGGTGCCGACGATGAGGCTGCGCGCGGAGTCGGCGACCCACCCGTCGATCGACACGGCGATGTCCATGCTCAGCAGGTCACCGTCGCGCAGCAGGTAGTCGAACGGAAGTCCGTGCAGGACAGCATCGTTGACGGACAGGCAGATGACATTTCGGAACGGGCCGCGCCCGAAGGACGGCGCGTAGTCCCAGTAGCAGGAGGTGGCGCCACGCTCGTCGATGAGGTGCCGTGCGCGGTGTTCGAGGTCGAGCAGGTTCACTCCGGGCTTCGCCGTCTCGGCCAGGTCGGCGAGCAGGTCGGCGATGAATGCGCCGGTGACGCGCATGGCCGCGATCTCCTGCGCCGTCTTCAGTTCGAGCAACGGTCCGTACTCCTGAGTGTTCGAAAGATCGGTATTAAAATACCACTCTAGCGGACTGGGCCGGTATTTTCATACCGGTTCCGGTAGGCTGCCCACATGGTCCGTCTCCCGCTGACCCCGCGACAGATCGCTACCGGCAAACGACTCGGCGAATACCTGCGCCGCGCGCGCGGCGAGCGCACCCTCGCCGACGTCGCGACCGCTGCGGGCATCTCCCCCGAAACCCTCCGCAAGATCGAAACCGGGCGGCTGTCGACGCCGGCATTCACGACGGTCGCGGCACTGGCGACGGAACTGTCGGTCTCGCTCGACGAACTCGCCCGCCTCTGCTTGCCGACAACCGATCTCGAACAGACGGGATGAAGGAACCGTCCGGGTGATCGCACTCCACCCGGCGCCGCCCCTCCTGCGCGACACTCTCTGCACCGAACACGAGGAGCGCACACACGGATCCGCCCGCCTCACCCCGCATTGGCATATCATTCCGTTCTATGCCGGACGACGCCCTACAGGATTTCGACCGTGGCACCTTCACCCACGAGGGCAAGACGCGGGCGGTTTTCCGACGGGGCGCGGGACCAGCAGTGATCGTGATCGCGGAAATACCGGGAATCACACCGAAAGTGCTCGAGTTCGCCCGCCGTGTCTCCGCAGTCGGATGTACCGCCGTGCTGCCCCACCTGTTCGGTCACCCGGGCCGGGCCTACCCGGACCCCGAGGTCGACGGCGCGCTGCGCGCGGCCGGCAAGTTCGCGGGCACGATCGTTCCCCTCTGCATCAGTCGCGAGTTCACGGTGTTCGCCACCGGAAAGACCTCCCCGGTCGTCACCTGGCTGCGCGCCCTCGCCGCCGAGGAACATCGCCGGTGTGGAGGGCCGGGGGTCGGAGCCGTGGGCATGTGCTTCACCGGCGGGTACGCCCTGGCGATGGCCACCGACGACCGCCTGCTGGCCCCGGTCCTCTCCCAGCCCTCGCTGCCCTACGGGCTCACCGCACGACAACGACGCTCGATCGACATTTCCCCCGGCGATCTGGCGAAGGTCACACAGCGCTGCGCCAACGGACTCACGGTCCTGGGACTGCGATTCAAAGGCGACAAGACCTCCCCCGCCGAACGTTTCGACTTCCTGCGCGAGCAACTGGGCGAGGCATTCGTCGGCGTGGAACTCGACGACACTGCCGCCAATCCCACCGCGACCCTCACACCTCACTCGGTGCTCACCGAACACCTCATCGACGAACCCGGGCAACCGACTCGGGATGCACTCGACCAGGTCCTCGACCTGTTTCGCACCCGACTGCTGACATCGCGCTGACCTACCGGCTCCACCAGGCCCGATCGTGGATCCACGACCGCTTCTGATCAGCCCGACGGCGTGAAGTGCCGCAGGAGGTTCGATCGGGCAAATTTGCGGTCGTGCACATGGTGTGCGAGTTGCACGTCAGTGCGCCGACCGGTAGCGCGACCGCACCAACTCGTGGGCCTGCACCAGCAGCTCCCGCACGTCGGCGTCGGTTCCGCGTCCCGGGTTCACGACGGACAGCCACCCGAGCGTCCCGTACACCGGATGTGGGAAGACCCGGTCGGCCACGCTCGGGTCGGCCTCGAGCACACCGGCATCCCGCGGTCGCACACCCGTCCGCGCGGTGAACACGTCCTTCCCCGCAAAGACGTTGAGCCGGAACGTGCCCGGTCGGTTCAAATGCGATCGTTCGTCGCCGGGGTAGTCCTTCGTCACGATCGTCGCGAAGGGCTGGGTCGTCGTCGGCACCTGCCCGTCGGGCGCGTAGTAGAAGAAGGTGTCGCCCCAGCTGATCTCGGGCGAGCCGTCACCGGCGACCGGCCGATATGCCAACACACCGCCGAGTCCGGTGACGACGTCGATGATCTCGTCGATACTCATGTCTCGAGTGTTTCATTCAAGTGCTTGTGGAGACCTGGACCGGAAGATTCGAGGTGAGATGACGGAAAGTCGCAACTCGCGCCTACGCACGATCGACATCGCGCGAGGTGCCGGATACTCCGTGCAGCAGATTCGCAACCTCGAACGCGACGAGGTGCTGCCGTCCTCCGCCCGTTCTGATGCCGGCCACCGGATCTACGGCGAGGTGCATCTGCAGTCCGCGCTGGCCTACCGCGGGCTCGCCGCCGGTGTGGGCCCGGCCGACGCGAAGACGATCGTGCGGGCCGCGCACTCTTATCCCGAATCGAACGTGCTCGCCCTGCTCGACGCGGCGCACACCCGGCTCGACACCGAACGGAGGGAACTCGCGTTCACGCAGGCCGCGGCGGCCACCATCGTGACCGAGCCGATCGAAGATGTGCACCCAGCCGATGCGCTGAGTATCGCCGAGCTCGCCGGCGCGCTCGGGATACGGACCTCGACGTTGCGGCACTGGGATGCCGAGGGGCTCGTCGTTCCCGACCGGTCCGGTGCACGTGGCCCGCGCCGCTACTCGCCTGCCGCGGTGCGGGATGCGCGCATCGTCCACCAGTTGCGACTCGCCGGGTACGGCATCGCACAGTTGCGCCGCCTGCTGCCACAACTGGTGCGTGCCCGCGGGCGCGACGATCTCGCGGCGATCCTGACCGCGCGCGGCGAAAGCATCGATGCCCGCTCGCTGGCGCTGCTCGACGGTGCCGCCGCGCTCCGGTCGCTGATCACACCGACCCGTTGAATGCCTGAGCTCGCAAGCCCCGGGCGAGGTGGTCGCGC
>NZ_JBAQXC010000249.1:0-14609 GCF_049299235.1 Rhodococcus sp. (in: high G+C Gram-positive bacteria) | reverse complement strand
TCACCGGGGCGGGCCGCGGTCCGCAGCAGCGGCGCCCGGCCGTCGAGGTCGCCGAGCACGGTCACCGAGACGATTACCTGATCGGCCTGCACGAGGTCGCCTCCGACCACGCCGGCGCCCATCGACTCGGCTGCTCCCCCGAGGCCGGCCGAGATTCCGTCGAGTACATCCACCGGAGTGCTGGGAGGGCACCCGAGACCGACGACGAACGCGGTCGGGCGGGCACCGAGCGCCGCGATGTCCGCGCCGTTCTGCGCGGCTGCCTTCCGTCCGATCTGTTCCGGGGTGGACCAGTCCAGCCGGAAGTGCCTGCCTTCGACGAGCATGTCCGTCGAGATCGCGACCCGGCCGTCGGACGCCGCGACGAGCGCCGCGTCGTGTCCCGGCCCGACGAGTGTCGTCGCGGGCTGGCGGCGGCCGGTGGTCGCACGGTCGATGACGGGAAATTCGCCGAGGTCGGCGACGGTGGGGCCGCTGCGGTCGGGCACGGTGTCGGGTGTCCTCTTCCTGATAGGTTCAGGTCACGCTACCGCTCCCGAAATTGGAACTGATGATCGAATCCGATTCTGCCCCCGAACCCGACGACTCCCGCGCGGCCGATACCGAGGACTCCGCGTCCGACGCGCAGAACCGGCGCGACGAGGGTCGCCACCATCCCGCGTTGATCGCGACGGCCATCGCGTTGCCGATCGCGCTGCTCGCCGGGATCGTCGTCGCCGCGGTGATCATCAACCGCACGCCCGTGCTCGGTCCGCTCGCGGTGGGGCCGGTCCCGGCACCGAACGCCGAATCCGACGCGTGTACGGACCTGGCCGCGGCACTGCCCGAGAAACTCGGTGACTACACGCGCGCCGAACTGGTCGAGCCGGTACCGGCCGGTACCGCGGCCTGGCAGATCGCCGATGCCGAACCGGTCGTCCTGCGGTGCGGACTGGATCGCCCGAACGAATTCGATGCGGCGACGGCGCTGCAGATCGTCGACGGGGTGCAGTGGTTCGAGGTGTCGGGCGAAGCCGAGGGCATCGCCGCGAGCACCTGGTTCGCGGTGGACCGGCCTGTGTATGTGGCGTTGACGGTCCCGAACGGTTCGGGGCCGACGCCCCTGCAGGAGGTGTCGGCGACCCTGAACGCGACGCTGCCGCAGCAGCCGATCGACCCGGCACCGGTCGGCGGCAACTGACGCCGCAGTCCGCACGGACGGGCCGGTTACGCGATGACGACAGCTACGGACGCATGGAGCCGGTGTCCACGAATCGCTGGTGGAACGAGAGTGCGTCGCCGAGCAGGTGCGGGGTGTGTCCGGCGTCGGTGACCGCCTCGGCGCGCGCGACATAATCGTGCAGCAGATCCCGATAGTCGGGGTGCGCGCAGTTGTCGATGACGACACGGGAACGGCGCCGCGGCGACAGTCCGCGCAGGTCGGCCAGGCCCTGTTCGGTGACGAGCACTTGGGTGTCGTGCTCGGTGTGGTCGACGTGCGGCACCATCGGCACGATCGAGGAGACACTGCCGCCCTTCGCGGTGGACGGGCTCAGGAACATCGACAGGTATCCGTTGCGGGCGAAGTCACCGGACCCACCGATCCCGTTCATGATCTTGGTTCCCATGACGTGGGTGGAGTTCACGTTGCCGTAGATGTCGGCCTCGAGCATGCCGTTCATCGCGATGATGCCGAGTCTGCGCACGATCTCGGGATGGTTGCTGATCTCCTGCGGGCGCAGCACGATGTGCTTGCGGTAGAAGTCGATGTTGGAGACGAGTTCGTCGATGCCCGCCTCGGTGAGCGCCAGCGAGGTCGCCGACGCGAACCGAACGGTGCCGTGTTTGATCAGGTGCAGCATGCCGTCCTGAATCACTTCGGAATAGCAGGTCAGCCCCTTGTGCGGCCCGGCGTCGAGTCCCTGGAGCACGGCGTTGGCGACGTTGCCGATACCCGACTGCAGCGGCAGCAGGGTGTCGGCGGGCAGGCGCCCGCGGGACACCTCGTGTTCGAAGAAGTCCAGCACGTGCGACGCGATCGCCTGGCTCACGGCGTCCGGCGGGGTCAGCGCGCTGGCGCTGTCGCGGGCGTTGGTCTCGACGACCGCGACGACCTTGTCGGGGTCGACCCGGAAGGTGGATTGCCCGATGCGGTCTTCGACACCGGTGAGCATGATGGGTTTGCGGTGCGGCGGCAGCGCGGTGCCGTAGTACACGTCGTGGATACCGTCCATCTCGGCCGGCACCCAGGAGTTGACTTCGAGGACCACCTTCTCGGCGACGTCGAGCCAGGTCTTGTTGTTGCCGATCGACGCGGACGGGACGAGTTCACCGGTCTCGGTGATGCCGGAGATCTCGACGACGGCGACGTCGACGTGCCCGTAGTAGCCCTCCCACACCTGCTGGGCGACGTGCGAAAGGTGAATGTCGATGTAGTCCATGCCGCCGGAGTTGATGCTGCGGCGGGCGGCCGGTTCGGCCTGGTAGGGCATTCGGAGCGAGATGCCGTCGACCTCGACGAGCATCCGCTCGGTGTCGGATGCCACCGAGGCGCCGGTGAGCAGATTCACCGTGAAGTCCTCGCCGGCGGCACGTGCGAGGCGGATCCGTTCGGCGAGCGCGGGGGTCACGGCCTTCGGGGTACCTGCGCTGCCGAAACCACTGATCGCGACGGTGTTCCCGGGCTGGATGTACCGCACCGCATCCTCGGCGGAGACGATCTTGTTCCGAAATGCCGAGTGGCGGATCCGGTTCGACTCCGAGGTGACGTCGGGGAGGAGGAGGTGCGCGCTCATGCCACTCAGATTAGCGATGGCGACGAAAGCCCGATCACATTCCCCGCACACGAGGGACCCACGCCACTCGACGGGAGGTCACCGCACAGCGCTGGAGTGATTCACGTAACATTGTGCACCACAACATCTTACAACCCAGCTTCTTGTCGTGCGGGCACGCCGGTCGAGTCGCCGCGCCGGCGCCCGGCGAACCGTGAGCGAGGTACGTTCGTCGCACCGTTGCGACCGCTCACCGCCCCGGTGGGTGCGCTCGACGTGTTCGGGGCTGGATCGCGGCGGCCGGCGAACGGCGGTGCGTGTCACACCGGTCCGGCACGATGGTCGGCATGAGTACTGCGACGACGGATCTGCGCGACGAAGCCGAACGCCTGCTACGCGAACTCGCCGGCCCACATGCGTGCCTGCGCGAGGATCAGTGGAGGGCGATCGAAGCACTGGTAGTGCAGCGGCGGCGTGCGCTGGTGGTGCAACGCACCGGCTGGGGCAAGTCCGCCGTCTACTTCATCTCCGCGAAACTGTTGCGGGCGCAGGGGCACGGCCCGACGGTGATCGTGTCGCCCCTGTTGGCGCTCATGCGCAACCAGGTCGAGTCGGCCGCACGCGCCGGAGTGCGCGCGGCCACCATCAACTCGGGCAACGTCACCGAGTGGGACGAGATCCACGAACACATCGCGGCCGGCGAGGTCGACGTGCTGCTGGTCAGCCCGGAACGGTTGAACAATCCGGACTTCCGCGATCAGGTGCTGCCCGCGCTTGCTCGCGATGCCGGGCTCGTCGTCGTCGACGAAGCGCACTGTGTCTCCGACTGGGGCCACGACTTCCGTCCGGACTATCGACGGATCCGCACACTCGTCGCCGATCTCGGCGAGGGCATTCCGGTTCTCGCCACGACCGCGACCGCCAACGACCGGGTCGTGGCCGACGTGGCGGCCCAGTTGGGTGTCGGCGAGGGCACCGGGGAGACGCTCGTGTTGCGCGGCGGCCTGGACCGGCCGTCGCTGCACCTGTCGGTCGTCCGAATCGACGAACCGGCACGGCGGGTGGCGTGGCTCGCCCAGCACCTCGGCGACCTGCCCGGATCGGGCATCATCTATGCACTGACAGTGTCCGCGGCGCACGATCTGGCCGCGCTGCTCACCGAGCGAGGATTCGCGGTCGCCGCCTACACCGGGCAGACCGACACCGTCGAACGCGAACAACTCGAGGCAGACCTGCTGGCCAACCGGGTCAAGGCGCTGGTGGCCACGTCGGCATTGGGCATGGGCTTCGACAAGCCGGATCTCGGATTCGTGGTGCATCTCGGGGCACCCTCCTCCCCCATCTCCTACTACCAGCAGGTCGGCCGCGCCGGCCGATCCACCGACCGCGCGGAGGTCGTACTCCTGCCGGGCCGGGAAGATCAGCAGATCTGGAAGTGGTTCGCCTCGGTGGCGTTCCCCGGCGAGTCGATGGTGCGGCGCGTCGTCGAGGTGCTCGACGCCGACCGTCCGCAGTCGACGCCGGCGATCGAACCGCTGGTGGATCTGAACCGGTCGAGGCTGGAAATGGTACTCAAGGTGCTCGACGTCGACGGTGCCGTGCGCCGCGTCAAGGGCGGCTGGGTGTCGACCGGGCAGCCGTGGCACTACGACGCACCGCGCTATGCCCGGCTCGAGGAAGCCCGCGCCGCCGAGCAGGCCGCGATGCTCGAGTACGAACGCACCTCCGAATGTCGGATGCTGTTTCTGCGTCGGCAACTCGACGATCCGGAACTCGGGCCCGGCATCGAGGGCTGCGGGCGGTGCGACAACTGCGCAGGCGCCCGATGGAACGCCGACGTCGACGACGCCGGGGTCGCGCAGACCGCGGCCCGGCTGGACCGGCCGGGTATCGACCTGACGCCGCGCAAACAGTGGCCGACGGGAATGACGAAACTGGGTGTGTCCCTGTCCGGGAAGATCACCGACGGACCCGAGCCCGGGCGGGTACTGGGCAGGCTCTCGAATCTGGGGTGGGGGCCACGGCTGCGGGCACTTCTCGACGGTCCGGACGCACCGGCTCCTCATGAACTCGTGCGCGCCGCGATCTCCGTGCTCGCAGCGTGGGACTGGTCGCAGCGCCCGGTCGCGGTGATGGCCGTGGAGTCGCGCACCCATCCGCTGCTCGTGGGTTCGCTGGCCGCCGGACTGGCCGAGGTCGGACGCCTGCGGGACCTGGGCACGTTGCGGGGCCGTCCGGGACGACCACCGGTGACCGCGGCGAACTCCGCCTATCGCATCGCCGCACTCGTCGATGCCTGGCTCCCGCCGGACCTGACCGACGTACACGGCCCGGTGCTGCTGGTCGACGCGGTGACCGACACCGGGTGGACGCTGACGATGGCGGCGCGGACGTTGCGCGCGGCCGGTGCCCCCGCGGTGCTGCCCTTCGCGCTGGCGAGCCCGAAATAATCGGTGGGGTCACGCCGATCGCTACAGATTGTGACTCAACTCACTCGAGGGTCCTTACCTGCGCGTAGGTAGTGGTTCCGATGTCCGTTTTCGGTGACGCGCGTGATTTCGTCGCGGATGATTGTTACGTTGCAATTGCTTATGACGCCCGTTACGGAGAGAAGTACCCCGACCCCTGCACCGGCCGAATCGAACTTGCGGTCACCGGCCGAATTGCAGTTCAGGACGCCCCGGATCGCAGACGGAATTCGGTTGTGGGAGATCGCCCGCGATTCTCGAGTGCTCGATCTCAATTCCAGCTATGCGTATGTGCTCTGGTGCCGCGACTACACGGCAACGTCGATCGTCGCGACCGACGAGTTCGATCGCCCCGTCGGCTTCGTCACCGGCTACCGCCGGCCCGAAGCTCCCGGCACGTTGTTCGTCTGGCAGGTTGCCGTGGACGAGGATCAGCGCGGACGCGGCGCAGCCGCTCGGATGCTGCACGCACTCCTCGACCGACTCCGCCCCTGCGGAGTGACCCGACTGGAGACCACGATCAGTCCGGACAACCCGGCCTCGATCGCCTTGTTCACGGCCGTAGCGCACCAGCGCGGGACGCATATCACGCGGACCGACCTGTTCGCGCCGGATGATTTTCCCGATTCGCATCAGGCCGAAGATCTTTACACCATCGGAGACTGACTTTTCGGTTCCGATCCACAATTCAAAACAGGAGGAGCACCCACATGACGATCCTGGAACAGCGTGAAATCTCTCGAACCAGCATTTTCGAGAATCTCGAATCCGAAGTCCGCAGCTACAGCCGCTCCTGGCCGGCCGTGTTCGAGACGGCCTCCGGTTCGTGGCTGCGTGACGAGAACGGCAAGGACTACCTCGACTTCTTCGCCGGCGCCGGAGCCCTGAACTACGGGCACAACAATCCGGTGCTCAAGACCGCGCTCGTGGACTACATCATGAGCGACGGCATCACCCACGGCCTGGACATGCACACCGTCGCCAAGCGGGAACTCCTCGAGTCGTTCGAACGCACGATCCTCGAACCGCGTGGGCTGGACTACAAGGTGCAGTTCCCCGGCCCGACCGGCACCAACACCGTCGAATCGGCGCTCAAGCTCGCCAGGAAGGTGACCGGCCGAGAGTCGATCATCAACTTCACCAACGCTTTTCACGGAATGACCCTCGGCGCGCTTTCGGTGACCGGAAACTCGATGAAACGCGCGGGCGCGGGCATCCCGCTCGTCCACGCGACCCCGATGCCGTTCGACGGATACTTCGACGGCGCCACCGAGGACTTCCACTGGTTTTCGCGTGTCCTCGACGATTCGGGCAGCGGCCTCAACCGGCCGGCCGCGGTGATCGTCGAGACCGCGCAGGGCGAGGGCGGGGTCAACGTCGCGCGCCCCGAGTGGCTGCGCGCACTCGCCGACCTGTGCGCCGACCGCGACATCCTGCTCATCGTCGACGATGTGCAGATGGGATGCGGACGGACCGGCCCGTTCTTCTCGTTCGAGGCCGCGGGCATCACGCCGGACATCGTGACGCTGTCGAAGTCGATCGGCGGCTACGGGCTGCCGATGGCGCTGACCCTGTTCAAGCGCGAACTGGACGTGTGGGGCCCGGGCGAGCACAACGGCACGTTCCGCGGCAACAACCCCGCCTTCGTGACTGCGCGGGCCGCGCTGGATCACTACTGGTCCGACGACCGTCTCGAGCACGACACCCTACGCAAGGGCGAGCGGATCCGGCAGACCTTCATGAATCTGGCGACGATGTTCGACGGAGTGTCCACTCGGGGCCGCGGGCTCGTCCAGGGCCTGGTGTTCGACGACCCGAGCGACGCGCAGAAGGTGTGTGCCTTCGCATTCGAGGAGGGACTGCTCGCGGAGACCGCGGGGCCGTCCGACGAGGTCGTCAAGCTGCTGCCGCCGCTGACCATCACCAACGACGAACTCGAGTACGGGCTCAATATCATCGCCGAGGCCACCGCGAAGGTCTGCGCCTGATCCTGCGCGACCCCGCTCCCTGAGCGGATCGTCCACGAAATTCGTTATTGCAGAGGACCTTTCCATGATCGTACGTACCACCGACGACATCACCGGCACCGAACGCGACGTCGAGGCCGAGAACGGGAACTGGCGCAGCAAGCGCATCGTGCTCGGCGGCGACCGCGTCGGATTCTCGTTCCACGAGACCACCATCGCGCCGGGTACCGTCAACGAGTTCCACTACGCGAACCACGTGGAGGCGGTGTGGCTGGTCGAGGGTACCGGCACGCTCACCGACCTCGAGACCGGAACCGTGTACCCACTGGCGCCCGGCACGATGTATCTGTTGGACGGTCACGAGCGACATCGCGTCGAACCGGACACCCGGATGCGGATGCTGTGCGTGTTCAACCCGCCGGTCACCGGGCGTGAAGTCCACGACGAGAACGGCGTCTACCCGCTCGTCGAGGTCGTCTGAACCTTGATCCGCCGATGAGGTGAGGGCATCTGCGTGTCGCACAGCGCGAAACGGCCACCGCGTGATCTCCCCGAGGTTGCTTCCGAAGAACTCTCGAGACGAGAACAGGCGGTGGCCGCGAGTGTCCGCGCACCCGACCCGTGGGCAGCCCATCCGATCAGGTTGCCGGAACAGCAAGTTTTCGTGCCGAATCGTCCGGCGCGCGGCGAGACTGGGTGTCCGAATTCGCGACGAAGGAGACACCATGCCGACACCACGCGTCGTGCACCACGCCGACACCACGCCACCGCGCACCGGGAACAGCGAGCACGAGACCTTGCGAGCGTTCCTCGACTATCTGCGAGCCGCGGTGGTCGCCAAGGTCGAGGGCGTACCCGAACCACAGGTCCGGACCGCCGGGGTGCCGTCCGGGACGAACCTTCTCGGTCTGCTGAACCATCTGACGTTCGTCGAGCGTTCACTCTTCCTCGGTGAGCCAGTCACTGATTGGAAGAAGACCTTTCATGCTCCACCGTCGGCCACGGTGGCCGACGTAGTCGACCGCTACCGCGCGGCTCTCCGGGCGGCGGACTCCGTCCTGGACGAGTGCACCGATCTCGGTGCGTCGATCCCGCGTCCGCGGCCGAACGATCGCGCACCGAGCGTCCGCTGGGCACTGACCCACATGATCGAGGAGACCGGCCGGCACGCCGGCCACGCCGACATCATCCGCGAGCTGATCGACGGCGCAACCGGGCGCTGAACCGGGATCCGACCGGCGAGATCAGCGAGCGGCCAGGCCCGCCTTCGCATAGTGGACGTCCTCGTCCGGCTGTGCGCCGCTCACGCCGATCCCGCCCACGATCTCGCCGTCGACGACCACCGGCAGGCCACCCGGCAACGTCGTCAGGGACTGCGCGGTCTGGCCGTCGATCAGTTCGACGAGCGCGGGGTGCGCGTCTGCCAGGCCCGAGTAGGCGGTGGTGGGGATTCCGATCAATGCGGAGGTGGCGGCCTTCGCGCGCGCCACACCGGCGGTGAACCACGCAGCGCCGTCGTCGCGGACCACCAGCAGGTCGTGGCCGCGAGTGTCCACGACGGCGACACTCACCCGGTTGCCGCCCTCCCGAGCCGCGGCGATCGTCGCGTCCGCTGCACGCTTCGCGGTCTCCAGATCGAGCCGCGCCTGCTTACCTGTCATCGAACACCCTCCCATTGCCGGTCCCCGTCGACCCTCGATCAAACACGACGCCCGTCGAACCCGCTTCCGGCGGGAACGATTCGACGAGGAATCACGGCTGAGCACACAGCAGCAGATGACCCGGGGCCGGTACGCGAATAGAGTCGAGAACATGACCTTCGCGCGCCCGCCCCGCATCGCTGTCGGCCCCGCCCCGGACGAAATGCTCGACCGGGCGGTTGTTCGCGGCGGCGGTGTGCCCTGCCGGATCGACGAACAGCCGGACGCTCTGGTCTGGACCGGCAGCCCCGGCGAATTTCCGACGGTGCTACCCGAGTCGGTGCGCTGGGTACAGTTGCCTGCCGCAGGCGTCGAACAGTGGTTTGCCGCCGGCACCGTGAAATTGCATCCACGAGTGACGTGGACCTCCGCCGCAGGCGCGTATGCGGCGACCGTCGCCGAGCACGCGCTCGCGTTGCTCCTCGCCGGGGTGCGGGCGCTGCCCGCGCACTTGGCCGCATCGTCGTGGACGCCGGCGGAGTTCTTCCCGAAACTCGGCACCTTGCGCGGCGCGACCGTCGGCATCGTCGGCGCCGGTGGGATCGGTCGTGCCCTGATCCCGATGCTCGCCGGAATCGGTGCGCAGTCGATGGCAGTGACCCGCAGCGGCCGGCCGGTACCGGGCGCCACGCAGACGCTGCCCGTCGACCGGATCGACGAACTGTGGCCCGCCGCAGACCATTTCGTTGTCGCCGCACCCGCGACCTCGTTGACCGTGCGCCTCGTGGGGGCACGACAGTTCGCGGCGATGAAGCCGACCGCGTGGGTGATCAACGTCGCCCGCGGTTCGCTCGTGGACACCGACGCACTCGTCGACGCCCTGTCTGCCGGCACGATCGCCGGTGCCGGTCTCGACGTCACCGATCCCGAACCACTCCCCGACGGCCATCCCCTGTGGTCACTGCCGAATGCGATCATCACCCCGCACGATTCGAATCCGCCCGCGCTGCGGATACCCGCCTTTGCCGAGCACGTCGTCGAGAATGTCACCCGCTTCGCCTCCGGCGCCGACCTCGCCGCGGTCATCGACACCAGCGCCGGCTACTGACCGGTCCGCGCTACCGTGGACGACGTGATCGACGACCTGCACGCGCTGCTGTCCGGGCGCCGGGTCGCGGTTCTCACTGGCGCCGGTCTCAGCACCGATTCCGGCATACCGGACTACCGGAGCCCGACGTCTCCCCCGCGCAACCCGATGACGTTCCAGCAATTCGTCGGCGACCCGGTGTTCCGCCGTCGCTATTGGGCGCGCAACCACGTCGGCTGGCGCCACATGGACGCGGCCCGACCCAACGGCGGGCATCGCGCGCTCGCCGCGCTCGAGCGCCGCGGCACGGTGCTCGGGGTGATCACCCAGAACGTGGACCTGCTGCACACCAAGGCGGGCAGTCGCCGCGTGGTCGATCTGCACGGCACCTATGCGCAGGTGCGTTGCCTGGCCTGCGACCATCGGCTCTCCCGGTTCACCCTGTCCGAACTGCTCACCGACGCGAATCCCGGTTTCCTCGAACATGTATGTGCCACAACGGGTTCGGAGATCGCACCGGACGCGGACGCGGTGGTCGAGAACACCGACGAGTTCCGGATCGTCGACTGCGCTCGGTGCGGCGGCATGCTCAAACCCGACATCGTGTATTTCGGCGAGTTCGTGCCCCGCGACCGGGTCGAGCGGGCGTACGCACTCGTCGACGACGCCGACGTCCTGCTCGTGGCCGGCAGCTCGCTCACTGTGCAGTCCGGTCTGCGGTTCGTGCGCCGGGCCGTTTCGACCGGCACACCGGTCGCGATCGTCAACCGCGGACCTACCCGCGGCGATCGCCTCGCCGACATTCGGGTCGATGCGGGATGCTCGGAAATCCTCGCCGGCCTGGCGGCGTCGTGAACGCCCATCTCAACATATGGAAACGAGAACGTGCGGCAAGCCATTTCCTGATCTCAGCGGTCCACCCGAACGAGACGAAGTGGCTTCTAGACGCGGACGAGGTCATCGGCGTGCACGACAGGCCGCTGCAGGTCCTGCGGGAGTTCCTGGGTCGAAAACCCGATCATGAAGTCCAGTTCGTTCGCGTCGTACGCGACGACACCGCGGGCCACGGTCCGGCCGTCCGGTCCGACGAGGCCGACGACGTCGCCGGCATGGAATGATCCGCTGATCCCGGTGATGCCCGCGGCCAGCAGCGAACGCCGGCGTTCCACGACGGCGCGCACCGCACCGGCATCCAGGTGCAGGCCACCGTGGAGGTCCGCGGCGTGCCGCACCCAGAAGGTGCGGGCGGACATCCGATTCGGGCGGGCCGCAAACGTGGTGCCGACGTCCGCGGCGGTGAGCGCCCGGTCGGCCTGCGCGGCCGCGGTGAGCAACACCGGTATCCCGGAGTCTGCGGCCAGCCGCGCCGCGGACAGCTTCGACGCCATCCCACCGGTACCGAGCGCGCCACCGGATCCGGCGACGACCCCGTCGAGGTCGCCGGCACCCGCGACCTCAGGGATCAGCGTCGCGTTGCCCTTGCGGGGATCGCCGTCGTAGAGTCCGTCGACGTCCGAGAGCAGGATCAGCGCATCCGCGCCGACCAGGTGTGACACCAGCGCAGCAAGCCGGTCGTTGTCGCCGAATCGCAGCTCCGTCGTTGCGACCGTGTCGTTTTCGTTGACGACCGGCACGGCGTGCAGCGCCCGCAGCCGGTCCAGGGTGCGCTGCGCGTTGCGGTGCTGGGTGCGGCGGGCGATGTCGTCGGCGGTGAGCAGCACCTGCCCGACGGTACGTCCGTAGCGGGCGAAGGACGTGCCCCACGCGTGGGCGAGCGCGAGTTGACCGACGCTGGCCGCCGCCTGTTTGGTGGCCAGGTCACGGGGCCGGCTGGTCAGCCCGAGCGGCGCGAGACCGGCCCCGACCGCACCGGAGGACACGACGGTGACATCGGAGCCCGCCTGCATGCGGGCCTCGATCGCGTCGACGAGCCGGTCAAGGCGATCGCGGTCGAGCCCCCCGACCATGCTGGTGATCGCCGACGAACCGATCTTGACGACGACACGGCGTGCGGATGCAATGACCTCGCGGGTGTCGCTCACGATTCTCCTCGATGCCCTTCGTGCCGGTGTTCCGGTTGTCGGTGTCGTCAGTACTCGTCGTCGTCGGCGAGGCCGCGGCGCACCCGCTTGGCGTGTCGACGCTCGTCGGCACCGACCCGGTCCACCTGGTCGAGACGTGCATCGGTGCCCCGGCCGGTGCGAACGACGTCGACGCCGGCCTGCGTCTGCGGTGCCCATTCGAAGCTGACGTCACCGATGGTGACGTAGCAACCCGGTTCGGCACCCATCTTGACCAGCCGATCCTCGACCCCGAGCCGGGCGAGCCGGTCGGCGAGATAGCCGACGGCCTCGTCGTTGTCGAACGCGGTCTGCCGGATCCACCGTTCCGGACGGACACCCCGAACGATGAACCCACCGGGGGTTTCCGGGTCGGCGATGACACTGAACCCGGATTCGTCCGACGCGACCGGACGGATCACCGGCCGGGTGGGTGCGGCCGGCGGATGAGCGACGCGGTATTCCTCGACGAGACTCGCGAGCGCGAAGGTCAGCGGTCGCAAACCGTCGCGGCTGACCGCCGAGATGGTGAACACGGGCCAGCCGCGAGCTTCGAGTTCCGGGGTGACGAACTCGGCGAGTTCCGCGGCGTCGGGCACATCGGCCTTGTTGAGGATGACGATGCGGGGCCGGTCGGCGAGGTCGCCGAGGCTGCTGTCCCCCGACAGCGCCGGTTGGTAGGCGGCGAGTTCGGCTTCGAGAGCGTCGATGTCGGAGATCGGGTCGCGCCCCGGTTCGAGGGTCGCGCAATCGACGACGTGCGCGAGTACCGCGCATCGTTCGATGTGCCGCAGAAAGTCCAGGCCGAGGCCGCGACCTTCGCTCGCGCCGGGGATCAGGCCGGGCACGTCAGCGACGGTGAACGTGGTGTCGCCGGACTGCACGACTCCGAGGTTCGGCACCAGCGTGGTGAACGGATAGTCGGCGATCTTCGGTTTCGCCGCGGACAGAACCGACACGAGCGACGACTTGCCTGCGGACGGGAATCCGACGAGGCCGACGTCGGCAACCGACTTGAGTTCGAGGACGAGTTCGCGTTCCTCCCCTTCTTCGCCGAGCAGAGCGAATCCGGGGGCCTTGCGTGCTTTGGACGCGAGCGCGGCGTTGCCGAGCCCGCCGCGTCCGCCCTGCGCTGCGATGAACCGGCTACCGATGCCGACGAGGTCGGCGAGCACGGCGCCGTCCTGGTCGAGGACGACGGTGCCGTCGGGCACCTCGAGCACCAGGTCGCCGCCGCTGGCACCGCTGCGGTGGCCACCGGCACCCTGGGTGCCGTTGGTGGCCTTGGCATGCTGATGGAAGTGGAAGTCGAGCAGTGTGTGGACGTTGCCGCCGACCTCGAGGACGACGTCGCCGCCGCTACCACCGTTGCCACCGTCGGGGCCGCCGAGCGGCTTGAACTTCTCGCGGTGGACGGAGGCGCAACCGTTGCCGCCCTTGCCGGCGCTGACGTGCAGCACCACCCGGTCGATGAAGCGGGACATGGGTGGACCTCTCTCCGTCCGGAAACCGATGACAGTCGACATCGGAGAAATGAAAACAGGGGAAATGAAAACAGTAGGGGCGGACCGGGTTGTGCGACCCTGGTCCGCCCCTACTGGCAGTATGTCGCGAGGAATACCCTCGCAGTGTCCGTATCGGACGGCAGATCAGGCGTCTGCCGCGACCGGAACGATGTTGACGGTCTTGCGACCGCGCTTGGCACCGAACTCCACCGAGCCGGCAGCGAGGGCGAACAGCGTGTCGTCGCCGCCGCGTCCCACATTCACACCGGGGTGGAAGTGGGTGCCGCGCTGACGCACGAGGATCTCGCCGGCGTTGACGGACTGGCCGCCGAAACGCTTGACGCCGAGTCGCTGTGCATTCGAATCGCGACCGTTACGGGAGCTGGATGCGCCCTTCTTGTGTGCCATGACGAACCCTCCTGGGGTTGAAGCTGGAAGTTCGAGTTACTTGATGCCGGTGACCTTGACG
This sequence comes from Rhodococcus sp. (in: high G+C Gram-positive bacteria), assembly GCF_049299235.1. Taxonomy (GTDB): domain Bacteria; phylum Actinomycetota; class Actinomycetes; order Mycobacteriales; family Mycobacteriaceae; genus Rhodococcus. Next base: position 660 of record NZ_JBAQXC010000249.1, on the reverse strand, counting down.
ACCGTCAGCTTCTGACGGTGGCCCTGGCGCTTGTGGTATCCGGTCTTGTTCTTGAACTTGTGGATGCGGATCTTCGGGCCCTTGGTGTGCTCGACGATCTCGGCGGTGACCGAAACGTTGGCCAGCTTGTCTGCATCGGTGGTCAGCGCGGACCCGTCGACGACGAGGACCGGAGCAAGCGAGACAGCCGTGCCGGGCTCACCCTCGATCTTCTCGACCTTGACGAGATCGCCCTCAGCGACCTTGTACTGCTTACCGCCGGTCTTGACGATCGCGTACGTTGCCATCGGACGGCTACCCCTTGCTCATTCGAACGTGCTCGCGCCGCTGTGTGCAGCGCGACTGGTCTGTGGTTGCTGACTCGGGGCCCGCAATCTTCCCGATTTCTCGGTTACTCCGGAATCCAGGCGCAGCTGGGCTGTATCGCCGAGTAGCGACTGTGCAAGATTACGGGAAGGTGACTGCCAGGGTCAAACCGGGTCAGCAGCCTGTGGCAGGCATTCCAGCGACAGCAATCGCGTGACAGGCAATCGAGTGACAGGCAGGCCGCCGGATCGGCCGCCGACCCGCGAACAGCGAGCCGGCGGTCGATGCCTCATTCTTCTGGCTGGTACTTCTTGCTTCACACTTCGGCGTCGACCGGCGGCCCGGCCGGCCGGC
>NZ_JBAQXC010000248.1:0-12257 GCF_049299235.1 Rhodococcus sp. (in: high G+C Gram-positive bacteria) | reverse complement strand
GCGCTGCGCCGACAGCGTGCGCAGATCGTCGCCCGACAATCGGCGTTGCGCGGTCCGCAGCGCACTACCGAGGTCGAGCAGTGCGGCGAGTTCGTCGGTGCGTTCTCGGGCAAGCGCGTTCACGAGCCATGCCGCGACCGTCGGTTTGCGCAGCTTGCCGATCGTCGTGGCCGCGGCCCCGTCACCGGCCTCGCGTGCCTGCGCGACCCGTTCGTTCCGGACGGCGACGAACTCGTTCGGATCGAGTCCGTACAGTTCGTCGGCTATCTCCTCGGGGTCCACAACTGCGCCTACCGTCTCATCGCCTGCCTGCCGCGGCTACAGTGCGAGCTTGGCGAGCAGGTCGCGGGCCCGTTCGGCGGTTTTCGGTTCGCACAGCACGTCGTAGCGGCCGGCGACGAGTTGCATCGTCGACGAGAAGTCACGCTGGCCACGTGTCGCGGCGTACGGGATGGACGCCGAGATCAAGCCGAACACGATGCCACCGATCAAGCCGACGATCAGCGGGCCGAGGAAGTCGGTGGAGAAAATTCCCAGCAGCAGGCCGAAGAACAGGCCGAGCCAGGCTCCCGACACGATGCCGCCACCGATCACCTTCGGCCACGTCAGCTTGCCGGTCACGCGCTCGACCTGCATGAGATCGACACCGACGATCGTGACGTCCTGAACCGAGAAGTTTTCATCGGACAGGTGGTCGACGGCACGCTGGGCCTCGGCGTAGGTCGCGTATGAGCCGACCGGCCAACCGCTCGGCGGGGTCGGCAGGCCGGGCGCCGGGCGTCCGGGCTGTCCGAGAGGGTTCGTCATGGGCATGAACTCCTTTTCGCGGGGCAACGAACACGTCGCTTCGCTGTGCAGGGCAGCGCACCATCGCGGACGGCACGCACCTGTCCATTCTGCCCGTTTGCCGCTCCGATCGTGGCTACTGCGGCGAGTCGAACTCCGTGGTGCGCGTCATGCCCGCCGCGCGGCCACCGGGATCGCCAGGAGAATGCGGTGGTAGACGTCACCGCGATAGTCGAGGGCACGCGTGAAGATCGGGCCGAGCCCCGCGCGTGCGATCCGGCTCGATACGCGAGCTACCGCACGGCCGCGAGCACGTCGATCGTGTGCCCACGGATTCCGGCGAATCCGAGGAACACCGCCGTGCGACGCGCGAGCGCCGTCACCCACGGTAGGCCGTCGGCGGCCGCATCACTCCCCGACTCCGTCGGTATGCCGACGCAGACGTACCGGGCCTCGGCACCCCGGCCGACGGTATCGATCAGGATGTTCACCGTCAGTTCGCCCAGGGACGCCCGCATCGCCAACGCAGGCGGACCCACATATCCCGGAGTCCGTGCGGCGGCGTCCGCGTTCAATGCGTCGAGGCGCATCGTGCCGACACCGGGCGCCTTGCGATATGTCGTTCGGCGCTGGTGGAACGGCGGTTCGATCGTCGCCGCCTTCATCACCGCTTCGGTCAGATCGGCGTCGCTTGCGGGTGTGGCGAGGACCAATCCGTACTCCGACGGGATCAGCAACCCCATGTGCGCTCGCCACCTTCCTCCCGCTGACCTGTCCGTCTCCGATCGCCGTGCCGTCGGTCTGCCGAGCATCTCGCACAGTGACCGGCCGTGTCTGTCCATCCATCGCACGACATCGGACAGGACACCTCGAGAACTCCGGCAGCACAGAATCACGGCGGTACGGAACAGCGCGGTAACGCTCAACCTCGCGATTCCGACACTCGGGACAGGGACGCAGGTGACTGCCGGAGCAGAGGGGGTGCGGCGTGCTGGGACAGCGGCGTGCACCGCACGCGGCGGCACGGACCGTATCGACGGTCCGCCGAATCGGCGTCGTCGAGGATCACGCGTCCGTGGTCGCCGGCCTGTCGACCTTGCTCCGCGCCGCACCCGATCTCGAGATGGTGGCCGGCGCGGCGACCGTGACTCGGCTGCTGGCGGAGACCACGGACCTCGACCTGGTCGTACTCGACCTGCGACTCGAGGACGGTTCCTCCCCGACCGCGAACGTCGACCTGCTGACCGCCGCCGGCATCCCGGCGCTCGTGTTCACCGGCGGCGAGGAGCCGCATCTGGTGCGTTTGGCCGCAGCGGCAGGAGTTCTCGGGGTGGTCCGCAAGTCCGAGTCGAACGACATGCTGCTGAACGCGATCCGTGCCGCCGTGCGCGGCGAGACCGTGGCCACGACCGACTGGGCTGCTGCGATCGACGGCGATCCGTCGATCGAGTCCGTCGGCCTGAGTCCCCGCCAGCGGCAAGTCCTCGAGTTGTACGCCTCCGGGGAATCGACGACACGGGTGGCACGCATCGCTGGACTGAAGGAAAGCACCGTCACCGACTACGTCCGGCGGATCAGGGTGCGCTATGCCGAGGCGGGACGACCAGCCCCGACCCGCATGGAACTGTACAAACGGGCGCTCGAAGACGGCTACCTGCCGCTACAGCGGCGCGCGACGCGACGCCGGTGACATCGGCCGCGGTGACGGTTGCCGCAGGCACCGCACCGGACCTCACGGCCGACCGCCTGCTGCGGGTGTTCGCCGAGTTCATCGCGTGCGGATACGGCATCTACTTCCTGTTGATGTTCTCGAACGGGGTCCTGTATGCCCCGCAGTTCGAGGCGTGGTGGACACCGGCCGCGATGATCGCGGTGTTCGGAACCGGGATGTGGCTCGTCGTCGACAGCGTCCGATGGAACGAACGCAGACTTCGGCGCGCCGCGGCCGTCGCGGCATCCGCCTATCTCGCGGTGGTCTTCACCGGATTCGCGGCATGGACCGGCCCGCCCGTCCTCGAGCAACAGGCCGTCTGGCCGAGCCACTTTCCCGCCGTCGCGGCACTGGCCGCGCTGGTCGCGTGGGGGCCTGCGGTCAGCGCGGGATATCTGGTCGTCGCCACGACATCCGTGCAGATGTTGAGTCATCGCACCAACACCGTCAACGACGGCCTGCTGATCCAGGACATCGTGTTCGCGACCGTGTTCTGCGCGATGTTCCTGGCTGCGGCGGCGATGGCGCTGCGCACCGGACGAATACTCGACGAAACACGTGAGGCCTCGCACGCCGCGGCGGCAGCAGCGGCCGCCGCGGCAGCCCGCGCCACCGAACGGAAACGGGTCGGTGCACTCGTCCACGATCAAGTGCTGGCGACTCTGCTGGCAGTCGACCGGCAAGGTGCGACACCGACCGTCCGGCGCTCCGCGGGCGAAGCCCTCCAGCACCTCGACGACCTGCGGGAAAACAAGGTCATCGGCACCGATCTCGACGCCGACCACTTTCTCGCGTATCTGCGCTCGGCGGCGACGGGCATCGACGACGCCATCGCCATCCGTGCCGACGTCGGCGGCGCCTCCCCGGTCCCGGCCGACGTCGTGCGCATCATGGCGCAGGCGATGGCCGAGGCCGTCCGCAACAGTGTGCGCCACGCCGGGGACGGAGCAACCCGTTCGGTGTATCTCACCATCGACCGCAGGCAGGTGCAGGTGACGGTCGTCGACGACGGCCGCGGCTTCGACCCGGAGACCGTCGCCCCGCACCGACTCGGGCTGCGGGTGAGCATCCACGGCCGGATGGCCGGACTGCCCGGCGGCGGCGCCCACATCGAATCGGCACCGGGACAGGGCACCCGCGTCACCCTCGAATGGCGGCCCGCGTGACGAGATTCGCGTCCGGTGACATCCGGACACTGCTCGGGATGGACACCGCGGAGGCCCACGCCCTCGCGCTGCTGTTCTGTTCGGCGACGATTCTCCTCGCGCACGGCACCGCCGACGGCGTACGAACGGTCTGGCCCAGCGTGGTCGCCGCGATCCTGCTCTGCGCCGCCATCCTCGCGCTCGTGAGTGTTCCCGGCGATCCGCTGCCGATCCCGGCCGCCGTCGCGGCGACGGTGGCAGGTCCGGCCGCCACAGCACTGGTCCTGTCGGTGACATCGGTACCGCCGACCAGTTCGTGGTTCGTCTGGCCGGCCAGTGTCGCGACCGCGGTACAGACGTTCATGTGTGCTCGCGGCCGCATGACCCTCGCCTGGATCGGGGGTGGGGCGACGATCCTCACGTGCGTCTCCTGGACCGTGGCGACCGGGCAGGGCGCCGCCGCAGGCCTCGCCGCGACACTGGTCAACGTCGGGCCGCTGGTCATGTCGACGTTCTTCGCCCTGAAAATCCGCCCGATGGCCGCGACCATCTTCGCGCTGCGCGCACGCACCCTGCAGCAGGCGGCTGCCGAAGCAGCTTCTCAGGCCGTGCTCGACGAGCGGGACAGGCAGGCCCGGCATCTGGATGCGGTGGCCCGCCCGCTCCTCGAGAAGATCGCCGGCGCGGGCCCGGTCACGAAGGCGGACGTCGCTGCCTGCGTGCTCGTCGAAGCAAGCCTCCGCGATCTGCTCCGCGCACCCGAACTGGCCGTCGAACCGGTGTCCACAGCGGCAGATGATGCCCGCAGGCGGGGCGTCGAGATCATCCTTCTCGACGACGGGGCGCTGGTCGACGTGGCCCCGGCCGTTCGAGACCGTGTCCTGAACACGATCGCCGCACACCTCGACGGTTGCGCGACCGGTGTGGTCACGGTCCGAATTCTGCCGCCCCGGCGCGCACTGCTCGTCACCGTCGTCACCGGCACATCCGACGGCGATTCCAGCCGTCTCGAGATCGGCGCCGACGGCCACCCCGCCGCACCGGCGGACCCGCTCGCCGCGGACGGCGTTCTTTAGCTGATCGAACGATGCCCCCCGAGCGGTGGGCACGAAACTCGAGTCTGCCTCGTTCGCCGTCTCGAACCTAGCGTTGTGACCGACGGATCGACCGCCGTCGATCACCGCACGACGAAGGAGACGCGCCGTGACCGCAGTTCTGGACTCCGAGCACATCCGGCCCCGCCCGTCCCTGTCGCCACGGGAGATCGACGTCCTCGTCGACTGGCTGCGCTGCGACTCCAAGGGTGAGGTCGCTGCTCGCAGATTTCTCGCCGTGAGCACGATCAACACCTATCTGACTCGGATCCGCGCCAAGTACGACGAAGTGGGCCGGCCTGCCCCGACCAAATCCACCCTGCTCGCGCGTGCGCTGCAGGACGGACTCGTGCACCTCGACGACCTGTAGCGCCTGCGCACTCCGGTCTGCGCCCGCCCCCGGTTCCGAACCGGGGGCGCGCCGAATCACAGGGCGGGTAACCCTGCTCTCCTCCGAGTCGCTCCTATGCTTGGCTCGAGTAAGGAACACGATTCGGTAGGGAGTAGCCCTTTGGCAGCGGTGAGCAAGGTGTTCGCGGCCAGGCTTGCAGGCTTGGTCGTCCTCGGACCCGACGGAGAATCGATCGGTCGCGTCCGCGACATCGTGCTCACCATCAGGTTGGGCCGCCAACAGCCGCGGGTCATCGGCCTCGTCGTGGAATTGCCGACCCGGAAACGGATCTTCGTGCCGATGTTGCGCGTCACGGCGGTCGAGCCGGGCGCGGTGACGCTGACCACCGGGAATGTCAGCCTGCGCCGTTTCGATCAGCGGCCCACCGAGATTCTCGCCCTTGCGCAGGTGCTCGATTCGAAGGTCCGGGTCGACGACCCCGAATTGCCGGAACTCGCGGGCGTCGACTCGGTCATCGTCGATCTCGGGCTCGAGCTCACCCGCACCCGCGACTGGCTGGTCGCCCGGGTGGCGGTTCGTCAGCACCGCGGCCGCCTCGCCCGCCGCTCCGCCGTCCACGTCGTGCAATGGCAACACATCTCCGGTCTCACCGCCGCCGCGCTGGCGATGCCGGGGCAAGGTGTCTCGCAACTGCTGCTGCAGTTCGAGGACATGCGCGCCGCCGACGTCGCCTTGGCGCTGCGGGAACTGCCCGCCAAACGACGTAACGAGGTCGCCGTCGCACTCGACGACGAACGTCTCGCCGACGTCGTACAGGAACTACCCGCCGACGACCAGACCGAGCTGCTCACCAGCCTCGGCGTCGACCGAGCCGCCGACGTGCTCGAGGCCATGGACCCCGACGACGCAGCCGACCTTCTCGGCGAACTACCCGAGACCGAAGCCGAATCCCTGCTGCAGTTGATGGACCCCGAAGATTCGGAGCCGGTACGGCGCCTACTCGAACACTCCCCCGACACCGCTGGTGGTCTGATGACACCCCAGCCGGTTGTGCTCACCCCGGCGACGACGGTGGCCGAGGCACTGGCGCGTGCCCGCAACCCCGACCTGACGCCCGCGCTGGCGTCGATGCTGTTCGTGGTGCGCGCGCCCACCGCCACACCCACCGGCCGCTACCTCGGCTGCGTGCACCTGCAGCAGCTGCTACGCGAACCACCCGCGAGCCTGGTCGGCGGCATCGTCGACAACGATCTCCCGCGACTGGATCCCGACGACACGCTGACGGCCGTCACCCGCTACTTCGCGACGTACAACCTGGTGTGCGGGCCGGTGGTCGACGACGAGCAACACCTGCTCGGCGCCGTCACCGTCGACGACGTGCTCGATCACCTGCTGCCCGAAGACTGGCGCGAAGAGGAGACCGACGATGATTGATCGCAGCACGATGGCCAGCCAGCGTCTCGACACACCCCGGTCCTCCCGGTTCCGGGTCAATGTCGATGCCGAAGCCGTCGGTCGTGTCGGCGAATCTGTCGCCCGCTTCCTCGGCACCGGCCGCTACCTGCTGATCCAGACGGTCATCGTGATCGTGTGGATCTTCCTCAACGTCGTCGCGGTGCAACTGCAGTGGGACCCGTATCCGTTCATCCTGCTCAACTTGGCCTTTTCGACGCAGGCAGCATATGCGGCGCCGTTGATCCTCCTGGCCCAGAACCGGCAGGAGAATCGCGACCGGGTCTCGCTGGAGGAGGACCGCGCGCGTGCCGAGCAGACGAAGGCGGACACCGAATTCCTCGCACGAGAGCTCGCCGCACTGCGACTCGCCGTCGGTGAAGTTGCGACCCGCGACTATCTGCGCCGCGAACTCGACGACCTGCGCGCGTTGCTCGTCGACACGGACGACGACTCCGCCAGATCCACGCCCCAGGCGAAGGCGCGCACAGCACGGCGTTGAGAGACCCGAGCGAGCACTCGGCCAGATTATTCTGTAATCTCCGTCACAAGAGCGTCCGAGCGGGTGCTCGTGCCGCGGTTCGCGGTGTTCAGGGCAGTAAGTGTGTTTCCGGGCGGGGGTAGTCGTGGCGAGGGGTGGTCGTGTGCGGTGGCAAGGTCTGATCGCGATTCCGGTGATTCTCGCCGCCGGATCCGTGGCCGCAGCCTCATCGGCCGAGTCGTCGACCGGACAGAATGCCGCCGAATCTCACGACGCGGCGACCGCGGCGACCGGAACGGTCGGGATCGTCCCGTTCACTCCCGCACCGAATGCCGGCCCGAGTGGCCCCGAGGCAATCCCCGTGGGAAATCCCGCCGACCCACTGTCCCAGTTCCCGCCGGACGTCACGGTGCCGCCGGGGCAGCCGTCACCGGTACTCGCGCAGGACGGCCCGCTTGCCGTACCCGAACTGGTCTACTACGCGTATCGGGCGGCAGAGATGCAGTTGCAGATCGACACGCCCGGATGCGGACTGCAGTGGAATCTGCTCGCGGCGGTCGGCCGGATCGAGTCCGGGCACGCGGACGGCGGGCGCACGGACGTGCTCGGCACACTGAGCGCACCGAGAGTGTCGCCGAACGGCGAACTCGGCCCACTGCAGCTTCCGACGGCCGTGTGGGAACAGTACACAGCGGACGGTAACGCCGACGGACACGCCGATCCGCAGAATGTGTTCGATCAATCCCTGGCTGCGGGTCACTGGTTGTGTGCGGACGGAGCGAGCCTGCGTGAACCAGAGGGGCGAGCCGTGCCACTCGCGCGGTTCGATGCCCGACCGGAATACCTGAAAAACGTCGAGGCGTGGTCGGCTGCGTACGAGAAGGGCGCGGCCACCACGCCTGGCGTGATCGCCCCGCCTCCGGTCCCCGTGACCACCGCGCGACCGGTTCCGGATGCTGCGGATGTCGCGGCGCCCGCACCTGTGGCGCCGCAGCCGGCAGCGGTGGAGCAACCGGCAGGGGAACCGGCTCCTGTGCCTGCTCCCCTGCCTCCTGCCCTGCCGACGCTGCCTCCTGTCCCGCCGACGCTTCCCGACATCCCCTGCCTGATTCCCGCACTCTGCGGACCGTAGAACCAAACGTGTCAGCGTCCCCACGTATGCTCCGTGGGCGGTCCGAGCTGCCCACAAGGCCACATTCGTGCGCCGCCAAACCCCCGTTACATCACAGTTGAATAACGGAAGTGCATCGGCTCGTGTTATCGTCGATCCCGCCAGATAACGGAAGCATCTCGAACGAGGTGCCCGAGGGAGGTATCGCGTGGGCCGGCACAACAAAGCATCGACGTCCAAACTGCGGAGAAATTCCGTGATCGCCGTGACAGGACTCGTGCCGGTCGGCCTGGTCGCCGCAGCAGCCACCACCGCGGGCGCGACCTCCAAGAACTTCCTCGGTATCCACCAGACCGCCGACGCCTCCGACGTAACCGCCGGCGCAGGCAGCGACAACTCGGACCTCACCAAGGTCATCCAGTCGGTCGCCCCCGTCGCGGAGCGGATGACCGCCCCCGACCCAGCCGCCGCCCCGGACCCGAAGGCTGCCCCAGGGGCCCCGGCCGCCACCGTCCTGCAACAGGGACCCCTCGGCATCCCCGCGATCAACTTCGCGGCATACCGGAACGCCGAGCGCATCCTCGCCGACGAGAATCCTGGCTGCGGCATGTACTGGACGATGCTCGCCGGTATCGGCCGTGTCGAATCCGGGCACGCCAACGGTGGCCGGGCCGATGAGAAGGGCAACCTCATCGAGCACGTCATCGGGCTTCCGCTCAACGGCAGCCTGCCCGGCCAGGCCGTCATCTACGACACCGACGGCGGCGCGCTCGACGGCGACACCGTCTACGACCGCGCGGTCGGTCCGATGCAGTTCATCCCCACCACGTGGACGCAATACGCGGGCGACGGCGACGGCGACGGCATCGCCGATCCGCAGAACCTGTACGACTCGACGTTGACCACCGCCAAGTACCTGTGCGACGGCGGCCTCGACATGCGCAACATCGCGCAGGCCACCAAGGCCATCCACCGCTACAACAATTCGATGGCATACGTCGCGAACGTCCTGGCCTGGTCCGCCGCCTATTCCACCGGCGTCGAGCCGAGCCCCGCCGACCTGCCTCGCATCCACTGATCGGCACCCGCCTACGATGGGCGCCATGGCAGTGACTGAATCCGACATCCGCGGCGCCCTCGCTCGGGTGCAGGATCCGGAGATCCGTAAACCCATCACCGAACTCGGGATGGTCAAGAACATCGACATCGACGCCGACGGCAATGTTGCGGTCGGCATCTACCTCACCACCGCCGGGTGCCCGCTGCGCACCGAGATCATCGACCGTGTCACCAAAGCCGTCGCCGACGTCGCCGGTGTCGGCACCGTCGACGTCACCCTCGACGTGATGAACGACGAACAGCGCACCGAGCTGCGTCGATCGTTGCGGGGCGACACCACCGAACCGGTCATCCCGTTCGCCCAGCCCGGGTCACTGACGCGCGTCTACGCTGTCGCGTCCGGCAAGGGCGGGGTCGGCAAGTCGTCGGTGACGGTCAACCTCGCCGCCGCGATGGCCGCGCGCGGCCTGTCCGTCGGAGTGCTCGACGCCGACATCTACGGCCATTCCGTCCCGCGCATGCTCGGCACCGACGCCAAGCCGACGCAGGTCGAACGCATGATCATGCCGCCGATCGCACACGACGTGAAGATGATCTCGATCGCACAGTTCACGACAGGCAACACCCCCGTCGTGTGGCGTGGACCCATGCTGCACCGCGCGCTGCAGCAATTCCTCGCCGATGTGTTCTGGGGTGACCTGGACGTGCTGCTGCTCGACCTGCCGCCCGGAACCGGTGACGTGGCGATCTCCGTGGCCCAGTTGATCCCGGGTGCGGAGATCCTCGTCGTCACCACCCCCCAGCAGGCTGCCGCGGAGGTCGCGGAACGAGCCGGGTCGATCGCGCTGCAGACCCGCCAGCGCATCGCCGGCGTCGTGGAGAACATGTCGTGGCTCGAATTGCCCGACGGTACTCGCATGGACGTGTTCGGTACGGGTGGCGGCCAGGCAGTGTCCGAGCGTCTCACCCGCGCGGTGGGCGCGCAGGTGCCGTTGCTCGGGCAGATCCCGCTCGACCCGGCGATCCGGGAAGCAGGCGACGCCGGTACCCCTATCGTGCTCAGCGCACCCGAATCTGCCGCCGGAACGGCGATGCGCGAGATCGCCGAGAAACTCGCGGTGCGTCGCCGCGGTCTGGCAGGCATGTCGCTGGGTATCGACACCACTCGCCACCTCTAGCAGAAACCCGGAACCGCCCCTGCGAATGCATGCGGCTTCCGGGTCTGCGCGCCGGCTACTCGCCGGACCGTGCGATCAGGTGGCGTCGGTGTCGATCGGGGGACGCTCACCCGCGCCGAGTGTTTTCGGGGCAGGCGGAGCTGACGGGTTCGCGCTCGGCTTGTCGAACTTCCCGGTGAGGATCGAATCGTCACCGTCGAGCAGATGTTTGGTGATGACGGCCTTCGGGCTCATCCCCCGCAGCTCGTTCAGATCTGACAGCGGCTTGCGCAGATCCTCGAAGTCCGATCCGAGTTCGTCCTTGAGTTGCTCGCGGGCGCCGGACGCGTAGTCCCGCACCTGGCGCAGAGATTTCGTCACCCAGGAGACCGCGCCGGGCAGACGCTCGGGTCCCAGGACCACGAGCGCCGCGACGAGGAGGACCATGAACTCGCCCCAACCGATGTTGCCGAACACCGGTCCAGCGTACGTTGTCGACGGGCCGCGCGCGCATCCACGTGCACACCTCACCGACCAAACCCTGCGAACAGCGGAGACCGCGCCGTCGCGCTAGTCGGATTCCGGGGTCACCTGAACGTCGACGAGTCGGCCACTGCGCACGAGCTGAACAGTGACCGGTTCCCCGATCCGCTGCTCGTGGACCGCGACGACCAACTCGTCGGCACTGGTCACGGCACGTTCGCCGACCTTGACGATCACATCGCCCTCGACGATCCCGGCACGTTGCGCGGGGCTGCCTGCCTGCACGTTCGCCACCTCCGCTCCGCTGGCGGTGTCGTTGACGACAGTGCGGGCGTTCACGCCGATCTCCGGGTGGTGCATTTCACCGTTGCGGATCAGTTCCTGCGCTACCTGGGTGACCGTGTCGATCGGGATTGCGAAACCGAGCCCGACCGAACCACCCGACTCGGTCTTGATCGCGGAGTTGATACCGATGACGCGGCCTTCCGCATCGATGAGGGGTCCGCCGGAGTTGCCGGGATTGATCGATGCGTCGGTCTGCACCGCGTCGATCACGGCGTCCGTGTCGGTGCCCTGGCCGCCGAGGCGCATCGGCCGGTGCAGCGCACTGACGATGCCGCGCGTGACGGTCTTGCTCAGCCCGAGAGGGGACCCGACCGCGATGACGTCCTCACCGACCTGGACGTCCGCGGACCGCCCGAGTTCCGCGACCGTCAAATTGTCGACGTCTTCGACGGCGAGTACTGCGAGGTCGGTGCGGATGTCTCGGCCGACGATGGAGGCGGGCACCTTGGTGCCGTCGTTGAACGTCACTTGGATCTTCGCGTCCGGGCTGGTCGCCGCCATCGACACGACGTGATTGTTGGTGACGATGTAGCCGGCACCGTCGATTACGACACCGGAACCGGTACCTGCTTCGTCACCGAGCGTCACCTGGATCGACACGACCGCCGGGAGCACTGCGTCGGCGACCTGCGCGACCTGTCCGGTCGGCAGGTCACCGTTTCCGGCGACTTGCGAGAGCGAGACACCACGGCTCGTCAGCGACCCGTTGTCGACGGTCACCAGCGCGACGATCAGACCACCGACCATTCCGATCGCGACGGCTACCGCGGCGAGGGTCGCGAGGGCACGAGGCTCGATACGACGGTCGAACAGGACCTCACGCAAGGTGAGTTTCCGTCCGGGTGGCAGGACCTGCTCGCCGGCCTGCCGGGCGGCGGATCCGAGTCGCACCGGCGTCGACGGGTCGCGCCAGGGATCCGGTTCGGGGCCCTCAGCCCCCGCGTCGGCGTCGGAGTCACGCGGCGGTCGCTGCAGGGTATCGGCCTCGTCACCCGGTCGGCCGAACGCTTCGGCGAGTACCGGATCGTTGGGCGCGATGTGCTCGATGTGCGGTTCGGCGGCGCGCGCGGCGTCGGTGAAC
>NZ_JBAQXC010000247.1:0-15313 GCF_049299235.1 Rhodococcus sp. (in: high G+C Gram-positive bacteria) | reverse complement strand
CGCGCCCGCCTCCGCGAGCGCCCCGAACGACCACGCCTGCGCTCCCAGTACCACCACCAGCGTGACGACACCGAACGGACCGGCACCGCCGGAATGCATGACGTCGCGGGCACGTTCGGGCGACCCGTAGCAGCCGAGACCGTCGGCGGTGTCGCTGAGACCGTCGACGTGCATTCCGCGGGTCGCGACGGCGAGGAACCCGACGCACAGCAGCCCGGCAAGCGGGGGTGCACATCCCGCGGTCGTGAGCAGCCACAGCACCGTCGCAGCCGCCGCTCCGAGCAGCACACCGGTGACCGGTGCCGCACCGATCGCGCGGGACGCGGCGGATCTGTCGATGTCGGCGGGCCCGCGCACCGGCAGCACCGTCAGCCAGGACAGCGCGAGCGGCAACCCGCTCATCATTCTTTGCGCAGGCCGGGAGTGACAGCGGTGTCGCAGGCGGGGGCTGTGCCGCCGGGAGGGTTGGCGTCGCAGGCAGGATTGGTGTCGCGGCCGCTGACACCGGCCTCGTCGAATGTGGCCATGTGCGCGAGCACCGACACCGCGCCCTGCAATACCGGCAACGCGGCGACCGCGCCGGACCCCTCACCGAGTCGCATCCCGAGGTCGACGATCGGTTCGAGATTCAGATGACGCAACGCGAGTGCGTGGGACGGTTCGGCGGACAGATGACCGGCCACCCACCAGTCCCGCGCACCGGGCGCGAACTCCTCGGCGATCATCGCGGCCGCCGTCACGACGACACCGTCGAGCAGCACCGGAGTGCGCCGCACCGAGGCCTGCGCGAGATACCCCGCCATCGCCGCGAAGTCCGCACCCCCGGCCGTGCGCAGCAGCGCGATCGGACTGCGGGTGTGCGGGCGGGCGCGGCGCATCGCATCGCGGATCGCGGTGACCTTACGCATCCAGGCAACATCGTCGATGCCGGTACCGCGGCCGACCGCGGCGACCGGCTCGGTGTTGGTCAGGGTCGCGATGAGCACCGTCGCGGGGGTGGTGTTGCCGATGCCCATGTCGCCGGCGATCAGCAGATCGGCGCCCTCGTCGATCTCCCGATCGGCGATCGCTCGGCCCGCCGCGACCGCGCGGAACGTCTCGTCCTCGGTGAGGGCGTCCTCACGGTCGATGGAACCGCTGGAACGGCGGATCTTGAAACCCGAAACGGACGGGTCGGTGTCGGCGTCGACGGCGATGTCGACGACCCGCACCCCGGCACCGGCGACGGCCGCGAGGATGTTCACCGCAGCGCCACCGGCGACGAAGTTCGCGACCATCTGCGCGGTGACCTCCGGTGGATACGCCGAGACACCGTGGCGGGTGATGCCGTGATCTCCGGCGAACACCACCACGCGGGGCCGGCGGAACGGGTGCGGCGGCACCTCGCCCTGACAGGAGGCGATCCAGCAACCGAGGTCCTCGAGCCGGCCGAGCGAGCCGACGGGTTTGGTGAGCGTGAGCTGGCGGGCGTCGGCACGTCGACGAATCTCCCGGTCCGGAGCCACGACGGGCGGGAATGTGATGTCGAGGGTGGCGTCCGCCGGGTCGCTGCTCAACAAAGTGCACCTTTCGCGAGGGGAATCGGACTAGACGCTACCAACCACGCGATTGCGGGAAGTTCGACGACGGGCGGTGCTTCGGTCGCTGTCGGCGGCGACGGAGAGCGCAGCTTCGTACCGTTTTCGGCGCCGCCCGAGTGTCCGGTGGACGGGCAACTCCAGGCGACGCCTCGATCGCTTCCGGCCACAGGACTCCGTGAATCCGGAGGCCTGTGCCGGGGAAGTGCTGTTCGTGATGTCGGCACGCGCCGCACCACCGAATGCGGGACGTCAGATGGCGTCGCCGGGCTTGACGCGCGGCAGCGGGGCCCGCAGCTTACGGATCTGGGAGGCCCGGACGAACGCGTACCAGCCGAGTCCGAAACCGCCCTCGGTCGAATCGGGGTATCGCTCCCGCACCTTCTTGTTGATCATCCTGCCCAGGTAGATCCCTTCGATGACCATCAGCAGCATCATCACGAACATCGCGAGTGTGACGTACTGCTGGATGACCGGACCCAGGAACATGGTTGCGATCAGCACCAGTGCGAGCGGCATGAACATGCCGACCAGGTTGCGGCGGCTGTCGACGAGGTCACGGGCGTATGCGCGGACCGGGCCGCGATCGCGCGGCAGCAGGAACTTCTCTTCGCCGGCGAGCATGCGGTTGCGGCGCTCGGATGCGGCGGCACGCCGCTCGGCGGCCTGGACCTTGCGCTCGTCCTTCGACAGGGACTTGCGCGCGGCCTTCTTGCGTTCCCTCGCTTCTTTCGCAGTCGTCGGTGCGGGTGCCACCGGTCCGCGACGACGGCCCTCGGCTTCGCGACGCTTGGGTGTCGGACGCCCCTTGCTTGCGGTCTCCTTGCCGCCGGCGAGCGAGGTGTCGGACGGCGTGGATGTGGCCTCGGACGCGGTGCCGTCGGCGCTGCCGGACGACGACGCGTCGTGACTGTCGGATTCGTCGGAATTTCCGCGGCGTAGCAACTTCACCCCACCAGGCTATGGGATATCGGGACACGTGGGGAAATCACCCCGACACTCGGTCGGTGTCGAGACGGCAATCACGCCCCCGCGGTGGGTGAGGAATAGACGTCTGCGCGGTACCGTTGACACATCGGGTCGTCTCAACCGATCGATCGACACGACCTGCCGCAACGATTGCTCGACACGAACGACCAGGGAGTGCCCATGACTGTGCAGGACGAGACCGCCACCCACGGCGTCATCATGACCGAGGCGGCCTCCGCGAAGGCGAAGGCTCTGCTCGATCAGGAAGGCCGTGACGACCTCGCGCTGCGGATCGCAGTGCAGCCCGGCGGCTGCGCCGGACTCCGGTACCAGCTGTTCTTCGACGACCGGTCGCTCGACGGTGATCTCATCGTGGACTTCGAGGGCGTCCAGCTCGCCGTCGACCGCATGAGCGCTCCCTACGTCGAAGGTGCGTCGATCGACTTCGTCGACACCATCGAGAAGCAAGGATTCACGATCGACAACCCGAACGCCACCGGCTCCTGTGCCTGCGGCGATTCCTTCAACTGAGAATCCGTCGGTCCGGCCGAGTTCGTCCGTCAGGGCCCCGGCACCATGAGGTGCCGGGGCCCTGACGTCGTGCGGGTAGCGTGTGAGCCCGGTTTCCGCCCCCCGTCGAAAGGCACTGCACCGTGACCATAGCCGTGACCGGCTCCATCGCGACCGACCACCTGATGCGATTTCCCGGTCGGTTCGCCGAGCAACTCCTCGCCGACCAGCTCAACCATATTTCGCTCAGCTTCCTGGTCGATGATCTCGTCGTCCGTAGAGGTGGTGTCGGCGGCAACATCGCTTTCGCCATGGGTGTGCTCGGTGGCGATCCGGTGCTCGTCGGTGCGGTCGGTGCCGATTTCGCCGACTACCGGACCTGGCTCGAAACCAACGGCGTGAACTGCGATTCGGTCCTCGTGTCGACGAAGGCGCACACGGCACGTTTCGTGTGCACCACCGACGTGGACATGGCGCAGATCGCGTCGTTCTACCCGGGCGCGATGTCCGAGGCCCGCGATATTTCCCTCGCCGAGGTCGTGAAGGCCCACGGCGTGGATCTGGTGCTCGTGGGCGCGAACGATCCCGAGGCGATGGCCCGGCACACCGACGAGTGCCGGGAATTGGGTGTGCCGTTCGCTGCCGACCCTTCCCAGCAGCTCGCACGTCTGAGCGGTGACGAGGCGGCCCGGCTGATCGACGGGGCCGCGTACTTGTTCACCAACGAGTACGAGTGGGGTCTGCTGCAACAGAAGACGGGCCTGACCGAAGACGAGATCCGCGCGAAGGTCGGGATGCGGGTCACGACGCTCGGTGGTGACGGCGTCGAGATCGTCGATGCACAGGGCAACTGGATTCGGGTGGAAGTCGTGCCGGAGCGGGCAAAGGTCGACCCGACCGGTGTCGGTGACGCTTTCCGTGCCGGCTTCCTGCTCGGTCACCGCTCGGGTCTTTCGCTCGAACGTGCCGCCCAACTCGGCTGCCTCGTCGCCGTGTACGTACTCGAGACCACCGGAACCCAGGAATGGGTGTTCGACCGCGCCGACGCTCTGAAGCGGCTGACCGACGCCTACGGTGCGGGCGCCGCCGAGGAGATCGCCGCCCGCCTGTAAGGCGGCTCCGCCGCCCGTGTGCCTTTTGGGCCCGTCCAGGGGCCCAAAAGGCACACGGGCGCGCAGCGCGCCTACAGGTTGACGGGGTACACCGGCTCCTGGATCTGCGGCACGATCCGATTCTCGACGAAGATGCCGTGCCACACCATGAAGCACAGAACCGTCCACAGGCGACGGCTGTGGTCGGACACGCCGTCCCGGTGTTCGTTCAGCATCCGCGCCACTGCGGCCTTGTCGAAGATGTGATCGGTGCCGGACTCGGCGATCTGCTCGTGCGCCCAGTCGAACAGTTCCGTACCGGACAGCCAGTGCCGCAGCGGCACCGGGAAACCGAGTTTGGCGCGATGCAGCACGTGCGGCGGCACGATGCCCTCGAGCGCCTGCCGCAGCGCATACTTGCTCGTCGGCAGCGAACTTCCCCGTCGCTTCGTGGTGATCTTCTGCTCGAGCGGAATCTGCGACGCCACCCGGAACACCTCGGGATCGAGGAACGGGACGCGCAGTTCCAGCGAATTCGCCATCGTCATCTTGTCGGCCTTGACGAGGATGTCGCCGCGCAGCCACGTGAACAGGTCCAGGTGCTGCATGCGGGCGACGGGGTCCCACCCGGCGGACTGCGCGTAGATCGGCGCCGTCACGTCCTGATGCGTCCACTCGGGTCGGAAGTCTCGCAGCACCGCACGCAACTGCGCGTCGTTGAAACTGCGGGCGTTGCCGTAGTACCGCTCCTCGAGCGGCATCGAACCGCGATGCAGCAGGGACTTGCCGCGCGTGCCCTCGGGGATCCGCTCGGACAATTTGCCCGCGGCACGCCGCAACCCGGCCGGCAGGTACTCGAACGGCTTCAGCGACAGCGGTTCGCGGTAGATGGTGTAGCCGCCGAACAACTCGTCCGCGCCCTCCCCGGACAGCACCACCTTGACGTGCTTGCGGGCTTCCTTGGCGACGAACCACAACGGCACCAGCGCCGGATCGGCAACCGGATCGTCGAGGTACCAGATGATCTCCGGGATCGCCGCCGCGAACTCGGCAGGCGAGACCACCCGCACGACGTGCCGAGCACCGATCGCGGCAGCCGACTCGGCGGCCACGTCGACCTCCGAATACCCCTCGCGTTCGAAACCGGCGGTGAACGTGACCAGATTCGGGTTGTGCTGTATGGCGAGTGCTGCGATCGCCGTCGAGTCGATACCACCGGACAGGAACGATCCCACCGTCACGTCCGCACGCATGTGCTTGGCGACGGAATCTTCGAGGACCTCCGCGATCTCGCGGTACCTGTCGTTGTCGCGGCCGGCCGCGAACGGTCGAACCGGGAAGCGCGGCTCGAAGTAGCGCGTGATCTCGGGCTCACCGCCGGGCCGGACCCGTGCGAAGCACCCCGACTCGAGACGACGGATCTGCCGGTGCAGCGTTTCGGGCTCGGGAACGTACTGCAGCACTGTGTAGTGCTCGATCGCCCGCGGATCCAGTTCTGTCCCGATGCCGATGAGATCGGCAAGCTCGAGCAGACTCTTCTTCTCGCTACCGAATGCGGTTCCGCCCGATCCGGTCGCCAGGAACAGCGGCTTGATGCCGAACGGGTCGCGGGCCAGGAACAGTTCACGGGTGTGGGTGTCCCAGACGGCGAACGCGAACATGCCGCGCAGGCGCCGTACCGCGTCCGCGCCCCAGAAATGGAATGCCGCGACGATCGTCTCGCTGTCACCTTCGGTCGCGAAGACGGCACCGTGCTCCTCGGTGAGTTCCTGGCGCAACTCGAGGTAGTTGTAGATCTCGCCGTTGAACGTCAGGGCATACCGGTCGGGCTGGTCCTGCGGGCCCCAGCGCAGCGGCTGATGCGAATGCGCGATGTCGATGATCGACAGGCGGTTGAATCCGAAGATCAGGTCGCCGTCGTGCCACGTGCCGTGTTCGTCCGGTCCACGATGGCGCAAGCAGTGCATGGCGGAGTCGACCAGAGCAGCGGCGTCGTCGCTGGTGCCGTCAGTGGTCAGTAGCCCGAGCAATCCGCACACGCGTCCGATACCTCGATTCCTGATAGGGAGTGTCGGTCCGCTCGGGAACTTCGCCTCGGGCGCCGACGTTCGTCCAGTGGAGTATGCCGTAGCGGGGTTTCCCCGGCAGTGCGCGGCATACCCGGAAAGTCGCTGTGACGTCGTCGGTCACCCGGTGGCATCCCGCCGCCCGACGACACAATGTCTCAGGATCGACACGTTCTTCGCGCCCCGGGGGTGGATAGCGCGCCGGTTTGGTCTACGCTGCGTAGTAATTGGGCCTGCCCTCCGGGGTTGCCCTGATGGAATTGCGGCGATCAGGAAGGCGTGAACGTGGCGCAAGGTCGGATCCTTCGGCGGTTCGGGCTCGCAGCATCTCTTGGCATTGCAGCCATGATGTTGACCGGGTGCTCCAGCGAAGAAGTCCTTCGTTTCGGCTGGCCGGAGGGCGTGACGCCCGAAGCCGAGCGTATGCGTGAACTGTGGACGTGGTCGGTTGTCGCCGCCCTCGTCATGGGTATTTTGGTGTGGGGTCTGACCTTCTGGGTGATCATCTTCCACCGTAAGAAGAAGGACTCCCCGGAGTTCCCGCGGCAGACCGCGTACAACGTGCCCCTCGAGCTGGTCTACACGGCGGCTCCGTTCGTGGCCGTGTGTGTGCTCTTCTACTTCACCGTCGTGGTTCAGAACTACGTCCTGGACAAGGAAGAGAACCCGAACGTCGTTGTCGACGTCACCGGTTACCAGTGGAACTGGAAGTTCGGCTACCGCACCATCGATCTCGGTGACGGCGCCGCGAAGTACGACGGCATCGACTACGAGGCGCAGGAAGCTGTGGCGCAACCCGAGCATGCTGCCGCCGAGGGCGGTGAGCATGCCGCGGTTCCGCCGGTTCACGGCGCTCCGGTCGAGGACCTGTCGTACCTGCACTACGACAAGATCGAGACGATCGGCACCAGCAACGAAATCCCGGTCCTGGTCTTGCCGACCGGAAAGCGCATCGAGTTCGAGCTGGCCTCGTCCGACGTCATCCACGCGTTCTGGGTTCCCGAGTTCCTCTTCAAGCGTGACGTGAATCCGAATCCGCGGAACAACAACTCCGATCCGGTCTTCCAGATCTCCGAGATCGAGCGTGAGGGTGCGTTCGTCGGTCGCTGCGCCGAAATGTGCGGCACCTACCACGCGATGATGAACTTCGAGGTTCGCGCGGTGTCGCCGGAGAAGTTCGCGCAGTACATCGAGCTGCGTAAGCCCACTTCCGAGGGTGGCCGGGGCCTGAACAATGCGGAGGCGCTCGCAGAGATCGGTGAATCGCCCGTCGCGACCACCACGTCCCCGTTCAAGACCGACCGCACCGATCGTTCGGCCAGCGGCGTCGCCGGCGAGTGACCGAACCCATCATCGACAAGGACAAGTGCTGATATGAAGATCGAAGCCAAGCTCTTCGAGGTCGTGACGGTGTTCTTCGTGCTCGTCGCCATCGTGTACGGAACGTTCACCGGACTGTCCAACACTGGTATCGAGTGGGCGGGCCTCACCGCGATCGTGCTTTCGGCAGGCCTGACCCTGATCATCGGAACCTACTTCCGGTTCGTCGCGCGTCGCCTCGACACCCGACCCGAGGACTACGAGGACGCCGAGGTCAGCGATGGTGCCGGCGACCTCGGTTTCTTCAGTGCCGGTAGCTACTGGCCGATCCTGCTTGCGGGTTCCGCCGCGTTCGCCGCGGTTTCCCTGGCGTTCTTCCATCCGTGGATGATCGTGATCGCCGTCTTTCTGATCATTGCTTCAGCAGCCGGCCTGGTGTTCGAATACCATCTCGGACCCGAGAAGCACTGACGCCGGACACCTTCCGCTCAATGGGCGCCGTACCTTCGGGTGCGGCGCCCATTGTGCTCCCTGCGCCCACGCCTGCTCTCTGCGCCTACGCTCGGTGCCGCGCGAACAGGTTCGGAACCGCGCCGCCGATGCGACACTTGAGGATGAGTACCTGCCAGGTTCGGTTTCCCTGAGGAGTCCTTCATGAGCGACCATCTCGAACACACCGATCACGGTCACAGCCACGGTGACGCTTGTGGGCACGTCGCGGTCCCGCACGGTGATCACGTCGACTACGTGCACGACGGGCACCTGCACCGCGAACACGACGGTCATTTCGACGAGTGTGAAACCACCGGCCACGTGCGGCACGAAGGCCACGATCACGTCCACGGGCACGGTTGTGGGCACGTCGCGGTCCCGCACGGTGATCACGTCGACTACCTGCACGATGGGCATCGGCATGCCGCGCACGACGATCACTACGACGACCACTGATCGATACGGCACCCCGGATCGCGCCGTCCTCGGCCCGCGATATCGGTAGGAATCCGTTGCTCACCGTGGCCGGGAACCTACCTGCTGCTCGGGCGGCGGGAGAAGTGCGAAGAACGACGATCCGGTACTCGGGCACGGTGAGGTACGTGAAAGGGGTAGGGCCCCGAACCGTGTGGTTCGGGGCCCTACCCCTTGATTTCGGCGGTGTGCGTCAGTGCGCGTGACCGTCGCCGTCGCCGCTGCCGGCTTCGAGGCCGTGCGCGCGGTTCTGGTATTCCCGCAGGACCGTCCGCTGCTCGATCTCGGCTTCGTGGTGAGCCGCCTCGAGCGCTGCCGCCTCGTCCTCCGGATCGGCGGTGAGGAAGCTGCCGACACCGGGCTTGCCGGCACTGCCGAGGCGGTTCATCCGCTTCGGCACCGTGGCACCCTGGTATTCCAGCGGAATCGGGTGGCCGTGTTCGTCGACCGGGCCGAGCGGCTGGTGGATCTCGATGTACTCACCGTGCGGCAGGCGGCGGACGATGCCCGTCTCGATGCCGTGTTCGAGTACCTGGCGGTCGCTGCGCTGCAAGCCGAGGCAGAACCGGTACGCGATGTAGTAGGCGAGCGGCGGCAGGATCACCATGCCGATACGGCCCATCCACGTGGTCGCGTTGATCGAGATGTCGAACTTGTACGCGATCAGGTCGTTGATGCACATGAGCGTGAGCACCACGTAGAACGTGATCGCCATCGCGCCGATACCGGTCCGGACCGGAACGTCCCGCGGACGCTGCAACAGGTTGTGGTGCGCGTCGTCCTTGGTGAGCTTCTTCTCGATCCACGGATAGAGCGTCATCACCACGAAGACCAGGCCCATGATGACCGCGACCCAGAACACCGCGGGAATCGTGTAGCGGTCGAACAGGTACAGCTCCCAGGCCGGCCAGGTACGGGCCAGACCGTCCGTCCACATCATGTAGAAGTCGGGCTGCGATCCCGCGGACACCTGTGACGGGTTGTACGGGCCGATGTTCCAGATCGGGTTGATCTGTAGCAGACCACTCATCAGTGCCAGCACAGCGAAGGTCATTGCGAAGAACGCACCGGACTTGACCGCGAACACCGGCAGGATACGAACACCCACGACGTTCTGCTCGGTGCGGGCCGGGCCGGGGAACTGCGTGTGCTTCTGGTACCAGACCAGCGCGAGGTGCGCGGCGATCAGCGCCAGGATGATGCCGGGAATGAGCAACACGTGCAGGACGTAGAAGCGCGGGATGATCAATTCGCCGGGGAAGTCGCCGCCGAAGATCGCCCAGTGCATCCACGTACCGATGATGGGGATGCTCAGGGTGATGCCGGAGAACGCGGCCCGGAGACCGGTGCCGGACAGCAGGTCGTCGGGCAGCGAGTAGCCGAAGAAGCCCTCGAACATCGCCAGGATGAGCAGCAGCGAACCGATCACCCAGTTGGCCTCACGCGGGCGACGGAACGCACCGGTGAAGAAGATACGCATCATGTGGACGATGATCGACGCCGCGAACATCAGTGCTGCCCAGTGATGGATCTGGCGGACGAACAGGCCGCCGCGCACCTCGAAGGAGATGTTCAGGGCTGTCTCGTAGGCGCGGGACATGGTGACGCCACGAAGCGGCGTGTACACGCCGTTGTAGGTGACGTGTGCCAGCGACGGATCGAAGAACAGCGTCAGGAACACACCCGAGATGAGCAGGATGATGAAGCTGTAGAGCGCGATCTCACCCAGCAGGAAGGACCAGTGGGTGGGGAACACCTTGTTGATCTGACGCCGAAGACCAGCGGCTGGGTGGTAGCGCAAGTCGATGTTCTCCGCAGCTTCGGCAGCGCGGGACGGTGTGGCGGTACTCATGGTCGACGCTCCCAAAATGCCGGGCCGAGGGCTTCGATGAAGTCACCGTTGGCGACGAGGAAACCCTCTTCGTTCACTGTGATGGGCAGCTGCGGTAGGGCACGGGCAGCAGGTCCGAACAGCGGCTTGCCGTACTCCAGGGCATCGAACTGCGACTGGTGGCACGGGCAGAGAATGCGGTTGGTCTGCTGCTCGTACAGCGACGTCGGGCAGCCCAGGTGGGTGCAGATCTTCGAGAAGGCGAAGTAGTCGCCGTAGTTGAAGCTCTCCTGGCCCTTGCGCTTGATGGCGCGTTCGGCGTCTTCGGTGCGCAGACGGATCAGCATGACGGCGTTGCGGATACCCCGCAGGCCGGCGAGCAGTGCGTGGTCGTCCCCGCGATCCGATTCCCGGAACGGGAAGACCGTCTCCATGCCACCGGCGTCGAGGTCCTCGGGGCGGACCAGCACGATGTCGCTGGGGCGGCCGGTGTCGCGACGCAGGTAGATCGTCTCGCCCGGGTAGGTCGGCGTCCAGCCGGACACCCACAGCGAGGATTCGTCGCCCTCGGCCCACGGGTTCTTGATCAGACCGCCGAGCGGCATGATCAGACCGACACCCAATGCGCCGCCGCCGAAGATCGCGGTCCGCTTGATGAGCTTGCGGCGGGGCAGCGTCGAGGTGTCGAGCGAGTCGGCCAGTTCGGCGACGATCGTCTTGCGGTCCACCTCGCTGGAGGGACCGTCGTGTCGATCCTGGATCGACACCTCTTCGGGGATGAACTTCTTCGTGAACTGCACCGCACCGACGCCGATCCCGAGGATCGCCAGACCGAGCGTCAGGCCGAGCAGCGGCGTGTACAGGTTGAAGAAGGTGTAGTTCTCCTCGCCCGGGCTCTGGTACTCCCACGGCCAGAAGAGATAGATGCCGATGAACGCGAGGGCCGCGACACCGGCCAACGCGAACCAGAATGCGACGTTCCGCTCTGCGCGCTTCTCCGCGCGGGTGCCCTCGACAGGCCACCGATCCTTGCGGAACACGACGTCGACGCCGTCGAGGTTCGTGCCGAGCGCGACGAGATCGTCGCGGCTCATCTGATCGAGATCCTCGATCGAGTGCTTGTTCGGCGTTTCGTCGCCACTCATGACCTTGCTCCGATCCACAGTGCAGCACCGACGACCGCAACGATGCCGACGACCCACATTGCCGGACCCTCGGCGCCGGGGCCGAACCCGCCGAGTCCGTATCCGCCCGGGTCGGCCGTCTCGCTCGACGCCTTGACGTACGCGATGATGTCCTGCTTCTCGTCGAGCGTGAGCTGACGATCCGAGAACTTCGGCATGTTCTGCGGGCCGGTGAGCATCGCGGTGTAGATCTGTTGCTCGTTTGCCGGATCGAGATTCGGCGCGAACTTGCCGGACGACAGTGCACCGCCGCGACCGGTGAAGTTGTGACACGAAGCGCAGTTCTGGCGGAACAATTCGCTGCCTCGGGCCACGTCGTCGCCGCGCAGCGAGGACTGGGCGATCTCACCGTTCTCGTCACGGATGACGGTCGGGCCGCCGCCGTTGGCCTGGATGTATGCGCCGAGCGCGTCGGTCTGCGCAGCGTCGAACTTCGGTTCCTTGCGCAGAACCTGGGCCTCGTTGCGCGAGGCAGGCATGCGGCCGGAGGACACCTGGAAGTAGACGGCGGCTTCACCGACACCGATCAGCGACGGTCCGCGATCCTCGACACCCTGCAGGTTGGCGCCGTGACAGGTGACGCAGGAGGTCTCGTAGAGCTGCTGACCCTTGCGGATCAACGCCAACTGGTCCTCGTTCGCCGTTGCCACCTGCGGGGCAGGGGTCAGCGCGGAGGCGAGGAAGCCGGCGCTGAGCAGGCCGAGCGCGAGCACCAGCGCGCCGGTGAGGCGACGACGGAACTTGCGCTGACGACGAGACCGGGCAGCGGACGCTGCCTCGGCCTGACCGGGCATATCACCCTCGGGTGTGAGAGGTGGGGATGAACTCATCTGTATCCCTTTTTGTATGTCGGGACGGACTGGACGTCAGGGGGCTGCCTGGGCGTACAGCTGGCTAACGGATGAAATAGATCGTGGCAAACAGTGCGATCCACACGATGTCGACGAAGTGCCAGTAGTACGACACGACGATCGCGGCGGTGGCCTGAGCCGGTGTGAACTTGCTGACCCGGGTGCGGACCAACAGGAACACGAACGCGACCAGGCCGCCGATCACGTGCAGGCCGTGGAAGCCGGTGGTCATGTAGAACACCGAGCCGTACACGCTGCTCGAGATGGACGTTCCGTCCTTGACCAGCGTGATGTATTCGTAGCCCTGGCCGAGGACGAAGAACGTGCCCATGATCAGGGTGACGACATACCACCGACGCAGCCCGAACACGTCGCCGCGCTCCGCTGCGAACACGCCCAACTGGCACGTGAAGGACGATGCGATCAGCACCAACGTCACCGGCACCGCCAGCCACAAGTTCAAATGGGTGGGCGGCGGAGGCCACAAACCCTCCGGTGCCTGTGCCCGGGCCACGAAGTACATGGCGAAGAGCCCTGCGAAAAACATGAGCTCACTGGACAACCACACGATGGTGCCGACGCTGACCAGGTTGGGCCGGTTCAGCGAGTGCACGCGCTGGGTGATTGCAGTTCCTGAAGTCCCTACTGCGCTCGTCACGCTGGCTAGTATGACCCGTCGTAGTAAGTCTTGGGCAATCGGGGCGGAATTCGGCGCGTCATCGCAGGTTATTGCCTGGTCCCGGGCGTGCAGCGACCTGGCTGCGCACCCCCGTCCGCGGCCGTGCGATCGTGGTGTGTATGAGCGGTGTCACAGGAATCTGGGAACGTCTGCGGCAGGTACTGACGGGTGGTCGCCGTCCGCCCCTGGACCCGGGTCGGCCGGACCTGGCCGTGGTGGTGTCGTCCTTCGACGACGCCGAGTCCTGCTCCGGGGCACTCGAGCGGGGAGCAGCGACGGCGCCGTGCTGGACGGACACCGACGAAGCCGTACTCCGGCACCATCTCGAACTTCCCGCCGATGCCGTCGATCGGGCCGTCGAACTTGCGGGGCAGGACGGATACGTGAAGGCAGACCCGGTGCGCACCCCGGCGGACGGCCGGACCGGGCTCGTCCTCCAGCGGGTGCAGATCCTCGACCCGATGCACTGTGCGCAGGAGAAGTCCCGGATGGCGGGGCTCGCTCAGCGACTCGGTGGCACTGCTACCGGATGGGACGCCCTGCAGCCCGACTCCACCGCTGGCTAAGCTTCCCGCGCAAGGGACACACGGGGTGCCCGGTGGCGGAGCGAGGTGTGGCGAAGGTGGGTGCGATGAACGCGGAACGACCGGCGGACCAGGTGACGACGAACTGGCGGGCGGTACTCGGCACGCTGACCGCCGGCCGCGACCTGTCCCGGGCCGAAGCCCAGTGGGCCATGGACGAGATCATGTCGGACAATGCGACGTCCGCGCAGATCGCCGCGTTCGGAGTCGCCCTCAAGATGAAAGGTGAAACACCCGAGGAAGTACTCGGCCTGTCCGATTCGATGTTGAGCCACGCGCGTCTCGTGCCCGTCGACGACGACACCGTCGACATCGTCGGCACCGGTGGCGACGGCGCGGACACGGTCAACATCTCGACGATGGCGGCGATGGTCGTCGCCGCGACCGGGATCCGCGTGGTCAAACACGGCAACCGGGCGGCGTCGTCCAAGAGCGGCGGCGCCGACGTTCTCGAAGCGCTCGGTGTGCACATCGCCTTGGGTCCGGAGCAGGTTGCCCGATCGGTGGCCGAGGCCGGTATCGGATTCTGTTTCGCGCCGGTCTTCCATCCCGCGTTGCGATTCGCGGGTCCCACCCGTAAGGAGATCGCGATCCCGACCGTGTTCAACGTGCTCGGACCGCTCACGAACCCGGCGCGCCCCCGCGCCGGGCTGATCGGCTGCGCGTTCCCGGCTCTACTCGACACGATCGCCGGCGTACTCGCCAGGCGAGGCAACTCCGCGCTCGTCGTCCGCGGCGACGACGGACTCGACGAGCTGACCCTGTCGACGACGTCGACGGTGCACGTCGTGCACAACGGTGAGGTACGCACGCAGACGTTCGATCCGACGGTGCTCGGCATCGGCCGGGTACCGATCGACGCGCTCCGCGGCGGAGATGCCGCGGAGAACGCGGCGATCGCCCGCGCGACCCTGGCCGGGCAGACCGGGCCGGTACGTGACGCGGTGCTGCTCAACGCGGCCGCGGCCATCGCCGCGTACCGCGGGGTCGGCGGAAGTCTCGACGACGCGATCGCCGCAGGCCTCGAGGACGCGGGCGCTGCAATCGATGGCGGTGGCGCCGAGCGGGTGCTGGCGACCTGGGCGGCAACCACCACCCGACTCGGCGCCGTCGACTGATCCGCGCGGCTACTCGCCGATCGAGAATCCCGCGTCGACGTCGGAACTCGAATACGACCGGAACGCGATGTGCGTGACGGTGCGCACGACGCCGTCGACCTTGTTGATGCCGCCGGTGACGACCTCGGCGATCTGCTCGTGGTCGCGAACCCGGACGACAGCGATCAGATCGACGTCGCCCGCGCACGAGTACACCTTGTCGACTCCGTTCAGATCGGCGACGGCCTGCGCGGCCTCCTGAATGCGGGCGGCCTCGGCGTCGATCAGGACGATGGCGTTGATCATGAGCGCTCCTTACTCTTGCGCGGGTGTGCCTCGCGGGTGTGCCTCGCGGGTGTGCCTCGCGGGTGTGCTCAGCGTAGAAGGTGCGGGGCGTCGGCGTGTGCGGCGTCCCGTGCCTTGTCGAGCCAGCGCGTCCACGCGCCCGCACCGCGGGCCGGTTCCGCCCACCCGTGGGTGGACCGGACGATGCGGACGCCGTCGTCCTCCAGCCAGCGGGCGACCAGTCCGATCTCCTCGACGGGAGTGCCGCGTAGCGGGGCCGACGTCGGCCGGACGGTTTCGGCG
>NZ_JBAQXC010000246.1:0-3332 GCF_049299235.1 Rhodococcus sp. (in: high G+C Gram-positive bacteria) | reverse complement strand
GGTGGCCTGGAAAATCCGGTACTGCGCGGTCGTGGCCTGATGCGCCGACCCCAATGTGCTGGTCCGGATCTCGGCGACCAACGTGTCGTAGAGCAGCACACACACCGCGCCGTCACCGTAGGCGGCCAGATCCGGGATCACCTCGAAACACCGCACATCCGGCACCCCGGCCGGGCCGGCCGCGGTCGTCGTGGAGATCGTGGTGTTCTGGTTGCGGACCTGCCCCACCACCCGATCGAACACATGTTCGGCGCGGTCGGGGAAGTCGGTGGCATAGACGAACGCGCCGTCTCGGGACATGTGGGTGGCAGAGGTATCTTCGAAGACCTCGAGTGTGTCGAGTTGGCGCAGCAGATGCGCCGCTCCCCGCGGCCCGTACACCGCCGGGATCGCCGCGCCCTCCTCGTCCGGGTACGGCAGTGTCCGGTGCAGCAACTCGTCGATGTCCACCGGAAGGTCCGCCAACCCGGCCGGTGTGGTGTACGGGAACTTCTCGATCAGCGGGAGCTGCCGGACCAGGGCATGTTCGAGTGCCTGATCGACCCAACTCGCACGGTCGATCGGCGCGGCGAGGAAGGTGTAGACGAGGTAGTGGCCGTGCGCGGTGAGCGCGGTCACCCGCCGAGAATCACCGTCGTCGACGGCATGGATCAGGCTGTCCGGCATCGCCGGGACCGGATGGGCGAACGCATACGACGGGGTCGGCGGGTCCGGGTCCATCAGGTGCTCGTGCAGGCGGACCGCGGCATCGGATGCGGCCTCTGCGTCACGGAACTGCAAGACGGCATGGACCATCCGCGCCTTGCCGTCGCTGGTGGAACGGGCGGTGGAGAATCCGGCGTACATGCCGGTGTCTTCACCGATCCGTTCGACGACCGCCGAGCCGTCGTCGAGCAGATACGCCAGAGGGAACGGCCCGAAGATCGGGCGCGTGTAGTCCGATTTCGCTTCGGTCAGTGCCGGGTCGATTTCGGCGGGCAGCACCAGGAATTCGGCCATCCGTTGGCTTTCCACGACGCCGCCGACCTCGGGGTCACCGGCGGCGGTGGGGTAGTGGCTGGGGGTGGTGTCGAAAAGTCCGCTGTCGAGGTCGCCGGGGGCGGCGGGGATCATCACCGCGGCCCGCGCCTCGGTGTCTGCCGCGGTGGTGGCGGTCGCGGTGGTGTCGGCTGCGGGTCCGGAGCATCCGGCCACCACCATGACCGCGGCGGCGGCGGCAGTCGCGGTCATGGTGGTGATGCGGCCGGTGCGACCGCGACCGCGGCGGTGTCGGTATCGGTGTCGAGTGCTCAAACTGTTTCCCCCAGGTTCGCGGTCCGGGGGCATCACCGGGTGGCCACGACCCCCCGGTGTGTGGACGGTGCGACGGTATCGGCCCGGCCGGTGGTGGTCACGGTCGGGGTGTCCAAATTTCGCGGTGTGCAGCCCGCCCCGGATAGGACTGTCACCGGGTGAGGCGAACCTCGAGCAGCCTGTCAGGCCGCATCCCTCGACGCTGCTACCCGCGGTGTGTCGACGTCACTGCGACTAGATCCGGTCCAGCATCGGCAGGAGTCAACCGCCCGAGAGACGAACGCTGTCGGGGCGGCAATGTACTGGTGCCGACGATGCCGAGGATAGTGTGGAAGCCGAGCATGATCACCTGTGCGTCGTCGCGGTCACCGCGATGCGGCAAACTCGGTCAGGATGCGATGGCGTTCGGTGTCGGTAGTCTGTGCAGCGGTTTCACGATCAGTGTCCGCCGAGGCGACTGCGCGCCCGGGGGCTTGGTCGCCGCGATCATGATATACCCCGATTGCGGTGCATCTCGTCGCGCAGAGCAACACCGGTGACCGCACCTACACCGCATTCCTCGTCGATCGGCAGGGCAGCATCAGCCCGGTTCCCCTCGTCCCGGACAGTCTCAGCACGATCGCTGACACCCTGGCCGCTGTCGTGCTGGGGATCGATACTCCCGTCCATCTCGGTGGCACACCGAAGGTGTTGGGTGGCCCGGTGGGGCTGACCCGATTGGCTGAGGCGATGCGAACCACCGACCACATGATGATCGATTGGTCGACCCTCACCGAGGTTGTCGGGCCGCGGCCTGATGTCCGCGACGAACGTGAGTTGCTGCGGACCGTCAGCGAGTGTCACTACGTGTGGGGCACGCCCGACCGGGTGCGGAGTTAGCTGCGCGGCCGGCTGTAGGTGACCGAGTGCGTCGGCACGGGTGTGCTGGAGGATTCCGGCCCGGTGGTGGACGATCCACTGGGAACGTGCCGCCGCGGTCGGTGGCGGCGAGCTGTGCGGCAGGATCGCGGCGACGACGGGGACGCATTCGTGTGGCGGTCGGGATCTATGTCGGGGGAAGTCGGTGCTGTTCTCGTGCTGGTCGGCGAACGGAAACGGCGTTGTCATTCCTTCCCTGGTGGATGTGAGGATGTGGCGGGGAAACCCTAAATATCTGATTAGGCTTTGGCTCGGCGTGTCCCACACGCATACAGCGAGTGTGTAGTGCAGGATGTCCGGATGGATGACAGCGGGGCAGTCCTGCTCAGCGAGGCGACGTGGCCGTTGGGGTGGCTGCCGCGCTGGCCACGGGCGACAGACGACTTCGAGCGGGGCGCGTGGCCGATGAGCCGGCCCCGCGCCCTCGAGCGCCGGTATCTGGAGAGCAACCCGAAGGCTCTGGTCGGGTGCATCATCGTCGACTGCGACCATCCCGATGCGGCGATGCGGGCGTTCAAGCGGCCGTCGGATCATCCGGCTCCGAACTGGGTGGCGCAGTCCATGTCGGGTCGTGGGCACCTGGGTTGGCTTCTGCGTGATGCGGTGTGTCGGACGGACTCGGCGCGGCTGAAACCGCTGCGGTACGCGGCGAAGATCGAGGCAGGTCTGCGGCTCTGCGTCGACGGTGGTTCCGTCTACATGGACGGGCGGCATACCGCAGCACAGACCCCGTGTTCGGCAGCGGAGCGGACGATCACGACGTGTCCATCCCAGACTGCCCATCAAGGCCGAGCCGCGTCCTAAACGGGCACGCCCACCGTTCACACTGTCGCCTGTCAACGCGGTCGTGGGCAGCGGCGGCCTGTGACTGCGCTGTTCTCCCGGTGCGACTCGGCGGCCCGATCGAGCCGCTGGTACGTGCCCGAACACCTCGGTGCGGCCGCGTCGCCTGAGTGTCAGGCATTTACCATGCGAATTCTTGAGCTCACGAGCGTCTTAGTGTGCATCTGAAAACTCGGTGAGCATCGGCGTGTGACGGGCCGGATACCGGCGAACTCCTGGTAGGCCAGTGAGTGCTTACGTCCCTGCCCTACCAGGAGCTCACTTGCCATCATCGCCTA
>NZ_JBAQXC010000245.1:0-15272 GCF_049299235.1 Rhodococcus sp. (in: high G+C Gram-positive bacteria) | reverse complement strand
TCTCCGTCCCGGTCGGCGCCGTGCCCGGCAGCGCCGACACCGGCAGTGCCGACACCGGCAGTGCTGACACCGGCAGTGCCGCAAACGGCGTGACGACCACCGAGGTGGTGGTCGGCGCGGCCGACACCCCGGCACAGATCCGCGAATCCGCCCGCGCGGCGTACCGGCAGCCCCGCGAGGGCGCACCGCACCACATTCCCGACGAAATCCTCCAGTTGGTACCCGACCGTCTGGCCGCCCGGCTCGCCGCCGGCGCGGGCGAGCGAGATGTGTTGTGTTCCAACGTCGGCGCGATCCCGGACGGCCTCGCGTCGTTCGGGCCGCACCGCACCACCGGTTTCGCGGCGCGGGCGATGCACCCGGGTCTGCCCACCGCGCGGGCAACCACGTCGACGCGGTTGTCCGCCTATCTGTGTTCGCTCGGCGACCGGTACACGCTCGCACTCGTCGCACTCGACGCCGACCGGTTCCCGGACTCGGCGACGCTGCGCGCTCACGCCGACGCCGAACTCGCCGCCCGCGGACTGCAGACGCGGTACTGGTGACGCCGCGTCACGTACAGTTGCCCCATGACGTCCGAGGCCCTCGTCACACTCGCCGACGGCACGGTCCGCGGCAGCCGCGTCGGCGACCTCCTCTCGTGGCGGGGCATCCCGTACGCGGCACCGCCGGTGGGCCCACTGCGGTTGCGGGCACCCCAACCGGTGCGGCCGTGGACCGGCGTGTTCGACGCCACCCGGTTCGGCCATGCCGCATGTCAGGCCCCGAAAGGCGCTTTCACCGGCAGCCGGGACCGCGTGACGATCAGCGAGGACTGCCTGACCCTCAACGTCCTCGCGCCCGCCACCCGGTCGGCGACGCCGCGTCCGGTGATGGTATTCGTGCACGGTGGCGCTTACACCCTCGGCACGAGTGCGTTGGCGATCTACGGCGGGAAGTCGCTGGTGCACCGCGGCGATGTGATCTACGTGTCGCTCAACTACCGGCTCGGCAGCCTCGGCTACCTGGACTTCTCGACGCTCTCGACACCGGGACGCCGGTTCGATACGAACCTCGGACTACGAGACCAGGTCGCGGCTCTCACCTGGGTGCAGCGCAACATCGGCGAGTTCGGCGGCGACCCCGACCGCGTGACCGTGTTCGGCGAATCGGCCGGCGCCAACGCGGTCACCACGCTGATGACGACGCCCGTCGCGCGCGGCCTGTTCGCGCGGGCGATCGCGCAGAGTTCCCCGCCGAACCTGGTCGTCGATGCGCCCCGTGCCGCCGGGTGGGCCACGCGATTCGTCGAACTGCTCGGCGCCGACGACGATACTGCGGCGACCGCACTCGACGCGGCCACGCCCGCCGAGTTGGGGCGGGCCGGTAACCGGCTCGCCGCCGAAATCCTGCGCGCAACGCCCGGTCTGCACCCGTTCGGCCCGGTCGTCGACGGCGACTTCCTACCGGAATCCCCGCTCACCGCCTACGAAACCGGTGCAGCACACCGGGTTCCGCTGATCATCGGCACCAATGACCGGGAGGGCGCGCTGTTCCCTCGTTTCCTGGACGGACTACCCACCGACCCTGCACGCATCGAGCTGATGTTCTCGCTCACCGATCGTGCTGCCCGCGACCGCGTCGTCGCCGCCTACCCCGGCTACCCGGTCGAACGCGCCGCCGTCGACATCGGCGGCGACCTCACGTTCTGGTATCCGTCCGTGCAGATCGCCCAGGCGCATTCCCGGTTCGCCGCCGCCTACGGTTACCGCTTCGACTACGCGCCGCGCATGGCGCGGGTGACCGGATTCGACGCGACGCACGCGGCGGAGCTCCTCTCGGTGTTCGACCAGGCGGACACACCCCTCGGCCGCGCGTACACGGCGCTCGGCGGTCGTCGTGGTCTGCGATTGGTCAGCGACACCGTGCAGCGGCACTGGCTGCACTTCGCGCACCACGGTGAGCCGTTGCCGTCGTGGCCGCAGTACGACGAGCGGTCGCGGGCGACCGTGATCTTCGACGTGCCGACACGGGTCGAACACGATCCGAGGCGGGAGCGCCGTCTCGCGTGGGACGGCTACGCCGGATACCACGCTCCCACCTCGGTGCAGCACTAAAGATCAGGGCAGCACTAAAGATCAGGGCAGCACTAAAGATCAGGGCCGGCTCACTTCGCGACGGTCAGCAGGAACGCGACGTCCTCGAGAGCGGACACACTGTGCCGGGTCGGGGGGATCACGAGGAAATCCCCGGCCGAGCCCTTCCACGACTGCTCCCCCGCGATCAGGGACAACTGGCCGCTCAGCACCTGGAGTGTCGCCTCACCGGGGCTGTCGTGCTCGCCGAGTTCGTGCCCGGCGAGCAGTGCGATCACCGTCTGCCGGAGGTGCTTGGTGTGACCACCGAGCACGGTCTGTGAGCTGCGGCCGTTGCTCGATGTTGCCGCGATTTTGAGCTGCTGTCGGGCCATGGCGGTGAGCGAGAGCTTGTCCATGCTCGCAGTATGGCGCACCGTGGGACAGGATGTCAGGTTCGCGTGTACACGACCCAGCGAAACCGGATGCCGGTGCGGGACTGTTGCCATTCGCCCGGTTCCACGGCGGCCCATTCGGGTCCGATCGGAGGAGCCAGAGCGTCACCGTCGACGTCGAGGTCGACTTCGGTGACAACCAGCCGGGTCGCGTGGGGCATGGCCTGCGCGTAGATCTGTCCGCCGCCCATCACGACTGTGTCGGTGCCCGCTGCCAGACGCACTGCGTCGTCGAGGCTACCCGCGACCTCGGCGCCGAAGGCGGCCCAGCGTGGGTTGCGGGTGACGACGATGTTGCGACGTCCCGGTAGCGGCCGGAACTTCGGGGGTAACGAATCCCAGGTGAGCCGCCCCATGACGACGGGCCGCCCGAAGGTCACCTCTTTGAAGAACGCCATGTCCTCCGGGATGTGCCACGGAATCGTCCCGGCCTGCCCGATGACGCCGCCGCGCGCCTGCGCCCAGATCAGGGTGAGCGACCCGGTCACACCGCCACCGGCGCTGTGATCGCGGGATGATGCCGGTAGCCGACGATCTCGATGTCCTCGAATGCGTAGTCGAACAGCGAATCGCGCCGGTTCAACGTCAACGACGGGTATGCGTACGCGTCGCGGCCGAGTTGCTCGGTGACCTGGTCGATGTGGTTGTCGTAGATGTGGCAGTCGCCGCCGGTCCAGATGAACTCGCCCACCTCGAGGCCGGTCTGCTGGGCGACCATGTGGGTGAGCAGCGCGTAGCTGGCGATGTTGAACGGCACGCCGAGGAACAGGTCGGCGCTGCGCTGGTAGAGCTGGCAGCTGAGCTTGCCGTCTGCGACGTAGAACTGGAAGAACGCGTGGCACGGCATCAGTGCCATGTCGTCGAGGTCCGCGACATTCCACGCGGAGACGATCATGCGTCGCGAATCCGGGTTGGTGCGGATCGTGTCGAGTACCCGGCTGATCTGGTCGATGTGCTCGCCGTCCGGTGTCGGCCAGGATCGCCATTGCACGCCGTAGACCGGCCCGAGTTCACCCTCTGCATCGGCCCATTCATCCCAGATGCTCACGCCGTGCTCGTGCAGCCACGCGACGTTCGAGTCGCCGCGCAGGAACCACAGCAGCTCGTACACGATGGACTTGAGGTGCACCTTCTTCGTGGTGATCAGCGGAAATCCCCGGGCGAGATCGAAACGCATCTGGTGACCGAACAGACTGCGCGTTCCGGTACCGGTGCGGTCTGCCTTCGGGGTACCGGTCTCGAGAACGAGGCGCAACAGGTCTTCGTAGGGAGTCGGCACAGTCACGCCAGCAGTTTAGGCGGCTTCGCCACCCGTGTGCCCTTTGGGCTGCGGGAGGGGCCCAAAAGGCACACGGGCGGCTTGACGTAGCGTTCTCCGAGTGGACCTCTCGACTCGGCTTCGTGACGCGGTCCGAACGCTGTCCCCCGGATACTTCGCGTTCGTCATGGGCAGCGGCATCGTGTCGATCGGGCTGCATCTGAAGGGCCGGTTCGTGGAGTCGGCGGTGCTGCTGGCCGTCGCGGCCGTCGGATACGTAGTGCTCATGGCGCTGTCGGTGTGGCGTCTGATCGAATTCCGGGACGACATGCGCGCCGATCTCGCCGATTCGGGTCGCGCGTTCGGGTTCTTCACCTTCATCGCCGGCAGCAACGTTCTCGGTATCCGCCTGATCATCGAAGGCAGACATTCCACCGCCGCGGTGCTGCTGATCGTCGCCGCCCTGACCTGGCTGGTGCTCGGCTACGTCATTCCGTGGACGGCGGTGCTCGGCACCGCGGAACGTCCGGTGCTCGCGAAGGCCAACGGCACGTGGTTCATCTGGGTGGTCGCCAGCGAATCCGTCGCGATCGCCGCGGCGACCCTCCAACCGGTGTACGACAAGTTCGCGGGACTGCTGGCGGCGGTGGCCGTGTTCACCTGGGGTGTCGGCCTGTTCCTGTATGCCGCGGCCGGCATCTTCGTCGCGGCGCGGATGTTGCAATATCCGCTGCGACCCACCGACCTCACGGCCCCCTACTGGGTGTCGATGGGCGCGTGCTCGATCACCGTCGTCGCAGGGGCCCGCATCGTCGAGATGGCCGACGCGCCCATGGTCGACGCCACCCGCGGCCTCATCGCCGGCCTTGCCGTCGTGATCTGGGCGTTCGCGACATGGTTGTTCCCGCCCCTGATCGCGGCGGGTTGGTGGCGCCACCGCGTTCACAAGGTTCCGCTGAGCTACGACTCGTCCCTGTGGTCGATCGTGTTCCCGCTCGGCATGTACGCGGTCGCCGGGATCTACCTCGGCCGCGCCGACGAACTGCCCCTCGTCGGCATGGTCGGCGCCGTCGAACTGTGGGTTGCGGTCGCCGCGTGGTTGCTGGTGTTCGCGGCGATGCTGCATCGAATCTGGACCAGAGTTCTGCGCGGCGAGCACCACGACGCCGGCGCCACCGGCCCCGGCTGATCCACCTCACCGGCCGATCGTCCGACTCCGGGCGGCTACCGTATCGGGTGTGAGCGTCGAACCGGTGGACACCGAGGCGGTGCACGGCAGCCTGCATCGTCCCGACGGACCGCCGTGTGGCGCTCTCGCGTTGACCCACGGCGCGGGTAGCGCCAGCGACGCCGCGATCCTGCAGCGCATCTGCCACCGTTTCGCCGAACACGGGTTCCTCGCGTTGCGGTACGACCTGCCGTTCCGGCGACGCAACCCGAAGGGCCCGCCACAGCCGTCGCGGGCAGGCGAGGACCGTGCCGGCGTCGCCGCCGCTGCCGCGACCCTGCGCGCACTCACCGGCGGCCCGCTCCTGATCGGCGGTGTCTCCTACGGCGGCAGGCAAACCTCGATGCTCGTCGCGGAACGGCCGCACATCGCCGATGCGCTGGTCCTGCTGTCGTACCCGCTGCATCCGCCGGGGAAGCCCGAGAAGACCCGCACCGAGCATCTGCCGAACATCGAGGTGCCCACGGTGTTCGTCCACGGCGCCCGCGACCCGTTCGGCAGCGCCGACGAACTGCGCGAAGCCGCCGCGCTGATCCCGGCGGCGACCACCCTCGTCGACGTGCCTGCCGCCGGCCACGACCTGAGCCGCGCGAAGATCGATCCGTCGGACGCGACATTCGCCGCCGTGACGGAACTGCTGGAAGGTGCACCATGAGCAACGCGACCGAGTCTGCCCTCGACAGCCTGCTGGCCGAGTTGCGCAGCCGACTCGACGACACCGGCACCAACCCGGCGACGTTGCGCGGACTGATCGAGGCCGTCCTCGTGGTGGGATCGGGTCTCGAACTCGACTCGATGCTGCAGCGCATCGTGCAGACCGCGGTATCGTTGCTCGACGCCCGCTACGGGGCACTCGGTGTCCGCGCCGCCGACGGTGGCCTGTCGGAATTCGTGCACGAGGGCATCAATCCTTCGCAGCGTGCGGTGATGGGACACCTGCCGGAGGGCCGCGGCATCCTCGGATTGCTCATCAACGATCCCAGGCCGGTGCGGCTGGCCGATCTGTCGACACACCCGGCATCGATCGGATTCCCGCCGAATCATCCACCGATGAAGAGCTTCCTCGGTACTCCGATCATGATCCGCGGCAAGGTGTTCGGCAGCATCTACCTGACCGAGAAGCTGGGCGCGCCCGCGTTCACCGAGGAAGACGAAGTCATCCTGAAAGTCCTCGCGACCTCCGCAGGCATGGCCGTCGACAACGCCCGACTGTTCGAAGGGTCACTCACTCGGGAACGCTGGCTCGCGGCGATGGCCGCGATCAACGCGCGCCTGCTCGTCGGCGGGTCGGTCGACGAGACACTCGGTCTGCTCACCCGCCAGGTGCGCGACCTCACGCGCGGTGCGGGCGCCTTCGTCGTCGTCGTCGACGGTTCACACGGCAATGTGCGGGCCGCGGAACCCGCGGCGCCGACGACCGGTCAGGTCCGGATCGATCTCACCGATTCGCCGGTGCTGGACGCTCTCCGGTCTCGGCGCACGATACTCACCGACACTCTGGACGGATTGCCGTCGGCCGGCGCGGGCGCGGTGGGCCGTGCGGTGGTGCTGCCGTTGTCGGCGACCTCCACCGTCACGGGGGTGCTGATCGTGACGCGCGCTCCCGACAGCGATCCGTGGGACAGCGGAGATGTCGCGCTCCTCGAGTCGATGGCGAATCTCGCTGCGGTGGCGCTCGAGTTCGCCGAACAGCAACGCAAGAAGCGACTGCTCGATGTCCTCGCCGATCGTGACCGGATCGCACAAGATCTGCACGACAACGTGATTCAGCGTCTGTTCGCGACCGGGATGAGCCTGCAGAGCGCCATGGTCCCCGGGGCGGATCCCGTCCGCGTCACCGAGGTCGTCCAGCGCGCTGTCGAACAACTGGACCGGACGGTACGCGAAATCCGCACCACGATCTTCGATCTGCACACCACGGGCGCCGCGGCGTCGACAAGTCTGCGC
This sequence comes from Rhodococcus sp. (in: high G+C Gram-positive bacteria), assembly GCF_049299235.1. GTDB lineage: Bacteria > Actinomycetota > Actinomycetes > Mycobacteriales > Mycobacteriaceae > Rhodococcus. Next base: position 8,330 of record NZ_JBAQXC010000245.1, on the reverse strand, counting down.
CGCCGGCTTCTCGATGTGGTCGGCGATTTGAGCATCCATTCGGCGGTAGCCCCGAACGTGCAGTTCGTCGGGCCGATCGACACGCTCGTCCCGCATCGGATCCATCCGCATGCCGAGGCGGTGTTGCGGGAAGGACTGAGCAACGCGCTGAGGCATTCCCAGTCCGACCAGATCACCATCGCGGTCACCGCCGACGACACGTTCTCCATCGAGATCGCCGACAACGGAACGGGTTTGCCCGCGACCACGCATCGCAGTGGGCTGGCAAATCTGGAGCGCCGCGCCGAGCAGTGCGCCGGTCTGTGCACCGTCGGACCGGGACCGGACGGCGGCACCCGCGTGGTGTGGACGGTGCCGCTCTGACCGGAGCCGATGCCCGGACCGGGTGGCCTCCTACGCGTGCCCGCGGCCACGCTCGTTGCGTAGTTCCGTTGCCAGCACCGCGGCCTGGGTGCGTCGCTGCATGCCCAGCTTCGACAACAGCCGCGAGACGTAGTTCTTGATCGTCTTCTCCGCCAAGAACAGTCGTTCGGCGATCTCCCGGTTGGTCAGGCCCTCACCGATCAGCTCGAAAACGGCGCGTTCCTGCTCGGACAGTTCGGCCAGCGGATCGGCGGTGCGGGATGCTCGGATGCGATCCATGAGCGCTGCGGTGGCGCGGCTGTCGAGCAGCGAGCCGCCTTCCCCGACCGTCCGGATCGCCGACACCAGATCCGTGCCGAGGATCTGCTTGAGCACGAACCCCGACGCGCCGGCCATGATCGCGTCGAAGAGCGCCTCGTCGTCGGAATAGGACGTGAGCATCAGGGCGCGCAACTCCGGCATGCGCGCGCGCAGTTCGCGGCACAGTTCGACACCGTTGCCGTCGGGCAGTCGCACATCGAGCACCGCGACCTCGGCGCCGCTGCCCGGGACGCGAGCCAGCGCCTCACCCACCGACGCCGCTTCACCGACGACGGTGAAGTCCGGCACGCTGCTCAACAGATCGACCAGACCACGCCGGACGATTTCGTGATCGTCGACGAGAAACACGCGGGGCATCGGAGCACCTTTCATTTCGCACGATTCGGGTCCATCGTTCCAGTTCCCTCGAACCGTACCGACGTCGGGCCGTTCGACGACGGTTTCGGGACCTTCGCCCGCTGCGCGAAGCACCGATTCCGGGTGATCCTCATGGAAACATCCTGTGACCTGCGAGAGGTGACCGACGAGACGAGGGGATCGACATGGCCGTCCCGCCCGACACCTGGACCACCAGCGACACCGAGATCATCGCCCGCGCGGTCATCGAGGCTCCGTCCATCCACGACACGCAACCCTGGAATCTGCGCCTGCCGGGTCGTACCGCGGAACTCGACGAACGGCTCGAGTTCGCCGGCCCGGGCCTCGATCCGTTGCGACCGGACCGGCTGATCTCGTGCGGCACCGCACTGGCCAATCTCGAACTCGGCATTCGGGTGCTGGGCTGGCGCACCCGCACGACGCTGTTGCCGGACGCCGAACGACCCGAGATGGTCGCTCGGGTGGCTGCCGTGGAGGTCCATCCTCCGTCGGGTTCCGACCTGCGGTACTACGCGGCGATCTCGCATCGTCGCAGTCACCGCGAATCGTTCGCGCAGATTCCCGTGGCGGACGAGACCATCGCGGACGTGATGGCCGCGGTCGACGAGGTGCCCGGCGTGCAGGTGCGCTTGCTGGCGTCCGACGAGGCGCCGGCACTCGCCGAGGCACTGACCTATTCGGCGGAGGAGGTTCGCCGTAATCCGCACTACCAGCGCGAAATGTTCTCGTGGACGTCGCATTGGCAGCCCGAGGGCATCACGGAAGTCGTCACCGACTGGGATGCCGGGCTCGACCTGGGCGGCCCGGCAGGCAAGGCGTTGGTCACCACCGGCATCCCCAACAGCACCACACTCGCCGAGGCGATCGACCGGGAATCGGTACTGGTGTTCTACACCGACACCGCCGAACCACTCGATTTGATCCGCGTCGGAATCGCCACCGAACGGGCCTGGCTGGCTGCGGTCGACGCGCGACTCTCGGCGTCGGTCCTCACCCATCCGCTCCGCGTCGAGGACTCCGCGGCGCGGTTCGCCGACCGACTCGTGTTACCCGGACTGCCCCAATTGATCATGCGCATCGGATACTGACATTAATTCAGGGAGATTATCATTGTGACAAAAGAACTCACGGATATTCAGCTGCTTCGCGAACTCGAGCCGGTGGCCGAGGACAACGTGAACCGGCACCTGTCGATGACGAAGGACTGGCACCCCCACGATTACGTTCCGTGGGACGACGGCCGCAACTTCGCGGCGCTCGGTGGCGTCGACTGGGATCCGGAGCAATCCGCGCTCAGCGACACCGCGAAGGCCGCGATGATCACCAATCTGCTCACCGAGGACAACCTTCCGTCCTATCACCGTGAGATCGCCGAGCACTTCGGATTCGACGGGGCATGGGGCACCTGGGTGGGGCGGTGGACCGCTGAGGAGAACAAGCATTCCATCGTCATGCGGGACTACCTCGTGGTCACCCGCGGCGTCGACCCCGTGGCCCTCGAGAACGCCCGGATGGAGCACATGACGAACGGGTTCGCGCCCGGCGCCACCTCGATGCTCGATTCCGTGTCGTATGTGACCTTTCAAGAACTGGCCACCCGCGTCTCGCACCGCAACACCGGTAAGGCCTGCGGCGATCCGATCGCGGACCGGATGCTCGCTCGCGTGGCCGCCGACGAGAATTTGCACATGATGTTCTATCGCAACATCGTCGAGGGTGCGTTGGACATCGCCCCCGATCAGGCCTTGCACGCGGTCGTGCGGGTGCTCACCAACTTTCAGATGCCCGGCGCGACGATGGCGGGCTTCCGGCGCAATGCGGTGTTGATCGCCAAGGGCGGGATCTACGATCTGCGCCAGCACCTCGACGAGGTCGTGCAGCCGGTGCTGCGCAAGTGGCGGATCTTCGAACGCACCGACTTCGGTGCGCGGGGCGAAAATTTGCGTGAGCAACTCGACGCCTTCCTGGTCGATCTGGAGGCGCAGGCGGTGCGGTTCGAGGAATCCCGCGATCGCGCACTCGCCCGGCAGGCTCGACGTGGCCAGGAGGTCACCACATGAGCACCCCCACCGTGGAACCGACCGACGAGTTGTTTCGCTCGGTCCTCGAGATGGCACGAACCGCCAAGCAGCAGAACATCTCCGGTTGGCTACGCACCCGATACGAGTCCGAGCATGCCGAGGACATCGCCTATCTGACGTCGATGATGTTGGGGGTTCTCATCGAGAACGACGCGATCCGTCGCGGGGTGCACCCCGCGGACGTGTGGGCGCAACTGCGGGAGCGGGGGCTCGACGAGTTCGGGTAGCGGCCGAGACGGGGCGCGCACCCGAAGTTCCGTGGCGACACACGATCCGGTCCCACCGCCGGTCGGGCGGTGGGACCGGATCGTCACCGCGTCACGGTGCGTCGTGCGGGCGCACCACCAGCACCGGGCAATCCGCCGTCTGGATCAGCGCGTTGCTGGTCGACCCGAGCAGCAGGCCCTTGAACCCCCCGCGACCGCGGGTACCGACGACGAGAAGCTGTGCGGTTTCGGCATATTCGCTCAGGACTCGCACCGGGCGGTCCCGCGCGACCACTCGTTCCACCACCACGTCGGGATAGCGTTCCCGGAACCCGGCGAGGCGTTCGGCGAGCACCACTTCTTCTCCGGTCTGGATGGTGCTCCACTGCGGATCCTCGGGCACCGCGCCGAGCGACGGCTGCACGCTGACATCGCTCCACACATTGACGGCGACGAGGGTCGCCCCGCGTGCGGCGGCTTCCTCGAAGGCGGCTTCGACGGCGGGCTCACAGGATTCGGAGCCGTCGACACCGACGACGACGGGTCCTTCGGCGGGCGGCGCGCCGTCGAGGGTACGTCCGCGGACCACCGCGACCGGCGCATGCGAGTGCGCCGCGACCGCGAGCGTCACCGATCCGATGAGCAGCCCCTTCACCTCGCCGAGTCCACGCGATCCGAGGACGAGTTGGGTGGCGCGAGCGGACAACTCGACGAGCGTCTGAGCGACCTTCCCTTCGAGGTGACCGGTGGTCACCGTGAGGGGGCCGGTCTCCTCCGCGGTCTGCCGCGCCAGGACGGCCGCGTTGTCGAGCCGCGCGCGGGCGGTGTCCTTCATTTCCTGGTGGAAGCTCTGCGCCAGGTAGGGCTCGGAGTAGTAGAACGACGGCACGTGCACGACGGTGACGATGTGCAACGGCAGCGCGCGGGCTGCGGCGGACCGTGCCGCCCAGATCACCGCGGCGGCTGCCGCGTCCGATCCGTCGACGGCCACGACGATCGGTTTGGGGTCGCTCATCTGTGTCCTCTTCTCGGTGTTGACGCGACGCGTGTCAGTCGCAGATCGCTCGGAGTTGCTCGATCAGTCGGATACGGCCGGGGCCGTCGGCGGCGAGTGGGCTCACCGACAAGGTGGTGACACCCGATTCGGCGAATGCGGCGACGCGTTCGCGAACATAGCCCTCCGGGCCGATGAGCGAGACGGCGCGTACCAATTCGTCGGGTACGGCGGCGGCCGCTTCCTGCTTCTTGCCTGCCAGGTAGAGGTCCTGGATGGTTTCGGCTTCCGTCGCGTAGCCGTAGCGGACGGCGAGGTCGTTGTAGAAGTTCTTGCCCTTGGCGCCCATGCCGCCGATGTACAGCGCGAGATGCGGTTTGACCCATTCGAGCATGTGATCGACGTCGTCGCCGATGGCCAGCGTCGGCGTCGCATAGATCTGCAGGTCGCCGAGTGACGGATCGCGCTTGGCCTTGCCCGCGGCGAGGGCGTCGCCCCACACGTCGGCGGCCCGCTCCGGGTGGTAGAAGATCGGCTCCCAGCCCTCGGCGATCTCGGCGGTCATCGCGACATTCTTCGGGCCGAGCGACGCGATGACGATCGGGATGCGTTCGCGCACCGGCTGGTTGATGATCTTGAGCGGCTTCCCGAGGCCGGTGCCGCGCTCGGCGGGCAGCGGAATCTGGTAGTACTTGCCCTGGTGCTGAACCTTCTCCCGGCGCCACACCTGCCGGCAGATGTCGACGATCTCGCGGGTGCGGCCGAGTGGCGCATCGTAGGGGACGCCGTGGAAGCCCTCGATGACCTGGGGGCCGGAGGCGCCGAGGCCCATGACGAAGCGACCGTCGGAGACGAAATCGAGCCCGGCGGCGGTCATCGCCGTGAGACTCGGGGTGCGGGTGTAGATCTGGAATATGCCGGATGCCAGTTCGAGCCGGGTGGTTTTCGCGGCGAGATAGCCGATCTGACTGACCGCGTCGAACGAGTACGCCTCCGGAACGAAGACGATGTCGAGGCCGGCTCGTTCCAGATCGGCGACCTCGGCAGCGGTCTCGGCGAAACCGCCGCTGTAGTTCAATCCCATTCCGATGCGCATGCATCTCCCCAATCCTGAGGCGCCCGGCAGGGCACTCGTCGATTCCGTGCACCCGAACCCTACCGTCCGCGGCTCACACGGACTCGGGACGCACCACCATCACCGGGCAGTGCGCGTCCCGGATCAGACCGTTGCTGGTGGAGCCGAGCAGCAGGCCGGTGAACCCGCCGCGTCCGCGACTACCGACGACGACGAGTTGTGCCTTCTCGCTCCATGCCTGGAGGTGCACGCGCGGCCCGTCGAGGTATATCTCTCGATGCACGACCACGTCGGGATACTGCTCGCAGTACCCACTCAGTCGTTCGGCGAGCAACACCTGCTCGCTCTGCTCGAATGCCTCGGGTTCGACGAGTTCGGCGCGGTCGGTCCCGGAGAAGGTGCCTACCTTGACGTCGCTCCACGCATGAACTGCGACAAGTGCGACCTTGCGCTGTGCTGCTTCGGCGAATGCAACGGCGACGGCGCGATCACTGACCGCACTGCCGTCCACACCGACGACGACGGGTGCGGTCGCATCGAACGAGTCACCGCGCACGACGACGACCGGGCAGTGCCCGTGGCTGGCGACGACGACCGGCGTCGAGCCCAGCAGTGCTTCGCCGATCCGGCCGCTTCCGGATGCGCCGAGCACTATCATGCGGGCCCGACGGGATTCTTCGACGAACCAGCGCGATCCGCCGGCGGGAACGAGCGTGCACTCGATCTCCAGGTCCGACGCGATCGCGCGTGCGGCGGCGAGGGCGTCGGACAGAAGAATTCGCCCGTCTTCTTCCGCCCACTCGAAGACCTTCGCGGATTCGACGTAGGGCGCGCCGGAGTAACCGGTCGGCGAGAAGTCGATGACATGCACAATTCGGAGCGGACGCCTCCGACCCGCCGCCGTCGCGGCCGCCCACCGCACTGCCGATGCCGACGCGGGCGACCCGTCGACGCCCACCACCACCTGATCATGTCCTTCGGAGAGAGTCACGATCCGAGGCTATCCTGCCCGACTGCCCGCGGGTACGGACTTTCTGCCCGGCAGGATCGGGTACGGACTTCTCTGGTGGCGGCTGACCGGGTGCGGCACGATGGAATTCGAGGTTGCCCGACTGTGCGATTTGGATCACATTAAATTGTCATCTTGGATGCAAATTATCTAGTCTGTGTTCATGCAACTCACTCAGTTCACCGATCTCGGACTGAGGGTTGTCATGCACCTGGCAGCCACCGCGGCGGACACCCTGCCCAGCACGAAACTCGTTGCCGAGCAATTGAACTTGTCCTATGCACACACCACCAAAGTGGTTGCCCGCCTGAGCGAGCTCGGAGTCGTCACCACCCGCCGCGGCCGCGGCGGTGGCCTGACCATCACCGAACTCGGCCGAACCGCCTCCATCGGATGGCTGGCACGGCAACTCGAAGGCGACGACGAGGTCGTCGACTGCGAGGGGGGGAAACCGTGCCCGTTGCGGTCCGGATGCAGCCTGCGCAAAGCCTTGCGCGATGCCCAGGAGGCGTTCTACACCACACTCGACTCGGTCACCATCACGGATCTCGCGACAGCACAACGACAGCCCGTACTGCTGAAGCTGACCCGCCCGGCCGTCTGACAACGTCCGACCAGACCTACCGCGAATCTCTCTACCAGAACGGAGCCCACGATGCCGCTCTCCCCCGAATCCAAGGAAGTCATCCAGGCAACCCTGCCCGCCGTCGGTGCTGCCATCGGGGACATCACCCCCTTGTTCTACAAGAAAATGTTCGCCGCACACCCCGAACTCGAGCGCGACCTGTTCAACCGCGGCAACCAGAAGCAAGGTGAGCAGCAGAAGGCACTCGCGGGCTCCATCGCAGCATTCGCGACCCTGCAGCTCAATCCCGATCCCGCCGCCGTCGAGGCGATTCTGTCCCGCATCGCCCACAAGCACGCATCGCTCGGCATCAAGCCCGACGAGTACTGGATCGTCCACAAGCACCTCTTCGAGGCCATCGTCGAAATCCTCGGCGAGGCAGTCACTCCCGAAGTAGCGGCCGCCTGGGACGAGCTGTACTGGCTGATGGCCAACACCCTGATCAAGCTCGAAGACGATCTCTACAAGTCCGCCGGCGTCGCGGTCGGCGATGTGTGGCGCACCGTCCGCGTCGGCGATCGCGTCCACCAGTCCGCGGACACCGTCTCCTTCGTCCTCACCTCGCTCGACGGCGCCCCCCTCCCCGGTTTCCGCGCCGGCCAATACCTTTCGGTCGGCGTCAAGCTCGCCGACGGTGCCCGCCAGATTCGTCAGTACAGCCTGTCGAGTGCGCCGTCACAGGGGGACTGGCGCATCACCGTCAAGCGGGTGCTCGCCCAGCCCGCCGCGGACGGCACCGTCGTCCCCGCCGGCGAGGTCTCGAACTACCTGTTCGAAAACGTCTTCGAGGGCGACGAACTGCAGGTGACCACGCCGTTCGGCGACCTGATCCTCGCCGAGAACGACGCGCCACTGTTCCTCGCGTCGGCAGGCATCGGCTGCACGCCGATGATCGGTATGCTCTCGCACCTCGCGGAAACCGGTGACTCCCGGCGGATCTCGGTTCTGCACGCAGACCGCTCCGCGGCAAACCACGCACACCGCCAGGAGCTGGCCACGCTCGTCGAACGCATCCCCGGCGCCGAGGTGCACCGCTGGTACGAGGATCTCGGTGCCCGCCAGCCGCTGGCGACCGTCCGGCTCGGTCGCGCGGAACTGACCGACCTGCCGCTCGAACCCGACACCCAGGCATACCTGTGCGGCCCCCTGCCGTTCATGCTGTCGATGCGCGAAGCCCTGATCGAACGCAACGTGCCTGCCGAGAACATCCACTACGAGGTCTTCGGCCCCGACAGCTGGACACCCGCGTCCTGACGGTCGACCGATAGCGGCCGTGGG
>NZ_JBAQXC010000244.1:0-9722 GCF_049299235.1 Rhodococcus sp. (in: high G+C Gram-positive bacteria) | reverse complement strand
CGGCACGCTCGTGCTGGCCGGACTCGGCCACGCCGGCCTGCAGGGATCCAGTGCCTGGACCAGGTCGGCGTTGCACGCACCGTCGCCGGTGGCCGATCCGGCGACCCGCGAACTGCCCGCCGAGATGAGCGAGTCCGACATCGACGGGGTGCTCGACGGGTTCCGCCGAGCTGCCGCGACCGCGGTCGCGGCGGGCGTCGACGGCGTCGAACTCGATGCCGGTCCCACCTCGCTGCTGCGCCAGTTCCTGTCCGGGCTGACGAATCTGCGGACCGACCGCTACGGAACCGATCCGCTGCTGCTGCTACGCACGGTGATCGGAGCCGTCCGGGGTGAACTCGGTTCCGGGCGCATCCTCGCGCTCCGGCTGAGCTGCGACGAGAACGCCCCGTGGGCCGGCATCACGCCCGACCTCGCCGCCGGGTACGCCGCCGAACTCGCCGCATCGCTCGACCTGCTCACCGTGGTGCGCGGCGGGCTGTTCAGCCCGGGCGCCTACCGCCCGGACGCACACACTCCGGCCGGGTTCAACGAACAACTCTGCCGCCGCATCCGTGACGCCGTGTCCGAGTCGGTGCCGATCGTGTTGCAGGGCAGCATCATCGACGCCGATCACGCGCAGCGCGCGTTGACGGACGGTGTCTGCGACGCCGTCGAGATGACCCGCGCGCAGATCGCCGACCCGGATCTCGTCGTGTCCGTGCGTGACGGCCGAGCGCCCCGGCCGTGCGTGCTGTGCAACCAGGTGTGTCTGGTTCGCGACTTCCACAATCCGGTGGTCGGGTGCATCGGTAATCCCGAGGCGGGGAACGAAGCCGACGAGCCCGTACCGGCGCCCACCGAGGCTCGTGATGTCCTCGTCGTCGGCGGTGGCCCGGCCGGTCTCGAGGCGGCGCGTACCCTCGCCGCGCGGGGCCATCGGGTGCGGGTCCGTGAGCGCGCGGCCCGGTTCGGCGGAATGCTGCGGGTCGTGTCCGTCGGGGCGGGACGCGACCGTCTCGCGACCCTCGCGGACTGGCTCGAGGACAGGTGCCGCGACCACGGCGTCGAACTGTGTACCGGTTCCGAGGTCACCGCCACCGACCTCGACGACGCGCGAGCCGCCGGGACCGTGATCGTGCTCGCCACCGGCAGTCGTTCTCGCGCACCCGATTTCCCCGTCGTCGCGGAGTGGTACACGACCTCCGGTCGGGTACTCGAGCACCCACCTGTTGCGGTGCGGACGGTACTGGTGTGGGATCCGGTCGGCGGGCCGGTCGCGGTCGCGGTCGCGGAACGGTTGGCCGCATTCGGGCACCGCGTGCACTATGCGACGTGCGATCCGATCGCCGGGTCGCGGCTCTCGCCCACCGGCGATCTGGTCGATGCGAACGCGCGACTGTTGCGGTCCGGTGTCACCCGGCATCGCAGTGTCACGGTGTGTGCGGTCGATTCCGACGGTGTGCATCTCGCGCATCCGGTGACGGGGCAGCGGACCACCGTCCCGGACGCGCTGTTCGTGGACTGCTCAGCGGGACTGCCGGATGACACGTTCGCCGGAATGGGGCGTAATGGAGTCGGCGACTGCGTCGCGCCACGGACGGTGCGGGAGGCGATCCGGGAGGCGTATCGTCTGGCCATAGACCTGTAATTGGTTTCATATGCGGATCGAAGGGGAAAGCCACATGGGCGAGTTCGACGGCAAGGTCGTCTTCATCACCGGCATCGCACGCGGTCAGGGACGCAACCACGCGCTGCGGTTTGCGCGCGAAGGTGCCTCGATCATCGGTGTCGACGTCGCGAAGTCGGTGTCCGAGTACATCAGCTACGAGCAGGCCACCGAGGACGACTTCGACGAGACCGTGCGTCTCGTCGAGGAAGCGGGCGGCAAGATCGTCGCCCGCAAGGCCGACGTGCGCGACAGTGCCGCCCTGCAGGCCGCCGTGGACGACGGTGTCGAGCAGTTCGGCCGCCTCGACATCATCGTCGCCAACGCGGGCATCTGCTCGTGGAACCGCTTCTGGGAGATGCCCGACGACCAGTTCGAGGAACTGATCGACATCAACCTCACCGGTGTGTTCAAGACGCTCAAGGCCGCGACCCCGGCGATGATCGAGGCCGGCAACGGCGGGTCGATCATCCTCGTCAGCTCCGTCGCCGGGCTCAAGGCCATGCCGGGCCAGATCAACTATGCGGCAGCGAAATTCGGACTCGTCGGGATGACGCAGACCGCCGCGAAGGAACTGGGCGAGTACCGCATCCGCGTCAACTCGATCCACCCGTACGGTGTGAACACCCCGATGGGCACCGATCCGGGTGCGCTGAAGATGTTCGAGAAGTACCCGCACTGGCTCCCCAACTTCGCGCCGATCCTCACCGAGAAGCCGATCGCCGATCCCGACGACACGTCCGACGCGGTCCTGTTCCTCGCGAGCGACCGCGCCAAGACCATCACCGGCAGCCAGATGGCACTCGACCAGGGCAACTCGAAGGTCTGAGCGGTGGCGCGTGACGTGACCGGCGCCGACCCGCACCATCGGTTGCGGCTCGGCCCGGTCACGTTGCGCAACCGCATCATCTTTCCCGCGCATCTGACGAACTTCGCCGTCGACGGTGAGATCACCGATCGGCACATCGCCTACTACGTCGCCCGTGCCCGCGGTGGTGCCGCGATGATCGTCACCGAAGAACACACGGTGCACCCCTCGGATCGGCCCTACGAGAAGCTGATCCGCGGCTGGGACCCTGCCGTGCTGCCCGGATATCGACGGCTCACCGACGCGGTGCACGCGTATGGAACGCGAATCCTCGCCCAGCTCAACCACAACGGAGCGCAAGGTACCGGAATGTACACGGGCCGGCCGTTGTGGGCACCCGGACCGGACCCGGACCCGTTGTTCCGTGAGGTGCCCGTCGCGATCGGCGAACACGAGATCGGCGAACTCGTCGCCGGTTATGCGGCAGTCGCCCGGCGCTGCGCCGACGGCGGGTTCGACGGCGTCGAGATCCAGTGCTCGCAGGCGTCGATCCTGCGTGCCTTCCTCGCAGCCGGTACCAACCCGCGCACCGACGAGTACGGTGGCGACCGCACCGGCCGCGCCCGCCTGCTGCTCGAGGTGGTGGCCGCGGTACGCGCCGCACTCGGCCCCGGCCGGGTTCTCGGGGTCCGGCTCAGCGGCCACGACGGCACCCCCGGCGGCCTCGACGTCGATGATGCCGTGCATGTCGCACGCCTGCTCGACGCAACCGGGATGGTCGACTACCTGAGCACCTCGGTCGGTGTCGCGACCGAAACCCTGCACCTCGTCGAAGCGCCCATGTCCACCGCGCACGGCTATTCACTGTTCGTGCCCGGCGCCATCCGCGCCGCCGTCGACCTGCCGGTCGTCGGGGTCGGCCGGTTCACCACCGCCGAGCAGGTCCGGGCCGCCCTCGCCGACGGGGTCTGTGATCTCGTCGGGGCGGTCCGCGCGCACATCGCCGATCCCGGCTTCGCGGGCAAGACCCTGGGTGGTCGTGGCGACGAGATCCGCCCGTGCATCGGTTGCAACCAGGACTGCATCGGCCGCGTCGGACTCGGCCGCCCGATCGGATGCGCGGTCAACCCGTATGCCGGATACGAGGACGATCCGCCACCGGCCCCGACGACACCGCCACCGGCCCCGACGACACTGCGGCGGGTCCTCGTCGTCGGCGGGGGACCGGCGGGACTGCAGGCCGCCGCGACCGCGGCGCAGCGCGGACACACGGTCACCCTGATCGAACGAGAAAGCTTGCTGGGCGGACAGATTCGTGCCGCCGCGTCCGCTCCGCACCGCGGCGAACTGCTCGGTGCCGTCACCAGCCTCGAAGCCGAGTGCCGACGCTCCGGCGTCGAGATCCGCACCGGTGTCGACGCCGACACCGCGACCGTGCGGGCATACCGTCCGGATGTGGTGGTCGTCGCCACCGGTGCCCGGCCGCGGCGTCCGGACTGGGCGGGCGAGTCACTACGGGTGGTGGACGTACGCGACGTGCTCGACGGCAGTGCCACACCGACCGGCAGGGCCACACCGACCGGCAGGGCCACACCGACCGGCAGTGCAACACCGACCGGCAGTGCAACACCGACCGGCAGTGCCACACCGATCGGGCGGGTGCTCGTCGTCGACGACCTCGGATTCCACCAGGGCACGTCGGTGGCGGAACTGCTCGCCGACCGTGGCTGTGCGGTCACCGTGTGTACCAGCGGCATGATCGTCGGCCAGGATCTCGGGCTCACCCTCGAAATGACCGGCTGGATCCGGCGTGCCCACGACAAGGGTATCGAGCAGATCACCGACGTCGTGGTGGCAGGGGTGGCAGGGCTGACAGGGGCGGCAGGGGGGCTCGAGGTGACGCTCCGCGATCACTTGACCGGGAGAACCGAGTGCCGCACAGTTGATCATGTGGTAGTCGCGACCCATCAGGTTCCGGCCGACGAATTGTGGCGTGATCTGCAGGACGAGTGCTTTCGGGTTGTTCGCATCGGTGATGCGGTGACGCCGCGCCGGCTGGACTCGGCGACGATCGAGGGTATGCGGGTAGCGGCGGATATCTGACGGACATCGCGAATCGGACATACAGTCGCCATGTTACGGACACCGCGTGTTCGGATCGGCCGTGCACACTGCCGCGCGTGCCCTCCGACACCGAACGAGTACTCCCCGACTCGGGTGCTGGACCGAGGTTCCGACGCGACGCTGTGCTGTTCGCCGCGATCGTCGGGCCGAATGTCCTGCTCCTGGCGTTGTTCACGTACCGACCCCTGATCGACAACATCCGCCTGTCCTTTTTCGAGTGGAACATCTCGAGCCCCACCTCGCGTTTCGTGGGGCTGGAGAACTACCGCGAGTGGTTCACTCGCTCCGACACCTGGCAGATCGTCGGCAACACGGTCGTGTTCACCGTCGTCGCGGTTGCCGGATCGCTGGTACTCGGGCTCGGGCTGGCGCTGCTGCTCGATCGGCAGTTGAAGGGCCGGAACCTCGTGCGGTCGGCGTTGTTCGCCCCGTTCGTGCTGTCGGGGGCCGCGGTGGGCATCGCCTTCCAGTTCGTGTTCGACCCCACGTTCGGGCTGGTCCAGGATGTGATATCACGGATGGGCCTGACCGCGCCGAACTTCTATCTGGAACCCGGCTGGGCGCTGTTCATGGTGACGGTGACGTACCTGTGGAAGAACCTCGGCTACGCCTTCGTCATCTACCTCGCCGCGCTACAGGGACGACGGGTCGAACTCGACGAGGCCGCCCTCGTCGACGGTGCATCGTCGTGGGCGCGGTTCCGCCGGGTTCTCGCCCCGCAACTTCGCCCGGCGACGTACTTCCTGTCGATCACGGTGCTGCTCAACTCGCTGCAGGTCTTCGACATCATCAACGTGATGACCCGCGGCGGTCCGCTCGGAACCGGCACCACCACCATGGTCTACCAGGTCTATCAGGAGACATTCGTGAATTTCCGGGCCGGCTACGGCGCCACCGTCGCGACGATCCTGTTCCTCGTCCTGCTGGTGATCACCGTCGCACAGGTGCGCATGATGGATCGGAACGCCCGATGACGACCGGACCTGGAGTTTCGCGGGGCCGCGCGATCCGAATCGGTGCATACGCCGCGATGATCCTCGCCCTGGCGGTGATCGGCCTGCCCCTCGTCTGGATCGTTCTCGCCTCGTTCAAGGAACGAGCGGAGATCTACACGCTGCCCGTGACGTGGTGGCCGCAATCGCTGTACCTGCAGAACTATGTGGATGCGACGACGATCTTCGATTTCTGGACCTACCTCCGCAACTCGGTGATCATCACCTCGGTCCTCGCCGTGGTGAAACTGACCCTCGGGGTACTCAGCGCGTACGGACTCGTCTTCCTGCGCTTCCCCGGCAAGAACGCCGTCTTCCTGCTGATCATCGCGGCCCTGATGGTGCCCAACCAGATCACCGTCATCTCCAACTATGCGCTGGTGGCGGAATGGGGATGGCGCAACACCTTCGCCGGCATCATCGTCCCGCTCGCCGGTGTCGCCTTCGGTACCTTCCTGATGCGCAACCACTTCCTGTCGATCCCGAGCGAACTGATCGAAGCGGCCAGGATGGACGGCGCCGGCCACGTGCGTCTGCTCACCCGCGTGATCCTTCCCATCTCGGGGCCGACACTGGTCGCGTTCGCGCTGATCACCATCGTCAACGAATGGAACGAATACCTGTGGCCGTTCCTGATGGCCGACAACAGTGACGTCGCGCCGCTGCCCGTCGGCCTCACCCTGCTGCAGAACAACGAGGGCCTCACCGACTGGGGGATCGTCATGGCCGCGACGCTGCTGACGATGCTCCCTGTCCTCGCCGTGTTCCTCGTGTTGCAGCGGCACATGATCAAGGGATTGACCTCCGGAGCGGTGAAGGGATGACCCGCCTCCGCGCGGTCGCATCCGCCCGCGACCACACACCCGAACCCGGTGCTTCCCGGCACCGAGAGCCCGTCCACCATCACATCAGGAGTCGGCAGTGAGCCCATCCAAGCAGTTCTACACCCGCCGTTCGTTTCTCGGTCTCGGCGGCGCAGCACTCGCCACGGCGACCCTCGCCGCCTGCGCAGGCACCAGCGGATCGTCGTCGGACTCGGCGTCCGGCGCAAGCACCGACACCATCACCTTCTGGTCGAACCACCCCGGCAAGTCCCAGGACGTGGAGAAGGAACTGATCAGCCGGTTCCAGGCCGCGAACCCCGGCCTCACGGTGAACCTCGTCAGCGCGGGCAAGAACTACGAAGAGGTGTCCCAGAAGTTCAACGCGGCACTGTCCGGCGGCGACCTTCCCGACGTGGTCGTCCTGTCCGATGTCTGGTGGTTCAACTACGCCCTGAACAAGACGATCGCACCCCTCGACGACCTGTACGGCCAGGTCGGGGTCGACACGTCCGACTACGTGGATTCCCTTGTCGCGGACTACGAGTTCGCCGGTAACCATTGGGCGCTCCCGTACGCGCGGTCCACCCCGCTGTTCTACTACAACAAGCAGTTGTGGCAGCAGGCCGGTCTTCCCGACCGCGGCCCGCAGACCTGGCAGGAGTTCGACGAGTGGGGCCCGCGCCTGCAGGAAGCGATCGGCGCGGGCAAGTCCGCGCACGGCTGGGGCAACGCCAAGGACTACCTCGGATGGACGTTCGAGGGCCCGGTGTGGACCTTCGACGGTGCCTACTCCGACCAGTGGGCACTCCGGTTCACCGACGAGAAGACCCTCACCGCAGCGCGATTCCTCGGGGACATGATCCACGGCAAGAAGTACGCCGTGGTCTCCAACGACATCGCGAACGATTTCGCCGCCGGTGTCATCGGCTCGACGATCGCCTCGACCGGTGACCTGTCCGGCATCACATCCAACGCGACCTTCGACTTCGGGACCGCATTCCTCCCGAGCACCGACGGCAAGCCCGGTTGCCCCACCGGCGGTGCGGGCCTGGCCATCCCCGCGAACATCTCCGACGAACGCAAGCGCAACGCCCTGACGTTCATCGAGTTCGTGACCAACGCGGAGAACACCGCCTACTTCTCGCAGAACATCGGCTACATGCCGGTCCGTAAGTCCGCGGTGAACGACCCGTCGATGAAGGCCTTCCTCGAGCAGAACCCCAACGCGCGCACCGCCGTCGACCAGTTGGCGCACACCCGGTCGCAGGACTACGCGCGGGTGTTCGTGCCGGGTGCCGACCAGATCATCGGAACGGGACTCGAGCAGATCGCGCTGCAGAACGCCGATCCGGTTGTCGCACTGGGCGACGTCCAGAACCGCATCCAGGCGATCATCGACCGTCAGATCTCCCCGAACCTGTAACCCCGTCGGCTCGCGCCTGTAACCCCGTCGGCTCGCGCCTGCAATCCCGTCGGCTCACGCCTGCAATCCCGTCGGCTCACGCCGAGCCGACCAGAACACGAAGGACCATCAGTGGCGTCCATCAATTTCCGCGCGGTCTCCCACCGATACCCCGGATCGGACCATCTCGCCGTGGACCGGCTCGACCTCGACGTCGCGGACGGCGAATTCCTCGTCGTCGTCGGCCCGTCGGGATGCGGGAAATCGACGACACTACGGATGGTCGCCGGACTCGAAGCGATCGACTCCGGCCACATCGAGATCGGCGGCCGGGATGTCACCGGCATGGCGCCGAAGGATCGCGATGTAGCGATGGTGTTCCAGAACTACGCGCTCTATCCCAACATGACCGTTGCGCAGAACATGAGCTTCGCGCTGCGCAACGCCGGTGTGGGCAAGGACGAATGCGGCAGGCGCGTCGCGGAAGCGGCGCGCCTGCTCGACCTCACCGAATACCTCGACCGGCGCCCGGCCCGCCTGTCGGGCGGGCAACGCCAGCGGGTCGCGATGGGTCGCGCGATCGTGCGTGAACCCGCGGTGTTCTGTATGGACGAACCCCTCAGCAACCTCGATGCGAAGCTGCGGGTGCAGACCCGCACCCAGATCTCGACATTGCAGCGGCGGCTGGGCACCACCACCGTGTACGTGACGCACGATCAGGTGGAGGCGATGACGATGGGGGACCGGGTCGCGGTGCTCAACCGCGGGGTGCTGCAACAGGTCGCGACCCCGGAAGAGCTCTACAACGATCCGGTCAACACGATGGTCGCCGGATTCCTCGGTGCGCCCGCCACCAATCTGATCACCGCGCCGGTCGTCGACGGTGCGGCACGTGTCGGGGAGATGTCGATTCCGGTGCCTACCTCGGATCGGACCGGAGCCGGTATCACCGTCGGCATCCGCCCCGAGTCGTTCGTGCTGGCCGCCGGGACCGATTCCGATGCGGTCGCGTTGACTGTCGGCACCGTCGAATACCTCGGCGCGGAATCGCTTCTCCACCTGACTGTTCCGGACGGCGGCGACTGGACGACCGAATCGGGCAGCATCGTCGTGCGGCTGCCGGGTCGGATCGCGGTGACGCCGGGCGACACGGTCCGGGTCCGGCCGGTCGACTCACCGGTGCTGTTCTTCGACCCGGAGACCGGGTATCGGGTGCGCTGAACCGTCCCGGCCGGCAGCGGCTCTCACAGGTCGCGTCGCATCGCGGCCCTCGGCCACCGGTCCAGACCGTGCTGTGCCTCGGCGGCGCGGATCTCCCGCAGTCCGGCGGTGAGATGCGTGTCGTCGAGGAAGCGGAATCCCAGCCGCTCGTAGTACGGACCGTTCCACGGCACATCCACGAAGGTGGTGAGCGTGAGCGCGTTGTACCCGCGGTCGCGGGCCCACAGTGCGACATGGTCGATCAGCGACCGGCCGATGCCGGCCCGTGCGTGATCCGGATGTACCGACACCTGCTCGATGTGGGTGTGCCCGTCGACGATGTCCACGAGCAGGTAGCCATCCGGCCGGCCCGACGAATCGACGTGGACCCACGCCCTGGCATCGTCGCAGTAGTGGCGCAACTCGTCGATGCTCGGCGGGTCGTCGTCGGCGACGACCGTCATGCCCAGATCCGCGAAGGGGCCGCCCGCCGCCACCTCGATGTCCTGGAGGATCGGCAGATCCTCGGCGACCGCCAGGCGCAGCGGAGGCAGGGCTTTGCGGTAGTAGCGCGCGAATTCGGTGTGTGCATACCGGCCGTACCGCTCGGGCATCGGGGTGTAGTCGGCCGCCTCGTACAGGGCAATCGCTTCGGGTTGTGCGGTACCGGTTTCCAGGACGACGCGGCGACGTCCGGCGTCGGTGGCGCTGCGTTCCAACGCAC